>CAMDQF010000073.1 GCA_945905745.1 Litorilinea aerophila
GTTGAGCATGGCTTCATACTCGGTTGTCTTGTTGGCTGTCTCAATTCGTTCCTGTTTTTTTGCATCGCCTTTGCCTCGTTTTTTACTTCAATTATGCCGCCAACTTAGCCTTCTAGGCTAGTTTGGCCGAAACGATGACCAAGGCCGGGTTTGCTATCCACAAAGAAGAAATCCAGCACCGTCTCCTTGCCGAAGAGATCCCAGAGTTCCTGGCGGTCAATATCGGGCTGACGACCGCCAGGGCCGCCGTGGGTGGCGACGACCAGAATTTTTGCGTCTGGCTCACGACGCTTGACCAGTTGAATCCATTCCTTGACAAAGCCCTGTTGGGGACCTTCCCGGGGCTTCCAGACCACAAGATAGACAGCGGGTGAACTGAAAAACAACTGGTGGGTGGGGCGGTAAACACGTTGACCGCCAAAATCCCAGCCGTTGAGTGTAATCTCTGAACCGCTGTCAGGGTCTGTCACCTGAATCGGTCTGATCCTGATGCCATGCGTGGTCTCGTGCTCCTGCCAGGCTATGCCCTCTAAGGCATCCGCTAAACAGGTTTTGCCCACTTCGCCTTCGCCGACGAGAATCAGTTTGGCTTCATTAAGCATGATTTGCGCTTCAGTTTTGGCGCGCAGGTAGACTTTGACGGCATCGAAACCTTGTTTATAGGCTTCAGCAAGTTCAGGATTGAGGGGGTTGCCGTTGAGGTCTAGTGTTATTAGATGCTCAAGTTTATTCAGAACAAGGGGAATATCATTAACCTTGTTATATCCAAAATCTAGATGCTGTAATAGTGGAAGTTGTACTAACCAATCTGGTAGCAATCTTAAGTTGTTATGTTTAGCCGTAAGCGACTGTAATCGGATAAGTTTTACTAGTATCTCCGGAAGAGGCACCAATGGGTTAATTGAAATATCAAGCGATTGCAAATGGATGAATTCGCCAAACCACTCAGGTAAATTCTCCAGGTTGGTGTGGCGAATAACCAACGACTGTAGTTGAGTAAGTTCACCAAGCCACTCAGGTAACACCTTCAAATTATAGTGGCTGGTGAGGTCTAGCGACTTTAACTGACTGAGTTGTCCTAACCATTTTGGCAATACTATTGCAGGGTTGCCGGAAAGTACCAATGATTGCAACTGTCTAAATTTGATCAATGACTTAGGCAGCGCGTTCAATTGGTTGTATGAGACATTTAGTGACTGCAACTGCGTGAGTTGTCCCAGCCACTCTGGCAATGTCGTCAGTTGGTTGCCGAAGAGATTCAGCGACTGCAACTGGGTGAGTTGTCCCAGCCACTCTGGCAGCGCCGTCAGTTGGTTGTGGGAGATATCCAGCGCCTGCAACTGTGTGAGGTTGCCAATCTCTGCGGGAATTTGGGTGAGTTGGTTTTTTGTTCCTGTGTATTCATAACCCAATTTCAGAACTTTTAGATTCCTGAGATTCCAAAGTTCTGGTGGCAGTTCGGTAAGGCTTATGCCACTGAGATCAAGTTCTGTTGCCCCCGATCGCCGCGCCTCTTCAATTTTCTGCTCTGCTGTGCGATAAGCTTCGTCACGCGCCATATCTGCCGCCTTCCTGGTTTACATTGCAAGGATGGGAATTGCCTCTATTGAGGCTGATAAGAGATATCGAAATTTTCCAGATTTTCCGTACTCCCTTCCCGATTCGATTGGCCCAATTGTACTCCCGCCTTTCGCGCCTGTCAACGAGCCACAAAGTGGTTTCCGCTGCCACAAAAACGCCCCGAACATCTGCAAATCTGCAACTTGCAACCCGCAACTTGCCACTTTCCCTCCTTTGCTGTGACAATAGACGAGCCGTGACATTTCACTTCTCCAATGGATCGCTGCCTTGTCTGCACACAACCCTTCGCCTGCCCGCTCATTCCTGCCCGCCTATCTGCGCAGCGCGGAGCCGCTTGTCCGCCGCAACGCCCTACTGGACCTGTGGGGCGCGATCGCCTACGGCGTCTTTTTCGGCGCGGCCCTTCAGTTTATTCCCGTCGTCCTGCGTAATCTGGGCGCGTCTACGGAGATGCTGGCCCTCTACACCTCCCTAACCTATCTGGGATCGATCCTCACCTCCTTCAGCATTGTGCTCATGCGCCGCCGCCGCACGAAAAGCTTTGCTGTGGCCTGCTGGTATGCGGCCCGGTCTATCTTTCTCTTCGTGGGTCTGGTCCAGCAGATTCCCTGGCTGGTGCTGCTTATCGGCCTTTTCTGGTTTCTGGAAGCCTTCCCCTCGCCGGCCTATACCCGCATTGTCCAGGTCATCTACCCGGAAGAAATCCGTGGCAAAATCCTGGCCCTCGCCCGACTAGGCATGACTATAGCCGTTGTCGCCATTACACCCCTGGCCGGCTGGGCGTTGGATATTTGGGGTCACCAGATTCTCTTTCCCCTGGCCGGGCTGATGGGCATTCTGTCCACCGTCTTTTTCAACCGCATTGAGGTCAACGAGGGTCCGCTGCCGCCGCGCCAGACAAAGACAATGGCCGGGCTGTTGGCAATTGTACGCACCAACCGCCCTTTTGCCCTGCACCTGCTAAGTTTCACTGTCTATGGCCTGGGTGCGCTGCTTGGCTTTGCCCTCTACCCGGTTGTGCAGGTGGATCGGCTGCATCTTTCCTATACCCAAATCGGTCTACTCGGTCTGGCTCAATCGATCTTCTGGCTGCTGGGTTTTCTCTATTGGGGCGGCGCTGTGGACAAACGGGGCGGGCTGTGGGTGATGCGCATCAATCTGCTCATTGCCGTCTGTGTGCCGCTTTCCTATATGTGGGCGACAAACATCTGGATGCTCCTGCCCGCTTTCATCGCCCAGGGCATCATCTCTGCCGGGGTGGATTTAGGGCTGATCAACACATCCATCTCGTTGGCGGAGCCTGACAAAGTGGTGGAGTACGCGGCTGTGCAGGCAACAGTCATCGGACTGCGCGGGGCGATCACCCCCTTCATCGGAGCCTGGCTGCTGCGTCTGGGCGTGGAAGACACGGTCATCTTCGCTGTGGGCAGCCTGATCATCCTTCTCTCCTGGTGGATCACTGGACGTATCCATATGAAACCCAACCCCGCCGGCGCGGCCCTGCGCTACCGTTGGCCCCTGCGTTTCCGTTTCCCACGTTTTTGATTTGAAATTAGCCACTGATGAACACGGATAAACACTGATAAAAATCTGCGCAATCAGTTGTTTCTGCGTTCATCTGCGTCCCAGTCTTTCCAGTCCCCAATCACCAATCCCTGATCCCCAATCCTATGCACCTCACCGCCGATCTCCACCTCCACTCCCACTACAGCCGGGCCACCAGCCCCGACCTGACCTTCGAGCATCTCTGGAAATGGGCCCAGTTGAAGGGGGTCAATGTCGTCGGCACGGGTGACATCGCCCATCCCGGCTGGCTGGCGGAGATGCGGGAAAAGCTGGCACCGGCGGAAGAGGGCCTGTTTCGGCTGAAAGATGAATACGCGGCGGCAGTGGCTGGGGACGTGCCCGCGGCCTGTCGGGGGACGGTCCGTTTCCTCTTGGCCGGGGAAATCTCCAACATCTACAAGCGCCACGACGCCACCCGCAAAGTCCACAACGTCGTCTTTGCGCCTTCCCTGGATGCACTCGCCCGCTTGCAGGCCGCCCTGGAAAAGATCGGCAATATCCGCGCCGATGGCCGCCCGATTCTCGGCCTGGACAGCCGGGACCTGCTCGAAATCGCCCTGGAAACCGACGCCCGCTGCCATCTGATCCCCGCCCACATCTGGACCCCCTGGTTTTCCATGCTCGGCTCCAAATCCGGCTTCGATTCGGTGGAGGAGTGCTTTGGCGATCTTACACCCCACATCTTCGCCCTGGAGACCGGCCTCTCCTCGGACCCGCCGATGAACTGGCGACTCTCCGGTCTGGACGGCTACACACTCGTCTCCAATTCAGACGCCCATTCCCCGCCCAAACTGGCCCGCGAGGCGACTCTCTTCAACACCGAATTGAGCTACGACGCCCTCTTTGCTGCGCTCAAAAGCGGCGATCCCGGCCAATTTCTGGGCACGCTGGAATTCTTCCCGGAGGAGGGCAAGTATCACTACGACGGCCACCGCAAATGTGGGATTGCCTGGGAGCCGCCCGTGACGGTTGAACACAACGGCCTCTGTTCTGTCTGCGGCAAGCCGGTGACAGTTGGAACCCTGCACCGCATCGAAGAACTGGCGGATCGACCCCTCGGCTACCGGCCTGCTTATAGCCATCCCTTCGAGAATCTCATCCCCCTGCCCGAAATTCTTGGGGAGATTGAAGGGGTGGGGCCAGCCAGCAAACGGGTGCAAGCCCAATATTTCGGTCTGCTGGAACGGCTGGGATCCGAACTGGCGATTCTGCGGCAGATTCCCCCGGAGGAAATCGACGGCGCTGGTGGGCCGCTCCTGGCCGAAGCCATCCGCCGGATGCGGGCCGGGGATGTCCAGGCCCAGGGGGGCTATGACGGCGAATACGGCGTCATCCGTCTCTTCCGGGACGAGGCCGACAGGCTGGCAACGGTGCAGGGGGGACTGTTTCGGGGGGAAGATATTTCAACGCAGAGGCGCAGAGGCGCAGAGGCGCAGAGGGGGGAAGAAGCGCAGGGGTCGCAGAGCAGAGCGGAAGGGATAGGCGAGGACGCGCCACTTCCCCTCTCCCCTTCTCCCCTTCCGCCAGTCTCCCTGTCCGGCTGGCTGGCCGCTCTCAACGACGCCCAGCGCGCCGCGGCCACCCACGACGCAGGCCCACTGGTGATTGTGGCAGGGCCGGGCACAGGCAAGACCCGCACGGTCGCGGTGCGCTTGGCCTGGCTGGTGTGGGAGCGGGCCGTCCCACCGGCGTCGCTTCTGGCGATTACTTTCACTAACAAAGCCGCCGCTGAGATGCGTGAGCGGCTGGCCCATCTGCTGGGGGATGCCGTTGCGGGCCAAATGACCGTCTGCACCTTTCACGCCCTGGGCGCTCTGCTCCTGCGCGAGCACGGCCACGCCATCGGCCTGGCCGTGGATTTTGTGATTCTGGACGAGGAGGCCCGGCTGCTCCTGGCAAAATGGGCCTGGCCGGAATTGAGCGCGCGGGAGGTGGGGGAGGCATTGGAGGCGATCTCTGCACTGAAGAATCGGACGGTAGACGGCGGACGGCAGACGAACCAAGACGAACTACTGGAGCGTTACACAGCGGCGTTAGCAGAGAGCCACGCCCTGGACTTTGACGATCTGATCGCGCGTACCGTCGAGCTGTTGGAGAAAAAATCGGATATTCTGTCGGCAATGCGGTCGCGCTTCCAGTGGATTGCGGTGGACGAGTATCAGGACGTGAACCCGGCCCAACACCGACTGCTCCAACTGCTGGCAGACGACGGTCAGCGGCTCACGGCCATCGGCGATCCCGACCAGGCCATCTACGGCTTCCGGGGCGCGGATTACCGCTACTTCGCCTCCTTCCCCAGCGACTACCCCGGCGCGACAACCCTGCATCTGCGTCAGAATTACCGTTCGGCCCAGGCCATTCTGGAGGCGGCTCGGCAGGTCATCGCCTGCAACCCGGAGCGAGCCAGCCAGGAGATTTTTTCCGAATTCACCCAGCAGGTGAAGCTAGACATCTACCGCGCCCTTACGGACAAAGCCGAAGCCGAGTATGTGGTACACCAGATCGAGCAGTTGATGGGTGGGACCAGCTACTTCTCCCTCGATTCGGGCCGGGTGGAGGACGACACAAAGCCGGTCAACTGGGCCTTTGGGGATTTCGCCGTCCTCTACCGGCTGAACAGCCAAAGCCGTCTGCTCATCGAAGCCTTCGAGCGTTCCGGCATCCCCTTCCAGGCTGTCGGGCAGACCTCTCTCTACGCCCAGGAGCCGGTGCGGGAGATTCTGGCCTATTTTTGGCTGCTGCACACGCCGAGCAGTCAGGTGCATTGGGAGCGGGTGGCTGGCAAGAGTCTGCCGCAAAGGCGCCGCGACGCAGTGGATGGGGGACGGGATGCCGGGATGCTGGGGGGAGAAGCACTGCCGATTCCGCCGGCTTCCCAATATTCCCTGCCGATCAGAGAAAGTGACGCGCCGTCCATCATCTCAGCTTCCCAACATCCGGCCCTGGCCGCGCTTTTTACGGAATTGGCTGCGCTTTCCCCTCTCACCGCCCGCATCGAACGGGTGACGGCTTTTCTGGCCGAGAAGCGAGCCGACGGTTTTTCCCCTGTTGAGAGCGAACGGATCGAGCGACTGCTGCGTCGGGCCATCCCCTACGGCGACGATCTGCGCCGTTTTCTGGAAGCGACTGCGCTCCATTCGGAAGCAGACTATTACGACCCGCGCGCCGACCGGGTATCGCTGATGACGCTCCACGCGGCCAAAGGGCTGGAGTTTCCGGTGGTCTTTGTGGTGGGCTGCGAGGAGGGGTTGCTGCCCTATGAGCCGCCGGGAGACAACGCCCGGCCAGTGGATGTGGAGGAGGAGCGACGTCTCTTTTACGTGGGGATGACCCGTGCCCGGCAGAAGCTGGCACTCATCCACGCGGGACGGCGCTTTCTCTATGGCCAGGCAATGGAGAATTCCCGCTCGCGTTTTGTGGGCGACATCGAGACTGTCCTGTTGGAAGTCCAGGCCGCGCGCCGCCGGGAACGTCCACCCGAACCGGAGCAGGTACAACTCTCTCTGTTGTAATCTGCCAGTCCTGGCGAGTTAGGGATATCGCTTTGTGGTATACTAACGGCGATTCGGGCAGATTGCTGTATGTGATTATCAGCCCGTATGGCTGAGGAGACGAAAATGAAGACGTACCATTTTGACACAGTTGTAGAACGTGATGGGTCTGTTCGGCTTTCTGGCTTGCCTCCCAGCCAGCAGGTAGAGATTGTCGTGTTGCAAAGGACACCGGTGTCTGGCGAATTACAGGATTGGCTGCATAGTGTGCGCGAACGTCACCCATTTGCCAAGATGAGCAAAGCGGAGATTCTGGAGAGTTTGCGCCAGACTCGGGAATTGGTATGGGCAGAGCGTTATGAAAGTTAGCCTGGATACAAATATCTGGATTTTTGGCATCGTTGGGGTGGATGCCTATTGTGAACGCATTCTGTTCAACCTGGACAAATTCGAGGTCATCCTGCCCGATCAGGTGCGCCGGGAGCTGGAACGCAATCTGTCTGACTATGACATGAAGCAGATCTATCATTTTTTGCTCCGCTTCGGCGTCCAGGTTGATTTTGCACCGGTCCCGAAAGAGTTTATTGCAGCTTTTGAGAGGAAAGGTTTGAGAAAAGGGGATGCCGAAATCGGTGCATTTTGCGAGTGGCGTCAGATTGAGGTAATCGTCTCCGACAATCGTGATTTTCTGCGCGGTCTTGCTCCTGAGCACTTCTTCGATGTCTTGTCTCCGCATCAATTTTGTACTGCATTTCAGCTACTATAGGCACTGAACGCGCATTCCTATTGACTCGTTCCCATCGCTCCGCGTGGGAACACTTTGCGGACGTTCCGCGTCCAATCTTCGCCGCACACAAGGAACCAATCGAGTGGACCAGGCCATCACCGGTTTTCGCTTGGACGAAGTAGATGATTGGGTGGCGGTGCTGGTTTGTGGACACGGCCAGCACGTGCGCCACGACCCACCTCTGAGCAACCGTCCGTGGGTAGGCACACCCCAGGGACGCCAGGCAAAAATCGGCTGGACGCTCAACTGTGTACGCTGTGATCGGGGTGAACCGCCTACGGAGAAACCAATGGAATCTATCGAGAAAATCACCACAGAACGACTTAGCGCCGAGCGTTTTCGCCCGGAACACTACGACCTGCTCTGCCAAATCCACCGCAACCCGTTTGTGATGGCGACACTCGGCGGCGTGCGCTCGGACGAAACAACCCGCCAGAATCTACAGGATTACATCGCCCACTGGGAGACTAATGGCTTCGGTCTGTGGCTGCTGCGTGACCGGGCCAGCGGTGCATTGGCAGGCCGGGCCGGGTTGAAAGGGATCGAAATCGGTGGAAATTGGGAAATTGAGTTGGGCTACACTTTTTTGCAGCCCTATTGGGGGCGGGGGCTAGCGACGGAGATCGCCGCAGCCAGCCTGGAGGTAGGATTCGAGCGGCTGGGGTTGGAGCAACTGGTCTGTTTTACGCTGACTACAAACATGGCGTCCAAGCGGGTGATGGAAAAGGTGGGCTTTCTCTTCGAGCGGGAGGTGGTGCATATGGGAGCGGCCACGCTGCTCTATCGCTTGAGCCGGGACGAGTACCGAGGCTCCCGTGTCTGAAGCTGTGCTCCTCGTCAGCCATAAGCTTTGCGGCAGAACGACTGGCCGCGACTTCGCCACTCTGGGCCAGAAGAGATTCCCCGGCTCTGCTCCCCGATCCCCACTCTCTTTTCCTCCCTGACAATCAATAGTGTAGAATAGAGTGCAGACGTGACACTATGACAGATGCCAACCCGTTCCACCTTTTCAACACAAAAACGATGTCCGGTATCCATCCCGGTAGCCGCACGGCCCAGGCCCACATTGTCCGCGTGCAGAGCCGCAAAGGTGGGCCTGGTGACGGGTTGAGCGCGCCGGGCTGGGCCAGAATTTTGTGGCCGGGAAAGACGGAAGGCTGCGCCATTTATCTGCAAACAAGTGACGGCGCTTGGGAAGATCAGCCCGTTCAGTCGCTTGCGGGTGGAGATGGCAGGCAGATCATCCCGGCGCTGCTAGAGGCGCTGAACGCGACAGGTCACCGGGCGCTGGTCTGTGGCAGTTGTCGCTGGTGGCAGCCGCTGCTGGCAACCGCCAACGAAGAGGGCATCCCGCTTGGGCTATGTCGCTGGGTGGGTAATGACCCCAACCCAGCGCCGTCGGTTATGGGCCGGGAACAGTCGGCGTTGGCGATGGAGTGTCCGCATTGGCAGGTCGTCGAATTGTCCGGTCTGGCGGCGATTGAGCCAATCCGGGCAGAGACATCCTCCCAATCGCCCGGTTGGTGGTCAGCCCTGAAGATGCGGGTCGGGTTGGGGACAAAACGGTTCGGCCATGCGACAATCGGCGAAATTGTGGAGCGCAGCGGTGTAGGCGCAGGCACAGAACGCTGTCTGGCCTGCCACGGACGCATCGCCAATCTGGGCGCGTTGACCGTCGCCACCGAGAAGGACGACAAGCGCACCTTCAGTCTCTGGCGCTGTCGTCTCTGTTACACCTTTTATCTGAACGATTGGATTGACCGCTGGGAGAGGCTCGACAGTCTGGAAACCGAGGAAAGCTACTACCGGGTTGCGCCGGATGAGGCTCTTGCGCTCTTGTCGCTTTTTCGAGAGACCAGAGGGGGCGAGCATCCCAAAGAGCGTCATAGTCGGGGAGCCCAGCGGGCGCAGGTGGATGCCTTTCTTGTGGGGCGGCCCCGGCTGCTGCACCAGATTAAGTTGGGGCGGTAATTGGCTAGACCAGCCCCGGTTGAGTATGAGTCGCTTCAGAAAGCGGAAGGCGTTTTTCAGCCGTATCGAAACCAAGCGGGTAGACTCAATCAGCACTCACTGATTTGACATCTATTTTGTTGCCATTGGTAAACATAAAGGTCAATTTTGACTACTGTTATTGAATTAGAGGATACTTCCGCCCCGGCAGTGGCGCTTGAATTGGAGAGCCGTCCCAGTCGGCTGGTGGCAGCCGTCTACGACCGATTGCCCTTTCCCAACATCGGCCCGGTGCAGGAGATTGCCCTGGATTTGGGCATTACTGCCAAAGGTGGAGATGTCACAGTCAAGGGGCTGGTCTTTCAAGGTTACAACGGCCATCAGCTGCTCTTTGAGCAGCGCTGGCCTGCCCGTATCATCAGCCAGCGCACCCGGGAAGACGACCTGACGGTTGCCGCGGGGACGGGGCTGGCCCTGCGCAGCCTGCAATTTCTGCTTCACGCCTACGAGCCGATCACCCATTTGGATGTGACAGCGGTTGCGCAATCCCTGACCGGTGGGCAAAACGTGCAGGCTCTTTTGCAGATTCCTGTGGTGACCCATACCCAGCAGACCGATCTGCACTTTCCGTTGTCAGGCGCGTGGTGGGCCATTCAGGCCGGCGACTGGAGCGATTTTCACAAATCAGAAGTATACAGCCAACCCTTCGCCATCGATTTTGTGAAACTGGGGCCGGACAACCAGGCCTACAGCGACCACGGACGCTCTCTGACCGACCACTACAGTTGGGATCAGCCCGTCTATGTCACGGCAGGGGGCAAAGTGGCCTATGCCACCTTCGATATGCCCGATATGCTGCCCGGTGCTGTCCCCGACCAGGCAATTTTGCGGGGGGATATGCGGCGCATTCTGGGCAACGCGGTTGCCATCAGCCACGCCAACGGGGAGTTTAGCTACTACGGCCATTTGCAGCAGCTCAGCCTGGCCGTCAACGAAGGCCAGATGGTCCGTCGGGGTGCGCTGATCGGGCGGGTGGGCAACAGTGGCAATTCGCCTGGCCCCCATCTGCATTTTCACGTGATGAACGGCCCGAATCTCTTTATTGATCAGGGGCTGCCCATGCAATTCAGCCATTTTTGGGCAGGCGGGCAATTCTATGAGGAACCGACGACGATTCCCACACGGATGATTGTGGTCGGCCCGGAGCGGAGTGAGCAGTAAACAGTTTCCAATGTTCAGTCTCTTATGCGTCCCCGATGGTCAGAGAGGACCAAACGGAGCATTCAGAACATTCGAGACTACTTTTGTCAGAAATAATCTTGTTGAATGGAGAGAAGAATGCAAGCAAACGGTGTGGATCCGGAGGACGACGGCGAAGGTTTTGAGATGAATACCCGTCTCACCGACGAACTCTACGACGAGTTGGAAGAGGAAGTGATTGGCGAAAAAGTCGTGGGGCTGGCGCTCTGGGAAGAGTCCCTGGCCGACGAGGAGGAGAATCCAACCGAGGCCGATGCGCGCCAGGTCTTCGATTTGGACCTCTATTTGGAGAACAACATCTATTTTGAACTCTACGGCGTACTCTTTTTTACCGATCAGGATGGCGAACCCTTGCAAGGGTTGGATCGGATTGGTACAATAGTGGCGGAGTTGACAGATAAGGGCGTTTGGCTCGATGATATTGCTGCCACCGAAGAAGACGAGATGGTGCTGGTGTTGAGCCAGAACCACGAACCGAAGCTCTATCTCAGCGTAGGCGGCTGGACCCTGAACGAGTGGGAGACCCTGCCCGACGACGAGTAAGAAGTTATCAGTGAACAGTTATCAGTGAAGGCGGCTCGACGACTGATAACCGTTCACTGATAACTCATAACTGATTTATCGTTCCATCCTTTTCCCAGAACAGCCCACCAGGGCGAGGAGAGACCCAATGATTCCTCTGACCGCAATGAGTGCATCGAAGTCTGGCAGCAATTTATGGATTTCATCCCTGGCTGCCGCCGTTGTCACTGCCGTCTTAGCGGCTGTGATGGTCTACACCGTCGATATGCCGGTCGTGCCAGCCCTGCTCGGTCTGTTGATCGGTGCCGGTCCGATCATCGGATATGATCTGGCTCGGGGTAGTTTCGGCAGCAATTGGAAGCCAGTGATCGGCGGCATCATCGGCTTTATCATCTTTGTGGCTGCTATCTTCCTGCCCGGCGAAACCTTCGGTATCATCGCTGCTGTGGCCGGTCTGCTCTCCACACTGATCATATGGCCGATTGTGGTGGGCGCAATGTCTCCCAGCCACTCGATTGGCAAGCTCTGGATCGCCAGTCTTCTGGGCCTGATTATAGGTCTGGCGGTAGTGAGTGCGGTGGCTGGCCAAGACCCAGATAGTTGGCTGAAGACGGCGGGCGTGCTCTTCTTTGCCTGTTGGGGCGGCACAGTGGGCGCGGCCCTCTCGTCCTGGTCCAAATAGGCAGACGCAGAGAATAGCCACAAAATCTGAATGACGAGTCTGTGAAACGTGAAACGTGAAACGTGAGAACGCCGATGGTTCCCGCGCCTCACGTTTCATGTTTTGTGATGCTTATAAAGCCGATTGAGATAAATTAATGTTGCGTGATTCGGCGACACTCGAAGATGTCTACCGTCTGGCATTGCCCCAGGACACCCTGATTCTTGTGGGGGCCGAACACCTGCGTCGTCCGGTTAGTTGGGCGTGTAGTCTGCGCCCCAGCGCCCCCGCCTTTCCCAATCTGACCGGCAATGAACTGGCGCTGGTTGATATGGACGATCTCCGCCAATTGGATTCCCGGATGCGGTTGGATCGGGTCGTGCAGAGTCTGCGCCAGGCCCGGGTCTCGGCCATTGCGGTGCGTGGCCCCGTGGCCGAAAATACAGTGGCCGTGGCCGAGCAAGAAGGGATGCCGCTTTTTCAGCTACCCGACAGCGTGTCTCTCCTGGAAATCGAGCGCACGATTATTCGCTTAATTGTGGATCGGGAAGGCTACATTGCGGCCAGAGCGGCTGATTTGCAGCGAGAACTGACCCAGATCGAATTGGATGGGGGCGGGTTGACGACTGTCGCCCATCGGCTTTATACCTATGCCCAACAGCCTGTTTTCTTCCTGCGGGAGGACGGCCAACTTTCCGCCCACGCCGGTCTGGACAATTTGCCCGACCGTCAGCGCCAACGGGTGTTGGCCGGTGTGCCCAATCCAACCTCTTTGCGCACCTGGGCTGCCTCGCAAAATCCCAGCACTTTGAATCGAGCCGTGGGTCTGGTAAAGATGACCGGAGACCCTCTTTGCCCCCAGGCCGTTGTCAGCGCCATCATTGCCGGCGAGCGTTTGCAGGGCTACTGTCTTCTCCTGCGCACGGTTGAGCAGAGCGGGGGGGAACCCACCACCGTGGAAACAATGGTAACCCGCCAGGGCGCAGATGCAGCGGCACTGGAGTGGAGCCGCCAGAACGCGGTGGGTGAAGCCAGGGATCGGATGCAGGCCGCTTTTGTGGATGATCTGCTGGCGAGTGAGATTGCCGATGAGCAGGCCTGGGTGCAACGGGGCGAATCGCTGGGCTATGACCTCTCTCTTCCCCATACTGCCTGGCTGGTGGATGTGCAGGAAGCCGTTGACTGGCATGGAGTTCTGGCCCAATTTGTCGCCAGCCGTAAAGAAGCGATCCCTATCAGTCGGCGCAACGAAGGCGTGTTGCTCTTCTGGCCGGGGGATAATCTGAAGAGTGGTCGGGCGTTTAAGAGTGATGCCGGTGAGTTGGTGAAGCAACTGTTGGCCGTTGCGCCCAAAGCGCAGATTATCATCGGCATTGGGCGTCCGGCAGCCAGCCCTGGCGAGTGGCTACGCAGTTTGCAGCAGGCCAGAGAAAGCTGGCATATGGGCAAATCCTGGCAGGCGTCGCCTGTCACCTACTTTGGCGATCTGGGCCTCTATCAACTGCTCACGGCTCTGTCGAGCAACCCGGAGGCCGCCCGCTTTTTTCGCAAAACTGTGCGTCCTCTGGTCGAACACGACGACAACCGCAACGCGGAATTGGTCGATACCCTGGATGCTTTCTTCTATTGCCACGGCAATTTGAGCCAGACCGCCGTGCGGCTACACATTCACCGCAACACCCTCACCTATCGCCTGGAACGGATCGCCGCCATCACACGGCTGGACCTGAACGACCCCGACGCCCGTTTCTCCCTGCAACTCGCCCTAAAATTGCGCCCGGTCTTGCGCGGTAACCGAACATTTTAGCTCTGTATTTTTATTTAGTTGGCCTCCCGGCCTTCCTTTGACTGCAAAGCAATTTCCACCTGGGCCAACAATTGTGCCCGGCTGAAAGGCTTGTCTAGCTGGTAGACATCCGGTTCCTCCGTAAAGCGGCGCAGGTCCATCGAGACCGAGCGATCCAGGGCTGTCACAAAGATAATTGGAATCCCAGCCGTCTCGGGGGTTGAGCGCAGGTGGCGAGCTACCTCAATACCTGACATATCTGGCATCATCACATCCAGCGTAATCACACGTGGGGGTTGTTGCGTCGCTTGCTGCAAGGCATCCTGCCCATTGATGGCGGTACGTGTATCATACCCGGCGCGTAGTAACATGGCGCTGACCATTCGGCAGAGCAGCGGTTCGTCATCTACCACCAATACATAGCCCTTCTCCATTACAGCCGACATAGTTTCCCCCAAGATTTTCTGCTGACCTGAAAATAGGACGCTGATGGCGCTGAAAAAGATGATTGACGCTGATAAAATCTGCGCAGATCAGTTGTTTCTGCGTGAATCTGCGTGCCGCTTTTCATTGCTGATTGTGCCCCCTAGGGCATGAACACTGACTTGCATTGCTGCTACCGAGCGGCGGAAATTTTCCGGCAAATCTCTGCTGCGTCATAGCTAAACTGGTACACGAACTACGCACTACGCCCGCATCAGCATCGCCATTTCCACCTGGCTGGACTACTGTAGTGCCAAGCGTGAATGATCGATGAGGAGTCAGCCACTCCTCTCGGTGTGCCAGACTCCTCGGATTTTCATCAACCCAGCCTTGATACGACATTACTATTTCTGCGCCCAAGCGTTGAATAGAATAACATCGGTTTCGTAGGCAGTGCACCGACGTAAACCATTAGACAATGTGTAAATGGCTGAATGATATGGGACCATTGTTATGTCCGGCCATCAAAACCTTGCTTCTTAGCTATGCGCGCCCGCAGCCAACTCCTTTCCAAGTCGGCGTACCGCATCCACGCCCGCTGTCGAACCAGCCGCTCGCACCAGCGCGGAGCCGACAATCACACCGTCGGCAATTCCGGCCACCTGTGCCGCCTGCTCCCGGTTGCCGATGCCGAAACCGACGGCCAGGGGCAAAGATGTGTGGCGGCGCACCCGCTGCACGAAATCCACCAGGTCAGGGGGGAGCTCGGTTCGTTCGCCGGTGATACCAGTGATGCTGACCATATAGATGAAGCCCGTGGCGTGGGCTGTCACTGCACGGATGCGGGCTTCTGTGCTGGTGGGAGCCAGCATATAGATTGTGGCGATACCTGCCTCCCGACAGGCAGGTTCCAATTTCATCGACTCCCCCGGCGGCAGATCCGGGACGATCAGCCCATCCACACCGGCCGCGGCCGCGTCCCGCGCAAAGCGCTCTTCCCCGTAGGCCAGGATGGGATTGTAGTAGCTCATGGCACAAAAGGGCGCTGTCACCCCCGCCGCGCGCAGCTCCCGTACCATCGCCAGACAGTCGGCCACTGTCGTCCCGCCCCGGATGGCCGCGTCTGTCGCTGCCTGCACGGTCGGCCCGTCGGCCAGGGGATCGCTGTGAGGAATGCCGATCTCGAAGAGGTCCGCGCCGGCTTCAGCCAGGGCCTGCACCACTTCCAATGACGCCTGCCGGGTTGGGTAGCCCATGGCGTGATAGGGCATAAAGGCCGCCTGTTTCTTCGCCTTCAAATCCGCAAAAAGCTTCTGAATTCGTTCCACACCGCTCATTGTTCGCCCCCCAACACTGACATAACCGTTCCCAAATCCTTGTCGCCCCGTCCGCTCAGATTGACTAGAATCACCTGATCTTTGGGCAGGGTGGGGGCGAACTCCAATAGATAGCCGATGGCGTGGGCACTCTCCAGCGCGGGGATAATCCCCTCGAAATGGCAAAGGGCCTTGAACCCTTCCATGGCCTGCTCGTCGGTGCAGTAGGTGTATTCGGCCCGCTGCAAATCCCGTAGCCAGGCGTGTTCCGGCCCCACACTGGCGTAGTCCAGCCCGGCAGAGATGGAATGGGTCAGGGCAATCTGGCCGTCCCTGTCCTGCATCACATAGCTCATTGTGCCCTGCAACACGCCCAGCCGCCCCAGTTCCGGGTCGGCGAAGCGGGCCGCGTGTTCGCCGCTTTCGATGCCGTGTCCGCCCGCTTCCACGCCGATCAGCCGCACGTTTTCATATTCCAAAAAGGGATGAAAAGTGCCAATGGCGTTGCTGCCGCCGCCCACACAGGCCACAATCACATCGGGCAGCCGTCCAGGGCCGATCTCCCCGTCCTTCATCTGCCACATGGCTTCCTGGCCGATGACCGACTGAAAATCCCGCACCATCGCCGGGTAGGGGTGCGGTCCCAGCGCGCTGCCCAGGAGGTAGTGGGTGGTGCGCACGTTTGTCACCCAATCCCGGATGGCTTCGTTGATGGCGTCTTTGAGGGTTTTGGAGCCGCTCTCCACGCCCCGCACTTCGGTCCCCAGCAGTTGCATACGGAAGACGTTGGGCTGCTGGCGGGCCATGTCCACCGTGCCCATATAGACCACACATTCGATGCCCAGGAGTGCGGCTGCGGTGGCGGTGGCGACCCCGTGCTGGCCCGCGCCGGTCTCGGCCACGATGCGGGTCTTGCCCATTTTGCGCTTCATCAGCAGGGCCTGGCCCAGGGCGTTGTTGATCTTGTGTGCGCCGGAGTGGGCCAGGTCTTCCCGTTTCAGGTAAATCTGCGCGCCGCCCAGATGCTCGCTCAGTCGGCGGGCGTAGCTGATGGGGGTGGGCCGCCCCACATACGTCCGTTGCAGACGGCCCAATTCGGCCATAAAATCCTTGTCGTTGCGGGCCTGGAGATAGGCTTCCTCCAGTTCATCCAGCGCGGGCATCAGGGTTTCCGGGACGTATTTGCCGCCGTAGGGGCCGAAACGTCCGTTTTCGTCTGGCATGGCCCGGTAGTTGACGCGGGCAGCGGGTTTGGTTTGTGTCATTGGTTCCTCGGTTCGTATTACGTGTTTCATAAGGCAGCGTAGCCGACAGCCCTTCGACAGGCTCAGGACGACGCCAAAGTTGCGTGCAGACTGGACCAGTGAGCGCTGATTGAGTAGCAGAGTCTTCGAGGCGTATCGAAATCAAGCGAACGGGTCGACGAGACGGTTCTTCCCACCCGCGCGGTTTCGATACGGCGGGAAACAGCCCCCGCCTACTTAACCTGCGCTAGTCTTGCGTCGTTCGTCACGTTTCTGGCCGAACGACTAACGCTTGCCACCTGCCACCGGTGTAGGCCGGTCGCTGACGCTCCCGGTGCGGCTTGCCACCTGCCACTTGCAACCTTCCACTCACCGGTCAAAAACCACATTCACCGCCCGGCGCATCACATCCACAGGCGCTTCCTCCCCCGTCCAGCGCTCAAAGGCAATCGCGCCCTGGTGGATGAGCATCCCCAGCCCGCCGATGACCGTCGCGCCGTCTACGCTGGCGAGTTGCAGCAGGCGGGTGACTGCCGGATTATAGACCAGATCGTAGACTGTTTGTTGTGGTCTAAATTCAATTTCTTCGTCCCAGGGCAGCCCCTCCAGATTGGGCGACATTCCCAGGGTTGTGCAGTTGACGAACAGTTCGGCGTCGGCGGCAGATTCGGCCACCCCTTCGGGCAGGACACCTGCTTTCATCGGCACGTCCGGGAAGAGTTGGCGCATAGCCGCCAGCAGACTCTCGGCTTTGTCCAGCGTGCGGTTGAGCAGGACGAGCGACCCGCAGCCCGCCTCGGCCAGCCCGTAAACAATCGCCCGGGCCGATCCGCCCGCACCGACGACGACTACCCGTTTGCCCGCTGGGTTCACCCCGTTGGCGCGCAGATCAGTCACAAAACCGGCCGCATCGGTATTGTCGCCCAGCAGTTCGCCCTCTTCACTGACAATTATCGTATTCACCGCGCCGATGGCAGCCGCGGCGGGCGTCCAGCGATCCAGAAAGGGCATCACCGCCTGCTTGTGGGGAACGGTGACATTTACCCCACGCAGTCCCAGGGCACGCACGCCAGCCACGGCTTCGCCCACCCGCTCCGGCCGCACAGGCAGGGGCACATAGCGCCAGTTCATACGCAGTTCGGCAAAGGCTGCGTTGTGCATCACCGGGCTAACGCTGTGACTGATGGGCCAGCCGATCAGCCCGACCAGCGTCGTCTTGGCGGTGATGTCGGTGGGGAGGGGTAAAGGTGATTGGGTCATAGAATCTCGAATTTTCCGGTATATGGCAGAGCGGAGATTGGGAGATTGACGAGCAACACCACTCCAATCTCCCAATCTCCTAATCTCCAATCTCTTCAATCTCTGCGCCCAGCGCCCGCAGCGTCATTTCAAAACCGGGAAAACTGTCTGCGGTGACGTGGGCATTGTAGACGGTTGTGCTGCCTTTGGCAATCAGCCCCGCCACTGTCCAGGCCATAGCCAGCCGGTGATCCCCGTGGCTGTCTACATTTGCGCCGTGCAAGGGGGTGGGGCCGTCGATGATGAAGCCATCTTCCGTGCCGGTGATGCGGGCGCCCATCTTGCGCAGCTCGCTGACTGTGGCATCGATGCGATCCACCTCCTTCACCCGCAGCTCTTTGGCGTCGCGGATGATTGTGCGGCCCACGGCTTGGGTAGCGACGACGGCCAGAGTGGGCAGTTCGTCAATCATCGTGACGATCTGCTCGCCGCCAAAGGTTGTGCCGCGCAGTTCGCTGGTCGTGATCACCAGGTTGGCCGTGGGTTCGCCGCCCTGCTCTGTGCGGCTTTTGTATTGGATGGCCGCGCCCATCTCGACCAGGGCGTCCACAATGCCGATGCGGGTCGGGTTGATGCCCACATCCGCAATCGTCAGATTGCTGCCCGGTGTCAGCGCGCCCGCGGCCAGCAGAAAGGCCGCCGAGGAGATGTCGCCGGGCACAGTAATGTCCAGGGGCTTCAGGGGGCGCCGGGGGCGCTCGCTGTGGATTGTGCTGCCCAGTACCTGAATCGGCGCACCCATCGAGATCAGCATACGCTCTGTGTGGTCGCGAGCCGGGCCGGGTTCGCGCACGACTGTCAACCCGTGGGCAAAGAGACCGGCCAGCAGCACGCAGCTTTTGACCTGGGCGCTGGCGACTGGCATATCGTACTCAATGGCTTTCAGATCGGCGGGCGCAATGGAAAGGGGGGCCAGTTTGCCCTCCTGGCGGCCTGTGATACGCGCCCCCATCTGGCGCAGGGGGGCAGCGATGCGGCCCATAGGTCTGCGCCGAATCTGCTCGCTGCCGCTGAGAACAGAGGCGAAGGGCATACCGGCCAACAGCCCGGTCATCAGACGGATGGTTGTGCCGGAATTGGCGCAATCCAGCACATCCTCCGGCTCTTGCAGTCCGTTCAGCCCGACACCGTTGACCACCAGTTCGGTGTCCGAACGCTCGTCGATGCGCACGCCCAGGGCGCGCATCACGCCGACGGTGGCAAAGCAGTCGTGGCCGTTGAGAAAGTTGCGGATGCGGGTGCGCCCCTCGGCAATCGAGCCGAAGATGACTGCCCGGTGGCTGATGGATTTGTCGCCAGGAACCCGGCACTGGCCGATGAGAGGGTGTCCGCTGTGGATGATGAGTTGGTTTGCCATAGGTTTTCCAGGGATTGGGGATTGGGGATTGGGGACTGGGGGCTGGGCAACCCAGTCTCCGATCCCCAATCCCCAATCTCTATTTTTTCCACCCCGCCCGCAGCTTCTGGGAGTGGCTCAGTTTGGCGCGCAGGTCGGCTTCGTTGTTGTCGGCCAGCAGGGCGCGCAATTCGTGTAGTTGATTTTCCAGGGTGTCCAACTGGGCCAGAACTGCCTCCCGGTTGGTCATCAGAATATCCATAAACATCCGGGTATCGCTGGCCGCCACCCGGCTGGTGTCCCGAAAGCCGCCCGCGGCCAGCCGCCAGACGGTTGGGTCGTCCACGCCCGTGCAGTCCACGGTGTGGACGAGCGCGCTGGCGAGGAGAAAAGGCAGATGGCTGATGGCCGCCACCAGCCGGTCGTGGCGGCGGGGTTCCAGGACAACGGGCTTTGCACCTACGGCTGTCACCAATTCCAGGGAGAGATCGATTGTCTCCTGGCGGGTGCGGGGCAGGGGCGTCAATACCCACGTCGCGCCTTTGTACAGACCCGGCTCGGCAGCTTCGTAACCGGCGGTCTCTTTGCCGGTCATCGGGTGACCGCCGATGGGTTGGACGTGCCGGGGCAGTTCCGCCATCGCCGCGCAGATGTCACCCTTTGTGCTGCCCATATCCATCACCAGCGTGCCCGGCCAGAGCAGGGGGCCGACCTCGGCCAGCATATCCACAATCGTGCGCACGGGCGTAGCCAGGATGACAATATCCGCGCCGGCCACGCCTGTATGCAGATCGGTGGTGGCCTGATCCACCGCATTCTCGAAGAAGGCGGCCAGCGCGGTTTCGCCGCGCCGGGCCACCCCGCGCACCTCGCGGCAGAGCTTGCCCTGCACCAGGTCCATACAGAGGCTTGCGCCCATCAATCCCAGGCCGACGACAGCCACGCGGCAGTCGGAAAGTCGTTTGGTCATTGAGCGATCTCAAAAGAAGGAGACGAAAGTCATTTGCGCGGACCCCTGAAACGTGAGACACGCGACGACACCTCACGTTTCATGTTTCACGCTTCACTAAATCCCCCGCCCCACAGCCTCGGCAATCGGCTTCAATTCTTTCATCAGTTGACCGAAGCGCTCTGGCGTCAGGCTTTGTGCGCCGTCGCTCCAGGCTTTGCTGGGGTTCGGGTGGACTTCGATCATCAGGCTGTCTGCGCCGGCAGCCACGGCCGCCTTTGCCACCGGCCCAACCAACTCCCACTGGCCTGTGCCGTGGGCGGGATCGGCCACGACGGGCAGGTGGGTGAGACCTTTGAGCAGGGGAATGGCGTTGATGTCAAAGGTGTTGCGGGTGGCGGTCTCATAGGTGCGAATGCCCCGCTCGCAGACCATCACCTGCATATTGCCGCCGCTCAGAATGTACTCCGCGCCCATCAGCAGTTCCTGAATTGTGCCACTGATGCCCCGTTTCAGAAAGACGGGCTTGCTGGTTTTGCCCAATGCTTTGAGCAGGGAGTAGTTCTGGTTGTTGCGCGCACCCACCTGGAAGATGTCGGTATATTCGCCGATCAGCTCGATATCGTCCACGCTCATCACTTCGGTGATAATTGGCAGACCGGTCTGCTCGCGAGCTTCCGCCAGAAATTTCAGCCCTTCTTCGCCCAGCCCCTGGAAACTGTAGGGGCTGCTGCGCGGTTTGAAAGCGCCCCCGCGCAGGACAGTGGCGCCGGCTTCCTTGACTGCGTGGGCTGTTTCCAGAATTTGTTCCCGACTCTCTACGCTGCACGGCCCGGCCATCACCACAATATTCTTGCCGCCGATGACCGCATTGGGGCCTACAGCAATCTGCGACGCTGCCCCGGTGAAATCCCGGCTGGCCAGGCGGTAGGGCTGCATAATGCGCACCGTCTTTTCCACCCCGTCCAGCACTTCAAAGGTGTCCTGCTGAAGCAGGTAGTCGTCCGCGCCGATGATGCCCACAATCGTGCGGGCCTCGCCCCGGCTCAGATGAACTTTGTAGCCCAGTTCTTCCACACGCTTGACAACCGCTTCGATCTCTTGGGGCGCTGCGCCCTGTTTCATGACGATAATCATTGGGAGTGACCTTTCGTAGGTGAAATGAATCCTTTGGAGATGGCGTATTGCGTATGGCGTATTGCGTAAGCAGTGATGATGAATCTCATTCCGTATGGGCGGATTGGGCCAAGCGGCGCTACCGCATGACACCAACTACCCACCAAAGTTCCGAGACGCGTGGACGTCACTACCTACGCAATACGCAATACGTCCTTATGCCATCACCGCTTCCGGCTGCACGGCAATCGTCCGGCCCACCGCGCCCGCGATCAGGCGCAACTGGCCCATCAGTTGGGCGAACTGGTCCAGGCGCAGACTCTGCGCGCCGTCGCTTTCCGCCTTGTCCGGGTCCGGGTGGACCTCCAGAATCAGCGCATCCGCGCCCGCGGCCACGGCGGCCCGAGACATGGGCCCCACCAAATCCCGCGCCCCGGTTCCGTGGGAAGGATCGGCCACGACGGGCAGGTGGCTGAGCTTCTGCAGCACAGGCACTGCATTCAGATCGAAGGTGTTGCGGGTGGCGGTCTCGTAGGTGCGGATGCCCCGCTCGCAGAGCATCACCTGCATATTGCCGTTGCTCAGAATGTACTCGGCGCACATGAGCAGCTCTTTGATCTCGCCGCTGATGCCCCGTTTGAGCATCACCGGTTTGCGCACTTTGCCCACGGCATGAAGCAGACCGTAATTCTGCATATTGCGCGCGCCGATCTGCAAAATGTCGGCGTATTCGCAGACCATATCAACGGTTTCAACAGTCATTACTTCGGTGATGATGGGCAGGCCGGTCTGCTCCCGGGCTTCGGCCAGGATTTTCAGACCCTTCTCCCCCATGCCCTGGAAGCTGTAGGGGCTGGTACGGGGCTTGAAGGCACCGCCGCGCAGGATGGTTGCGCCAGCTTCTTTGACTGCCCAGGCGGTTTCGAGGACCTGTTCCCGGCTCTCTACACTGCACGGACCGGCCATGATAACGACTTCCGACCCGCCGATGGTGATTCCACCCACATCAATGGTGGTTTTGGTGGGATGGGAGCTGCTTGCGGCCAATTTGTACGGCTCCTGAATACGCACAGTGTTCTGTACGCCAGCCATCGCATTGAAAACATCCCGATCAATTTTGGTCAGATCGCCGATGAGGGCGATGACTGTGTGCTCCTTACCGTAAATTGGGTGGGTGCTCACGCCTACTCCTTGTGCTCTTTCGATGACGGCAGCAGTTTCGGCTGCGCTGGCTCCGGGTTTCATAACGACGACCATTGGGGTTTCCTCCGTGTGGTAAGAGTTGCGAATTGCGAGTTGTGAAAGTGATTTGGTCGATGGTGGGATGTTGGGATGAGGAGGCGCTCCGGAACGCCGCAATCATCTCCGCATCTCATCATCTCTTATATTTGTAATACCGCCGCCTGCACTGTCCCTTCATCCTCGATCGGTGGCGGCGCAAGCGGGAAGCTGCCCAGCAGCTTGACAAAGGAGGCCCGGTTGAGCAGGCCAAGCAGGGCCGCGCTACATTTTTCATCCTGCCAATGGCCGACAAAGTCCAGATAGAAGACATATTGCCAGGGTCGGTTGCGTCTTGGGCGGCTCTCGATTTTCATCAGATTGATGCCCCGCTGGGCAAATTCGCCCAGGCAGTGATAAAGGGAGCCGGGGCTGTGGGTGGTGGCAAATACGAGAGAAGTTTTGGCATTCGCCACTCGTTCCGCTTCCCCTTTGCCGATAATAAAGAAGCGGGTGTAGTTGTGGCGCATATCTTCGATGCCTTCCTGCACGGTCTCCAGCCCATAGATTTCCCCGGCCAGACGGCTGGCGATGACGCCGATGTTGGGTTCAGGCTTCTCGGCCAGTTCTTTGGCGCTGCCTGCCGTGTCATACCAGGGGATGGCTTTGTAGCCGTTGCGATTCAGAAAGCCTTCACACTGGGCCAATGCCTGGGGATGGCTGCGCACCTGGACGATTTTGTCCGCGTTGCCGGGAATGGTCAGCAGATTGTGACGCACCCGCAGGGCAATCTCCCCGTGGACTTTCAGGTCGTGTTCCAGGAGCAGGTCATAGGCTTTGTTGATGCTTCCCGCCAGGCTGTTCTCCACGGGCACTGCGCCAAAGGTGGCTGTGCCGTTCTCCACCGCGTCGAAAATATTCTCGAAGGCGTGACAGGGCAGGGTCTCCACTGATTGCCCAAAATGGGTGCGGATGGCCTCTTCCGAATAGGCGCCGTGTTCGCCCTGAAATGCGACAGTTGTCATGGGAAGGACTCCTTGCGTAGTGCGTGGTGCGTGAACGATCAATTCAAAGCCTGTGTGCCGATGATGAGATTGCGGGAGACAGCGCAATTCGCAATTCGCAACCCGCTACCGCTGAACCTTCCACTTCTCCATCTGCTCGTCGATCCACTTCTGCAACTCGGCCATATCCACCTCTTCGGTGATGGATTTGTCCGGGCGCAGGGACTGGGCCGCGCCCAGGTAGAGGTGCTGGATTTCGCTCTGGCCCAGCTCTGTGTTCCAGTGCAGCAGAATACGGATGCAGCGGGGCAGGCTGCCGGGCACTTCCATCTCGTGGCCGCACAGCAGCGGCACATCCAACCAGCCCAGTTGGCGAGCCGCCAGGGCCGGGTATTGGGATACTACATCTTTCGTCGTCGTAAATATCACACTGGCTACATCTTCCGAGCGGATGCCGTTGACCTGAATCATGAGTGCCAGCAATTCGCGGGTAGCCCGCAAAATTGCTTCCGGCTTATCTTCATCCACAGTAGTGGCCCCGCGCACGCCTCGACAGATCATTGCGTTCCTCCTCTGTACATCGGACTGGTAGTCCAACAGCTCTGGTCGGACTGACAGTCCAACCTACGGTATATGTAAGTCGGACTGTCA
>CAMDQF010000074.1 GCA_945905745.1 Litorilinea aerophila
CGACGACCAGCGGCCGATTCCATTCAAAACTTCGGTCAATCAACCAGGCCATCTGTTCCAAATCCAGCCCCATCTCCAGCGAGACGCTGAGAAGCGTGTCGCCGGGCCGGACAGTGTACTCGACACCTGCGGGCCAGCCCCCATTGACCGGCGGCCCGTCCTGGGCAAAGACCGCAGCCGACGCCAAAAAAGATAACCACAAAGCCACAAAGACGCGCAGAAAATTCTTGTTCTGCTGCGCGTCTTTGTGGCTTTGTGGTTCAGGCTGTTGGCCCAGAAAGATGGCTTTCATTCCGCGGGTGTGACGAAGAGCGAACTCTTCTTCCAATCCTTGCGCTTCTCCTGCACGGGCTTGAGATAGCCGCGCCCGTCCTTGTCCCGGATGTCGTGGAGGCTGTGGCGCAAGAGTGTGACGGTCACGCCGCCCTTCATACTGATGTGGATGTCGTAGCGGCTGAAACCGGTGATCAGTCCCCGAATCAGCGCGCCGTCGCGCAGGGTAATAAATAGAACCGTGCGCTCCACCAGCAACGGGAAAAGGGTTTTGTTCTTGACGAACTGGCGATCCCGATGAAAAACTGCCGGCTCAAGCCCCAATGCCTGCACGGCTTTGTCCGGCTTGACCAGCTTTTCCACCGCGGCGGCCTGCTCTGCCGGGTGTAGAAAGTGGATGTCGTGCTTGCGTAGGCTCTCGGCTGCGCCCTCCGGCGGCGTCAGGGTCACGTCGTAGGTTTCCACGCCAGTCAACCGGGCGGTGATGACCCGGCCCGGATGGGCGTGAAAGCTCCAAAGTGTCTCCGACGCCAGCACATCGTCAAAAATCGAATAACTGTCGTATTCGGCCAGATATTCGTCGAGACCGGCCAAGTGGCCGTGGCGGTGTGTGGGCATAGCGGGTATTGGGTGGTTGGGTGGTTGGGTGGTTGGGCCATTGGAAGAAGTTTACTATCGGTTGCGGGTGGCGGGCAAATGGGGCGAATCGGTATCAGCCAATAGGCGGAATGCGCGAATGATTGGGGGCAGTGCCGTTGACGGCTTCTGCGTGCGACTCCCGGCTTCTTTGCGATCCTTCTCCTCTACCCCGTCATCCCCAGCAGCACAATCGGGCCTGTCGGCGCGGGGCTGCCCCCGGTCGGCTCGATACTCAGCCCGACCGCGGCGAAGTCGGTGGGCTGGCCAGCCAGGGCAATCGTAAAGGTGCTGTCGCCCTCCTCCGCCACCTGCACCAGACCGGCGGGAATGGGGCTGCCATCGCCGGGGATCAGCCAGAGTTCATAAGTCTGGTCGGCAGGCAGGGGGGGGAGATCGCGCAGGACGAGCAGTCCGTTTTCCGGGCCGACGTAGAGTGCGCCGCTGGCGTCGGGGGCGTCGGGGGTGCCTGCCAGGGCTACCACCCGGTCAGCGTTGGCAAAAATCGCCAGTTGATTGCGGTCGTTGGCAATCTGCTCTTCCAATTGATGGTTGACCTGCACCAGCGAATCCACTTGGTTTTCCAACAGGGCAATGCGCTGCTGGGCGTCGCTCAGTTGGGCGCTGATGCTGTCTGCGCTGTTGCCTGCCTGGGCTGCGTAGACTGCCACGATCAGCGGCGCGGCCATACTCCCCGCAGCCAGAGTAGGCCAGTAGAAGTTGCCACCCAAAAAGCCGCGCAGCCGGTCTATCCAACTCTGGGCTTCTTCGGCTCGTTGGATGGGCCGGGGCGGGGCTGGCCGGGGCTGCTCCCGCGCCGGTTGGGTTGGTGCGAGCGGCGGCGAGACGGTGCGCGCTGGTTGGGCTTCCATCGTCGAAAGCATCGAGCGCACCTCCGCATCGGCCTGGACCCGGGCCATCAACCCGGCTTTGGCCCGGGCAGGCGGCTCCACCTCCGGCGCGGCCAGGGCCAGCTGATCGGCGGTGGCTTCCAACTCGGCCAACCGCACCAGCAGAGCGGGATGGGCGGCCAGATAGTCGTCCACCGCCAGCATCTCGTCCGCTTCCAGTGCGCCTAAGACGTAGGCAGGCAGCATCTCCAGCACTGCCGCTTCCGTCAGCCTAGGAGAAGGATTCTTCCGTTGTGACCCTCGATTTTCGTTACTCATCTTTCGTCACTTTGGTCTGATTGGTGCGTAGTGAGCGAACCAATCTCAGGAGCATAGCTCGTTGGGCATATCCCAATTGTCTCGGCGTAGTGAGCTGTTTGTATAGGCACCACCCACTGCGTTTCACCCATCACTTTCCACATACCCCATAGCCCGCAAACTGCGCTCCAATTTTTCCAATCCAATCCGTACCCGTGTTTTGATCGTACCGATGGGTGTACCTGTCTCTTCGGCGATCTCCCGCTGGCTCTTGCCGTCAAAATAGGCCATCTCCAGGCAGCGCCGCTGCTCGTCGGGGATGGCGGCTAGCGCTTCTTGCAGATGCTGGCGATCCCAGATGCGGCTGACCTCCGCCTCCACCTGGTGGCTTGCCGGCGTGGCAACCTGCTCCAACGCCTCCGGATCGCCCTCCGCAGCCTGAGGACGGGCTTTCAACCGGCGCAGGTGATCCAGCGCTTTGTTGCGCCCGATGCGACAGAGCCAGGCCCCCACCGGGCCGCCGCCGGTGTACTGTTCTGCCTTGCGCCAGACCTGCCAGAAACTCTCTTGCACCAACTCTTCGGCGGCTGACGGCTCCTGCACGACACGTAAAATCAAGCTGTAGACTGTTTTGGCGTGACGGTCATAGAGTGCCTCAAACGCCAGGGCATCCAGTGCCACTGTTCGGGCCAGCAATTCTTCATCTGATACCTTCGTCAAATCCTGGGTGGACAGCCGATCCATAGCTTTCGGTTCAGCCCTTCATACTGCTTGACGCAGCCAAACTTCAAACAGATCTATGCAAATGGGAGAGATGTGGTTGCATCTTCAACAGTGCCGGTTGCGAGAACTGTGAGCAACTCTTCGTGTAACTAATCTGGCTTCGTTCACAGCGGACAGGTGCGCAAGGAAATAGGCTCGGCCGATCCCCAGGAGCGTGACGACGAAACGCCAGATTATACACGGATCGCTTCTGAGTGTATCAACGCCAGGCCACTATCTCCCAATTCCGTGACTGGGCGAAACGGGCCAGCTTCGGGTCCGGGTTCACCGCAACTGGATGGGCCACCCGTTCCAGCAGGGGACGATCCGAGATGTGGTCGGTGTAGAAGTAGCTGCTCGCCAAATCCACCCGGTTGGCCTCGGCCCAGCGCTCCATCCAATAGACTTTGCCCTCCCCATAGACCAGAGGCTGGCGCAGTTCACCGGTCAGCCTGCCATCGGCGATGAGCCATTCGGTGCAGATTGTCTGTTGGATGCCCAGATGCTGGGCCATCAGATCGACGGCAAACTGGCTGCTGCCGCTGCAAATCACGGGGAGATGGCCCTGTGCCCGATGCCATTTGAGCCGCTTCACACCCTCTGGGTTGATGGCGGGCACGAGCATCTCGCGAAACCAGCGGCGGGAGATGGCCCACATCTCCCCGGCGTCTGTGCCGGCCGCGGAACGGCCCATGCGCAGAATCAGCCAGGTGGGGTCGAGAAGATGTAATTTGTAGAGAAGGGCGGCCAAAATCACTTGGGGGATGTCCCGGCGACGAAAGTAGCGGTTGAGCATCTGCTTTTCGCGCAGCCAATTGAAAAGCATCCGACCGGACGAGCCGTTGAGGAGGGTGTCGTCCATGTCGAAGATGGCTGCAATCGGGGAAGGGTTCGCTGCCATCAATCCAGCCCCTTGAGGGAGCGGGGCGGGACGTAGGCCAATAGTTCGGCGCAGCCCCAGCGCAGTTGCCGCCAATGGACCACCTGTGCGGCCAGGGTAGCCAGGCTGCCGGTGGACATTTGCAGATTGAGCCGAAATTCACCCCCGGTCACCAGCCCAGCCAGCAGATCCGACATTCCCGGGTTGTGACCGACGATGACCAGATGGTCGGCCACGTCCGGTGTCTCGCGCAGGATTTCCAGGAGGGTGAGGGCCGAGGCCATATAGGCCCGTTCGTTCCAGATTATTGAGCGTTTCAGGCCCAGCCCATCGGCCAGTAGCTCCGCGCTCTCTTTGGCGCGCAGGGCGGGGGAGCTGACGATCCAGTCCGGCTTTACGCTGGAGCGGGCCACGAAAGTCGCCATGCGGGGCATGTGTTCGCGCCCTTTGGCTGTCAGCGGGCGGTCAAAGTCCTCGCTGAAATTGGGGTCTTGGGATGCCTGGCCGTGGCGAAGGATTGTGATGTGCTTCATTTGGCGCAATCCGGGTGTTGTCTGTGGGTGGTCGCTCAGTTTGTGCGATGATTGAGTATACGACAAATCTGTAGAATCTTCAACCTTCCCTTACATCTCTCCGTCCCCACAGGGCGAGCAGCCCCGCCATCAGCCAACTGCCGGGACCAAAGAGACCGCTCAGGCCGAGCAGAGCGCCAGCCAGCCAGCCGGTCCACGGCCAGGAAACACGGGTGAACAGAGACGGAATCCGGCTCCCTGGGCTTATTTTGTTCTCTGTCTCCGACCAGAGATGGCCCCAGAACCGACCCCAGACCCCGCCAATCGCCGCCCACAAGATCACGCTAACGGGTGCTTCTTCCGGGAAGAGTCCCAGGAGCAGCAGGGCAAGCACCACAAACCATAGTTCCCGTCGGCGGTTGGCTGGCGCTGTCTGCTGTCCGCTGCGGCGCGTCAGATATTCCAGGCCGAAGGAGCCTGCCAGGGCCAACGCCGCGTTGATAACGGGCAGGCCGTGGCCTGTGTGGGAGAAGATGGATGCGGGGATGTATACCAGGCGGAAGGCAAGAAAGAGTGAGGGGAGGATAGGGGGAGAATTGGAAGAGCGCATAAATCTACACCTCACCCTGCGGCGCCTCCGGGGTTGTCGGCGGCTGTGATACCCTTGAGCTTTGGACAACGGCGCGAACTTCGATTTCCCTTTGGGCGTGTTTCACGCAGGAATATCGTCCACGCCAACCGGATGCGAAAGGGTCGGATTGCATTGACAATCCGACCCTTTTACTACCGCGCATCTTCGCACTTATGGGGTCTAGAACGCTGCCATTAACTTCGCCAGCGCTTCCCGGCTGGGGCGTACTTTAGATTCGGACAGATGGGCCAGGGGGGTGATGGTCAGGTTGAGCATTTCCACCATATCCGGCTGCTGCTCCGAGACGTAGAAGAGACCGGTCAGGAACTTACCCTCCTGATGGGCACGTTCGATTACGTCAAAAGCCGCCCCGCGACTGGTGGGGTCGTGGGCCTCGTCCAGCTTCCTCAGCACAATCTTTGCGCCGTCGTGGAGTTCCACCTCCACCTCTCCCTCGTACTCTTCAATCTCAATCTCGTCGTGGATGGCAGGCACATAGCTCAGCTCGTGCAGGGGAATCTGGTGCTCCTTGCCATAGCCATAGCTTTTGGTTGAAGAGTCGTGGTTGTTGAATGTGACGCAGGGGCTGATGATGTCGAGGACTGCGATGCCCCGGTGGCTGAGCGCGGCTTTGAGCAGCGCCTCCACCTGTTTGAAATCCCCGGCAAAACTGCGCGCCACAAAGGTGGCGTTGGCGGCCAGAGCTTCCAGGCAGATGTCCAGCGGCGGAAGATCATTGACCCCCTGATATTTTAACTGCTGGCCCGCATCCGCGGTGGCGCTGAACTGGCCTTTGGTCAGCCCATAGACGCCGTTGTTCTCCACAATATAGACCATCGGCAGGTTGCGGCGCATGGCGTGTTTGAACTGGCCGATCCCAATGGAGGCCGTGTCTCCATCGCCGCTGACACCAATGCAGGTGAGATTGTGATTCGCCGTAATCGCACCCGTGGCGACCGAGGGCATACGCCCGTGTACACTGTTGAAGCCGTGGCTCCAACCCAGATAGTAGGCGGGCGTCTTGCTGGAGCAGCCAATGCCGCTCATTTTGATCACCTGGGACTGGTCCAGGCCCAATTCCCAGGCCACATTCATAATGCGCTGGCTCACGCTGTCGTGACCGCAGCCTTTGCACAGGGTGGACGGACGGCCCTTGTAATCGTTCTTATCCAGCCCCAAGAGATTGACTTTTGGGGCGACTGTGCGGGCAGCAGCGGCAGTAGCCGAGGCCCGCTTGGCGACCATTTCTTGCGCAGGTGTGCTCATTGGATATGTCCTTTGTAACGCGGACTGTTAGTCCGCCCTTAGATGTCGTTAGCTGTTGCAGGGCGGACTGCCAGTCCGCCCTGTGGGAAATTAGATGCCTGCCGCCACACTTTCGGTGATGAAACGGGCGCTCAGAGGCATCCCGTCACATTTGGCCAGGGAGATCAGTTTGGTGGCCTGGGCCGGTTCTTCGCTGGTCAGAATGTTGTGTAGCTGGCCGTCGAAGTTGGCCTCCACCACAAAGACTTTTTCATAGCTCTGGATGAAGTCCCGCACGCTGGCCCCGATGGGCAGGGCGCGCAGGCGCAGATAGCTGGTTGCAATGCCTTTGGCCGCCAGCCGGGAGCGGGCTTCCTGCACCGCGCCGTCGTTGCTGCCCAGGCTGATAATTCCGATCTCTGCGTCGTCATTGGTGTCCACAATCGGGCCGGGAACCAGTGTGCGGGCCGTATCAAATTTGCGGCGCAGCCGTACCAGGTTGGCTTCCCAATCGTCCGAACGCTCGCTGTAGACCGCATATTCGTTGTGGCCTGTGCCCCGGGTAAAGTAGGCGGCGCCAGGGGTGGGCGTGCCAGGAAGGGTACGATAGCCGATGCCGTCCCCATCCACATCTTTGTAGCGGCCCCAAGTGCCATTCAGCGCCTTGACTTCGTCTGCATTCAGCACTTTGCCGCGGTCCAGTGGCGTTTCCGGGTATTCAAAGGGTTCGCTGATGTGGATGTTCATGCCCAGGTCCAGATCGCTGAGGACAAGCACCAAAGTTTGCAGCCGTTCGGCCAGATCAAAAGCTGTGGCCCCAAACTCAAAACATTCGGCGGGGTTACCCGGAAAGAGAACCGGGTGTCGGGTATCGCCGTGGCTCAGGTAATAGGCCGACAGAATATCGGGCTGGGCCGTGCGTGTGGGCAGCCCCGTGCTGGGGCCCATCCGCTGCACATTCCAGACCACCGCCGGAATTTCAGCAAAATAGGCCAGACCGGCGAATTCGGCCATCAGACTCATGCCGGGGCCGCTGGTGCTGGTCATGGCCCGTGCCCCTGCCCAGCCCGCACCCACCACCATTCCCATCGCGGCCAGTTCGTCCTCGGCCTGGATGACGGCGTAGGTGGCCTTGCCTGTGTCCGGGTCCGTGCGCAATTTTGGCGCGTATTTGGCGATACCTTCAGCCAGGCTGGAGGCCGGGGTGATTGGATACCAGGAGGTGATGGTCATCCCGCCGAAGATCGCGCCCAGGGCGGCTGCGGTGTTGCCATCGATCATTATTTTGCCTTCGTTGAAGCCGGTCATGGGTGCAACCCGGAAAAGCTTCTGCTCAGCCAGATTCTCCTGTGCCCAGGCAAAGGCTCGGTTGACCATATCCATATTCATCTGGGCGGGCTTCTGCTTGCCCTCAAAGTTCCAGAGCAGGGCCGCCTCTATCTCGCCCATATCAATCCCCAGCAGATGGGCCAACACACCCACATAGACCATATTTGCCACATAATCGCGCAGGGCAAAGGGCAGGTCTGCTGCTTTGACCAGTTCCTTGACAGGCATGGGATAGTAGGTAACATCCTTGCGGCGGGCTGCCACAGGCAGGGAATCGTCATAGAGAACGATGCCACCGGGAGCAACCTGGGCCATATCCTCGGCCACTGTGCGTCCATTCATGCAGACCTGGACCTCCATTGTCTCCCGCCGACCGATGTGTCCCTCTTTGCTTAGGCGGATGATGTACCAGGTGGGCAGCCCCTGGATATTGCTGGGAAAGAGATTTTTGGCGGTGACCGGAATGCCCATTTTGAAGAGGGCCCGTACCAGAACACCGTTGCTGGTCTGGCTGCCAGATCCGTTGGCCGTCGCCACGTTGAGGGCGAAATCGTTGATATTTTCTGCTGTGGGGGCCGAAATGGCCGGCGCTTCTTGCACTGCAATCGTCATCGGGGTCTCCTTGCGTTCAGGAAAAGAACGGAAATTTAGAATATTCAAAGTTAGATTATATCGGACATTTGCTTGCAGGTCTGGTGGTGCATATACCAGTTGCGGCACTAGTGTCGTGTCAACGATCAAGTGATGGCAATTCCGTAGGGGCGCTGCTTGCTGCGCCCCTACCCATCAAATCACGCTTGACGCATCACTAGGCACTATATCGGAAACTGCCTCGCTACTTCCGCCAAAACATACTTATAGAATTGCCTGGGCGGGGAGGACTCTCCCCGTGGGCAACGGTTCACTGTTGAATGGCACGCCGCGGCTGCCGAGCAGGGCCATATGGTCGATATGCAACTGCTTGGCTGTGGCAAAATCCCCGGCGCGAATGGCATCGGCAATCTGCTCGTGAAAGTGCCAGACAGCGGTCAAATAACGGTAGTCGGCGTACGTGTTCAGCTCTATGGCTTCGTAGGCATCCCAATAGGCCTCCAGCAGACCAGTAACAAAGACATTGCCCAACCGAGAAAAGATCGTCATGTGAAAGGCCCGGTGATCGGCGTGCGGAATCTGGATGCGCTCCTGTTGCAACTTGGCCCAGGCTGAGGCCACCAGATCCCCCAGCCGCTGATGATCCTCTGCCGTCAACCGTACTACCGCCTCATCCCAGAAAGCGATCTCCAGATGACTCCGCAGAGCGCTGTAACCGTCAAAAAGTTGGCGGTTCAGGTTCAAACCGAACATCAGGCTTTGGCGCACCCCAGGCAGAAAGTCGTAGCCGGTGTAATGGATACCCCGGCGCGGGCTGGCTTCGATCAATCCCAGCACCCGCGCGACTTCCAACTGCTCGCGCAATTTGCCAACGCTGACACCGATTTGGTTGCTGATTTCGTTGAGGGAGGGTAGGCGGCCACCGGGCGTGTAGCCCTGGGCAAGGAGATAGCGGAGAAAGTCAGACTCGATCCTGAACTGGGACATGGGGTTTGCGCCGTTGCTGGAACCCGAAACCTGTCAACTCGACCCGGCGAGAAGCCAGAAACAAATACATTCAAAAACAATTGATTGGATCAATCAAATCAATCGAATTGTCTTATAAGTATAGAAAAGAGCCTCCAAAAAGTCAATTTTGCGGGAGTTGAATTTCATTCCAATTTTGCCCTGAAAAATAGAACACGGATGACACGGAAAGGACGGGTTTGCACGGGTAAAACGGATGAAGACCCAAAGCGATACAATTCGTGTCTTTATCCGTCTCATTGTACCGATCAAAATGATGGTGAAATTATCAACGCAAAGATGCAAAGGCGCAAAGATTTGTGGGTTCTCCTCTGCGTCTTTGTATCTTTGCACCTTTGCGTTAAAAATGGCCCTTTCATTATCTTTAGTCTGCCTGCTCGTCCAGCCAGGCGAAGGCGGTGTTCGCCATCAGGGCTACGCCTGTGGAGAGCATTCGCTCGTCAAAGTCGAAGGTGGGGCTGTGGTGAGGGCTGAAGGGGCCGGTCTCTGGGCTGGCCGCGCCGACAAGGACAAAGCCACCCGGCGCTCGGTTGAGAAACTCGGCCATGTCCTCTCCCACCATCATCGGCGCAATCTGGGCCACCTGTTCCGGGCCGACGACTGCCTCGGCCACCTGCTGCATAAGCGCCGCGCCCTCTGGGGAGCTGGCCGTGGCCGGGCAACTGGTGGGCACAGTGAATTCGTAGCGTGCGCCAAAAGCCTGACAGATGCCAGCCGCGATCTCCTGGATGCGCTGGTGGACCAGAGAACGCACCGCCGGATCGAAAGTGCGCACAGTCCCAGTCAGCACAGCCCGCTCCGAGATGATATTGGAGGCGCTGCCGCTCTGGAAACTGCCTACAGTCACCACTGCCGTCTCGGATGGGTTGACGTTGCGGGCCACAATAGTTTGCAGGGCCACCACAATCTGGCAGGCGACGAGGGTCGTGTCGATGGTGTCATGGGGGGTTGCGCCGTGGCCGCCTTTGCCGTGAATGATCAGATCGAAGCGGTCGGCGGCGGCCCACAGGGGGCCAGGCTGCACCACCACCTGATTGAGGGGCAGGCGACTCCACAGATGCATCGCAAAGGCCGCGGCAGGCGTCGGATTGGCCAACACCCCGTCGGCAATCATCGCGGCCGCGCCCTGACTGATCTCTTCCGCCGGTTGAAAGACTAATTTCACCCGGCCGCGCAGATTCTCCCGGTGTCGGGCCAGCAGCCGGGCCACGCCCATCCCAATCGCTGTGTGGCCGTCGTGGCCGCAGGCGTGCATCAATCCCGGATTTTGAGACGCAAAGGGTAGCCCGGTCTCCTCCCAAACCGGCAGAGCATCCATATCAAAGCGCAGCAGTACCGTCGGCGCGTCCGCGTCCACACCGTCACCCTCCACCATCGCCACCACACCGGTCTTGCCGATGCCGGTGCTGACTTCCAACCCCAGGTCATGGAGATGTTCGGCCACAATGCCCGCGGTACGTATCTCCTGAAAGCCCAACTCCGGATGGGCGTGGAAATCCCGCCGCCAGGCCACCAGTTGAGGCTGGAGTTCCGCAGCTTCCCGGTTGATCGTCTCAGTAATCGTTGTCATATCGCCTTCCTTATCCGTTTGAATTTATTCTATCCCTGAAAATCCGTGTCGTTATTTTCGCTCCAACAGCCCGTCCAATAGGGCGTTGCTCTCGCGCACCTGCTCGTATTTCTGTCGAGCAGCCACCAGCAGGTCGCCCACTGCCTCCAGCCGCTGCTGTAAATCTTCTTCGCTCTCCGCCTCTTCCCAAGCCTGGCGCAGCAGATCCTCAAAGGAGTCGGCCCCTTCCAGCCCGCCCAGAATCAGGTCCAGTTCACCGATGACCAGCTCGAACATACGGATTTTGCGGGCCAGGAGATCGACGATATAGGCTTCGATGGTTTCGTGGCAGCTCAGATTGAAGATCGTCACGTCGCTTGCCTGGCCCAGCCGATGTAGACGTCCAATCCGCTGCTCCACCCGCATGGGATTCCAGGGCAGGTCGTAGTTGATCAGTTGGTGGCAGAATTGGAGATTGCGCCCCTCTGCACCGCTTTCTGTGCTGACCAGCACCCGCACGCCACCCTCGGCTTCCTCGGCCCGGAAGCGGTCAATGGCCGCCTCTTTCTGGCCGATATTCAGCCCGCCGTGAAAAGCTACGGCGCTGATCCCCAGCCCGGTCAGATGAGAGACAACGGTTTCCAGGGTCTGACGGTATTCGGTGAAGATGAGAAACTTGCCTGGAAATTTTTGCAGAATCTCCTCCACCGCGATGAGTTTGCGGGGGAGGGGGATGGACCGAGCCAAAGCCAGAAAGCCGTTCAGTTCGGCCCGCACCGGGTCGCTGTAGGCCCGGTCATCGGCCATCTTTGCCATTGTCTGGGCCAGGGCCTGGGGGCTGCTGCATAGCTCCTTTTGCAGGGTGATCAGCGTCAGTCGCAGATGCTTGTCGCTCTCCGGGTCCCGGAAGCGGCGGCGAATGTAGTCGGTCACAGCAGTGTAAAGCTGCCATTCGGCTTCGCTCAGGCTCAGGTGATAGATGGCGGCCCGGCGCTGGGGGAAGGTGACATCCACCGAACTGCGCCGGTTGCGGATCATCACATCGCCCAGCAGACGGCGTAGGGCCGTGGCATTCTTGGGCAGGCGTGCGTCGGACTGTTCCAGAAAGTGGCGGCGAAAACCCCGCACCGTCCCCAATTGACCGGGGGAGAGGATTGTGATGAGGCTGTAGAGTTCCATCAGATCGTTCTGCACAGGCGTGGCGGTCAGCATCAGTACATAGCGCTTGCGAATCTGATTGACAAACTTCCAGGCCAGAGTGCCCCGGTTTTTGAGTTTGTGGGCCTCGTCCACAATCAGCAGGTCATATTCCCGCTGCAAAATCGCCTCGCTGTACCCCTTCATTTTGGCCCGGTCCAGGCTCATCAGCCAGCGGCCACTCTCGGCTTTGCTGGCTCCATTCCACTGGGCCAGGCTGTCGATGACGGTGAACTCTTCACGGAATTTGGCCGACAGCTCCTCCCGCCACTGCTCGGTGAGGGAGGCGGGGGTCAGCACCAGAATCGTGCGTACCAGTCCCCGCTCGATCAGCTCTTTCATCACAATCCCTGCCTCAATCGTCTTGCCCAGCCCCACCTCATCGGCCAGCAGCGCCCGCCCCCGCATCTCACGCAGGGCGCGCAGGGCAGTCTCCAACTGGTGCTCGTAGTGTTCCACCGCGATATCTTCCAGGCATATCAGGTGGTCAAAGCCCTGGCTCAGACGCAACTGCTCGGCCTGCAGACGTAGCTGGTAGTGGTCCAGTGGGCCAGGGGGCTGCTGTCTGCCGTGGATGCGGAAGAAGTTTTCCAGATTTTGGGTCGTCTCGATCAGGCGCGGGGGCAGGCTGATGCCCAGAGACTCGATGGCCGCGGCCATCTTCTGGTGCACATGAAAGCGGTGGCCGCAGCGGAAGCAGACCGTCGCCGTCTCTTCGTCCAGCCAGTTGCACTGGGGGCAGCGCTTGCCCAACACCGCCTCCGGCGTCTTCTCTCTTGTCGTCGTCTCGCCCTCCATCCCGTCGGGGATTTCGAGCCATTCAAAGCGTTCCTGGGACATTTTGCTTCCCGTTTTCTCGTTGAATCGTTTTTCTGTTCGTGCTATACTATGCACAGACAAGCGTTTGATAAATTTCTCTGTCCGTTGGAGGCGAAATGCCCACTCCTTTTCTCGGAATGGATCCCTGTTTGGAGCAGTCCGGCATCTGGAATCAGGTACAGATTCATTTGATTGTCGAGATTCAGCGCTATCTGGCGCGTTTGTTGCGTCCAAAATACGTCGTCGCCATCGGGATGCGCACGTTTTTTACCGATCTTTCGCCCGACGAAGAAAAAGAGCGTTATCTGGAAGTGCGGGATCGGGTAACTGGCGAAGCCATTACCGTCATCGAAATTCTCTCGCCCACCAACAAAACGAGCCACCGCCGCCGCTATTTAAGGAAACGGCGTAAGATTCTGGGAAGCGAGACGAATCTGGTCGAGATCGATCTGCTGCGCGCCGGCTCCCCAATGCCAATGACTGGAAAAACCCCACCACCCACTACCGCATCCTCGTCAGCCGGGCCTGGGAACGCCCTCGCGCACAGGCGCTTCTCTTCAACATCCAGCATCCGATCCCGGATACGCCCATCCCCTTGCGCCACAGGGAAAATGAGCCGCTTCTGCCGCTTAATCAGCTATTGCGCGACGTCTACGACGCAGTTGGTTACGATCTGATGGTGGACTACAGCCGTCCTCCCGAAACTCCGCTGGACGATGCGAGTGCGGTCTGGACTGCCAAGCTGTTTGAGGAAACAGAATTATAGCCTTGTCCCCAATCCCCAATCCCCAATCCCCTACCCACTCGCCCCCCGCGCCCGCTGTTTGGCCCAGGCGCGCAGACCGGCAATCTCCTCTTCCATCATTGTACTCAATGGGATCGTCTCCTGCAGCACAGTCAGTAGATCGTCCATTGTCAGCGGACGGTTCTGGTCGAAGGCGTCGTAGAGCGCGGCGATGATGGCTTGCTCGATCTCCGCGCCGGAGAGACCGTCCGAGGCCATAGCCAGGGAATTGAGGTCGAAGTCCTGCGGGTTGCGGTTGCGTTTGAGCAGATGAATGCGCCAGATGTCTGTGCGCTCGGCGGCATTGGGCAGGTCCACAAAGAAGATTTCGTCAAAACGCCCCTTGCGCACCAGTTCCGGCGGCAGGTGGTGGACCGCGTTGGCCGTGGCGATCACAAAGACCGGCGAACGCTTCTCTTGCAGCCAGGTGATAAAGCTGCCAAAGACCCGGGCCGTCGTCCCGGCGTCGCTGATGTGGCTGCTGCCCACGCCGGAGAAGCCCTTTTCGATCTCGTCCACCCAGAGCACCACCGGCGCCACCGACTCGGCCACCCGGATGGCGTTGCGCAGATTCTCCTCGCTGGAGCCGACCAGCGAATCGAAGAGACGCCCCACATCCATACGCAGGAGGGGCAGCCGCCAGGCATTGGCCACCGATTTGGCAACCAGGGATTTGCCGCAGCCCTGCACGCCCACCAGCAGGATCCCTTTGGGTTCGGGCAGGCCAAAGGCGCGAGCCGAATCGGAAAAGGCCCGCACCCGTTTGCGCAGCCACTCTTTGAGCGTCGCCAGCCCGCCCACATCCTCCAGCCGGTCGCCGCCCGCGTAGTATTCCAGCAGTCCGCTCTTGCGGATGATCTGCCGTTTTTCCGCCCCCACGGCTTCAATGGCCTGGCCATCCAGCCGTCCGCTGGCTTCGATAATCGCTTTGGCGATGGCATTGGCCGCTTCGGTGCTGGTCAGCCCCAGACAGGCACGCACCAGTTGGTCCCGCTCCCGACGGTTGAGATCGATGGCGATCTGCCCGTTCTGCGTGGCGCTCTTTTCAATTTCTCCCAAAAGTTTGTCGATTTCCCCAGCCGAGGGCAAAGCAAAGTCGACGACCGTAATCTCTTTTTCCAGTTCCGGGGGGATTTTCAGCACCGGTCCCAGAATCAGAACGGTCTTTTGGCTGGGCTGCAGGGCAAAGGCTACCTCGCGCAGACGGCGCACAACTGCAATGTCTTTGAGAAAGGGGTGAAAATCCCGCAGCACCCAAATCCCAGCGTCGCTCTCTTCCAGAATGGCGTTGAGGATGGACTGGGGTTCCCGGCGGGTGCGTTCTTCTCGGTCACGCAGCGCGGGGTTTGTCTCGCCGCTGGTCACGCTCCAAAAGTGGAGGCGGCGGCGCAGATCGACGGCCAGCTTTTCAATTTCGCCCAGTGCCCGCTCCTCCTCCGGGGTGACTATCCAGAGCAGGGGGTAGCGGGCACGGATGTAGACTTCCAGTTCTTTACGCATCATCTCTCCATCCTATCATCCCACTATCACCGGCACTTCCCGTTCCAGCCAGACCCGGCTGGTGGTGACGCCACAGGTGTAGGCGTAGAGTTCCACGCCCCGTTCCTGGGCCAGGGCCAGGGCGTCGGCAAAGGCGGGATCGGTCGCCCGGTTGGGGGCAATCGAGACCGCGTCGGGCCGCTGGATGATAAAGACGACCGCTGCCCGCACGCCGGTCAATGCCAGATGCGCCAACTCCTCCACGTGGCGGCGGCCCCGTTCGGTAGGCGCATCGGGGAAGTAGGCCCGTCCGTCGTCGTGTACAAGAGTAGCCGATTTTGTCTCTACCCAGCAAACCCGGCCATCCGCTGTAGAGAGACGAAAGTCAATGCGGCTGGTCACGCTTTTGGCTGGACGCAGATTTGCGTGATTTGGATTGATTTTCGCTGATTTTGCCGCGTCTGGTATGGGAGGCGGCAGGGAAACCTCCCTTTCTTCATTCGTGTAGTCACGAAAAGGGATGAAGAAACCAGCGGCCAATCCTTCGGCGAAGAGGTCGTTGGGGAGTTGGGTGTTGAGACTGATGAGCTGGCCGTTGACTGGGTGTTCGATGAAGCGCAGGGTGTAGGGTGTGCGCCGGTTTGGGTCGTCGGCTTTGTCAATGTAAACCGTCGCGCCGGGGATCATCAGTTCGTGCATCCGCCCCGGATTGGGGCAGTGGGCGCGCACCTCCTCGCCGCTGGCGTGCAGCCGGGCGTGGATGACAAAGCGGTTGGGGCGCTCCAGAAAGGTGGCGGCTTCGACGGCGAAAGGGATTTCCACGTGGGGTTATTGGTCTCCCGGAAAGGATCGGAAAGCACCCCAGTTGAAGATATTCAATCGTCCTGCTCGCTTACGCCATCAAAGAGCCGAGTGGCATATTGGCTACAGACTGCTCTGACTATCTCCCAGTTCTGCCAGCGTGGATGAAGGCCCTTATATTCATCCAGGTTGAGTTCATCCAGTTCGTAAGGCAAGGGTTGTGCCAACTGAATTTGCAGCTGCTGCAGAGCTGATTCGTCGTTTGGTTGTGGATAAATTCGGTCAAACGGACGCAAAGCGGTGATCATTTTCTCTACACCCAAGTGATCGGCAAGTGCTATGAAGTCCAGATAATCGCGGGTTGCGTTCCGCTTCAAAATCAGGACGCCCTTTATCCGAAGCATCTCTGCTTCGGTCGGAAGTGTGATTTTTTGACCCGATATTTCGATCTGTACTGTATCTAGCGGTTCATCCCGGATCAATTGCCGTACACCCGTTTCGATACCGTCCAAACTACCGAGGATGAGGACAGGTCGAACTACACGAGCTGTCTTCCAACCAGCGACCGACTCCAGTTCTGCGAGTACATAGTCGAATCGCTGACGTAGATCGGTCAGAACGTGATCTGCGTCGATTGAAATGCGGTGATGAGCATAGAGCGCAGCCGCGGTTCCACCGACGAGTACGCTATCTGGCAGGATGCGTTGCAAGTGTGCGGCAGTAGAAAGTACCCGTTCCCACTCAGGTAAGGTGCTTGTCTGCATAGTGCTTCCAAAAGTAGTATCGCTGGGCATAGGGATCGCTCATATGAGCCTGGCATACGCGGAGAATTTTATTAAATAGAGACTTATCTTGGAGAGCGGCTGCACGCAGATCGCTCCAGTCTCGGCGCTTACCGCGCGCAATGATGTCGTCAATGGCGGCGAGGGTATATTGTGGATGATTCAGGTGGCGATGGTACATACCGGCATTATACAATCGGATTAGACGGCGCGCGAAATCATTTACTTCGTCATCTCCAACATCTGTTCCAAATCAGCCGCGCTGGTGAACCAGCGCACCGTGTACAGGAATCCGGCGATGTCTTCGGGGGCTTTGCGTTGTAGCTCCTGCAACTGTGCGCCGATGGGGCTGGAGCTAGCTCCACCTGTGGCGTAGCTGCCGTGAAAGGCGAAGTAGGCCTGGTTGAGCACCCGCAGGTGATAGCCGTTTTCCACAAATACCCGGCGTCGGGCCTCCATATAGGCTTCGGCTGCCAGATAATCGCCGTTCGCCAGCAGTTCATCTACGCGCCGCCGGGTCTTGCCCATCTCCCGGTTGAAGTCGAAGACCGATGGGTCTTCCGGCTCGGCAGGGGTGGGGAGTGTCTGGGTCTGGGCCTGAGCCTGGGCCTGGCGCACGGGTCGCGGCGCAAATTCCGGGTAGAAGTGGAGCAGCACCCGCCGCCCGATTTCGTCGCCCACAATCTCGGCCACAGTTTCGTTGAGGGTTGTCAGCTCCGGGCTGCTGCCAAAGCGCATGCCCAGGGGGAAAAGTGTCAGGTAGTTGTGTACCCATTCGTGGGCCACCGTAGAGACCAGCCACTCCATATTCGTACTCTCCACCACCATTGTGGGATAGGCGCCCAAGCCGCCAATTTTTGTAATATAGGCGGAATAGTCCGTCTTGGCCGCGATGGCTGCCTCTTTTTCGCCCGCCTCCGCGGCGTCAATATCTGGGGCCAACATCCGGGCGTAGACGTTGCGAATCTCCTGGCGGGGGCTGATGATGAGAATCTGGGGCGGCTCGGTGAAGGTGAAATTGACCGGCGGCATGGGTGCGCTGTGGATACCGATACCCGCTTCCACCAGCATCTGCCCCACCTGGCGCTGAATCACCGCTTCGGCCAGCGGACGGCGGCCCGCCTGCCGCTGGCGCAGATCCCCCCGATTGTGGCGGGCCTGGGCCAGTTCATCCGGGCCAGCATCCAAACTCACCAGCCGGTTGACCTGTTCCTTGGCCGTGCGCACCCGGCGGATTCCCTCGACATAGCCCAGCACCACCGCCCGTTCCTGCTCGGTGGTCAGCCCACGCCCCTTACCGGAGCGCCAACCATCGGCCTTTTCTCCCAACGCCTGCCATTCCCATTCGACCAGACCAAAGGCCCGGCTGCCCACCAGCTCACCGATGGCCTGAAAGCGCGCCTGACCGTCGCTGACTGCGCTTCCACCTGCAAAGCCGAGGGTAACGCAGGCCGCGACCAGCAGGGAGAGCAAAGCCCGCCTGGAGGGCAGCCAATCGGCCAGCACCCGCAGGGCGAGTACAGATTGAGGGATCTGGCCTGTCCAGCGGGCAATATCGGAGAGGCGCTCAGTAGCTCTGGAAGACAAATTGACCCCTATCGGGCGGAATGGTATAACGTCTGTATGGAGAAAGTCACCAACCGGGAAAGTATACCACACGTGCCACCTGCCACCTTCCACTTGTCACCCATCACCACCTTCCTGCGCGCTCTGCCCAAAGCAGAAATCCACATCCATTTGGAAGGAGCCATCCAGCCTGCCACTGTCCTGGAACTGGCCGCGGCCCACGGAATGCTGGATAGCCTGCCCGCCCGGGACGAGGAAGGGCTGCGGCGCTGGTTTGTCTTTCGGGATTTTGACCACTTCGTCGAGATTTATGTGACGATTCAGGCGTTGCTGCGCACGGGCGAGGATTTTGCCACGATTGCGTATCGCAACGGCGAGGATATGGCAGCCCAGGGCATTCGCTACCGGGAGTTGACAATAACGACCTTCACCCATACCCATTTGCAGGGCAAAGAGCTTTCGATTGAGGAGATTTTTGAAGGGTTGGAGGATGGGCGGCAGCGGGCGCGGCGGGATTTTGGCGTGGAGATGCGCTGGGTGGTGGACATTCCCCGCAATGTCAGTTTGAAACTGGGCAAAGCCTATGATCCTTTTCCCGCGGATACGACCCTGGCCCATGCCATCTACGGGATGGACTACGGCGTCATCGGTTTTGGGCTGGGGGGCAACGAAGTAGGCGCACCCCCCGAACCCTTTGCCCACGCCTTTGCCAAGGCCAAAGCCGCGGGTCTTCATTCCCTGCCCCACGCCGGGGAAACCGTCGGCCCGGCCAGCGTGTGGGGTGCGCTGAATGGGCTGGGCGCTGAGCGCATCGGCCATGGGGTGCGGGCGCTGGAAGATCCGGCCCTGCTCCTGCATCTGAAGGAACGGCAGATTCCCCTGGAAATCAACCCCTACAGCAATGTCTGTCTGGGTGTCTACCCCAGCGCCGAGCAGCATCCCTTCCCCCATCTGGACCGCATGGGGGTGTTTGTGACTGTCAACAGCGACGATCCGCCCCTTTTCAATACTTCGTTAGTTGCCGAATATCAACTGTTGGCAGATACTTTTGGCTATGACCGGGTCAATCTGGCGCGCATTGCCCGCAATGCCTTTGCGGCTTCCTATGCCGAACCCGTTTTGAAGGAATCCCTTTTAGCCGAATTCGATGGTTGGGTCAACGACGCTCAGCTGTGAGGTGTGCGATGTCTTCCTTTCCCGAAGCCCGGCGCTGGCCGGGCAGTGAGTGGTTGAAGGATCACCCCCGTCTGTTGGAGGCGCTTTATGCTGTCACCGAGCGGGTATTGCGGGCCATCTGGCCCTTTCTCAAGCGGGTCAGCCCTGTCGGCTCGGCGCGTTTGCTGCTCTGGGTGGAGAAACCGGCCAAAGAGATTCTCTTCAACTGTCAGATGTGCGGCCAGTGTATTCTGCACAGCACTGGCATGACCTGCCCGATGAATTGTCCGAAGAACCTGCGCAACGGTCCCTGCGGCGGGGTACGCGCCAACGGAAATTGTGAAGTCATCCCGGAGATGCCCTGCGTGTGGACCCTGGCCTGGCGGCGGGACGCACAGATGGCCCGCTATGCCGGGGAGATTCGGCTGATTCAGCCGCCGCTCAACCGCAGCTTGCAACATACCTCTTCCTGGGCCAATATGCTGGATGGGGTGGACAGCCGCACGCCGCCCGGTTGGACACGGGTCGAATTGGAGGAAAAGGAATGAGTCGTCTGGAACACGTCCTGCGTTCGGGCCGCTTTGCCGTGACTGCGGAGCTGAACGCACCCGATTCGGCAGACCCGGAAGATGTCTATCGCAATGCCCTCGTCCTGTCTCAGGTCTGTGATGCCATCAATGCCACGGATGGTTCTGGGGCCAACTGCCATATGAGCAGTATGGGCTGCTGTGCGCTGCTGACCCGGGCTGGCTACGAGCCGGTGTTGCAGGTGAGCTGCCGGGATCGCAACCGCATCGCCATTCAGGGCGATCTGCTGGGCGCGGCCGCGATGGGTGTGGAGAATGTCCTCTGTCTCACCGGCGACGATGTGACAGCGGGCGATCAGCCCGAAGCCAAGCGGGTCTTTGACTTCGACTCCCTGCAACTCCTGCGCACGGCCAAAATCATGCGGGATGAAGGCGTCTTTCTCAGCGGGCGCAGACTAACCACCCGCCCCCGCTTCTTTTTGGGCGCGGCTGCCAATCCCTTCGTTCCGCCCCAGGAGTTCCGCCATCTGCGTCTGGCCAAAAAAGTCGAGGCCGGGGCCCAATTTATCCAGACCCAATACTGCTACGACGTGCCAGTATTGCGGGAATATATGCGCCGGGTGCGGGAGCTGGGCCTGCACGAGCGGGTCTACATTCTCGTTGGGGTTGGCCCTTTGCGCTCGGAAAAGGCTGCCGAATTTATGCGCACAAAAGTGCCCGGTGTCTGGATTCCCGACGCGGTGGTGGAACGGCTGGCCAAGACGCCCCCCAAACGCAAACGGGAAGAGGGGATGCAGATTTGTGCGGAGATCATTGAGGAAGTGCGCCAGATCGAAGGTGTCCACGGGGTTCATCTGATGGCCTATCGTCAGGAGGAGACTGTGGCGGAGATCGTCGAGCGCGCCCATCTCTTCCCACGAGCTCCCCTGCCCGCACCCCGGGCCCGGCGCCAAGCCCAACAACCAACTGGTCATGATTCGGCTTCCGACTGACACACAACAATATTTCTGGTACGCTCCTTGCTTTTCCCCCACTTTGCCCTGTGGTACAATCTTCAGGTGAAATCGTCTGTTCGTGCCCTCGTCTACACTCTCTTTGCCCTCTTGCTTTTGAGCGCGGCTTTTGCCGGGGGCTATTGGCTGCGGGGATTGAGCGATCCGGCATTCGCACTCGGCCCCGGCCCGGCAGGTGAACCGGCGAACCCGGACACGGTTGTGCCCGACGAAGCCACTGCTATCTGGAATGGCGAACTTTTCCGCCAGGTCTGGATGCTGTTGGAAGCGGACTTTTATGGGGAAGAACCCAGCCTGACCGAACGCACCTATGCCAGCGTGCGGGGATTGACCGATTCCTACGGGGACACATACACCCGTTTTTTGGAACCCCAGCCAAGGGAACTGGAGCGGGATCAGTTGCGGGGGCGTTTCGGCGGCATCGGCGCGTGGATCGAGACGGTCGAAGGCGGTTATGCTCTGCGTCCTATGCCCGACCGGCCCGCGGCGCAAGCTGGAGTGGAATCGGGTGACAGGCTGGTAGGAATTGATGGTACGCCGATTCAGGCTGATGTCAGTGTCGATACGATAACTGCACTCATCCGTGGGCCGGTGGAAACGGAGGTCTGTCTCGATCTGTTGCGCGGCCCCCAATCGGAGAAGCTGCGTATCTGTGTTATGCGGGCCGAGATCGAGACGCCCAGTGTGGAATGGCGTTTGCTGGACAATAGCGCTGGCCGCGCTCCGATCGGCTATTTGAAACTGAGTCTATTTAGTGAGCGCTCGGCAGATGAAATGGGGCTGGCCCTGGATGAACTGCAGGCCGACGGCGCAGATCGATTCGTGCTGGATCTGCGGGGCAACCCCGGCGGACTGGTTAGCGCCGCGGTGGGTGTGGCGGATATTTGGCTGGACGGCGGGGTGGTCTTCTATGAAGAGAAGGCCGATGGCAGTGAAAAGAGCTATACGGCGGAAGCTGAGGATTTCTCCGCGGGCGCGCCGCTGGTAGTTATAGTGGATGGCGGCTCGGCCAGTGCCAGCGAAATTGTGGCAGGCGCATTGCAGGACCGGAAGCGGGCCAAACTCCTGGGCGAGCGCACTTTTGGCAAAGGCAGTGTCCAATTGGTCCACGAATTGGTGGATGGCAGCAGCCTCCACGTGACCAGTGCCCATTGGTTTACTCCCAATCGGCACGCAATCGAAGGGGTTGGGTTAACGCCGGATCTGGTGATTGTACCGGGCAGCGATCCGTTGCCCCATGCGGTGGAAGTAGTTGCTGGTGAAGAGTAACCAGTCAACAGTAATCAGTGGAGATCGTGACGATTCAACGGATTACCGTTTACTGGCAACTGTTCACTGTTCACTGGTTACTGATGACAGACAAGTGAAGGATAAAGGACGCCAATCGTATGAGCATTTTAGAAAGACCGGACACGCCCACACGCCCGGCCGACAATAAGCCGCTGTTGCGCTATATCGCCATTGGTTGTGGGCTGCTACTGGTGGTGGCCATAGCCTTTTCCATCGGATCAGGCGTTGGCTTTGCCATTGGCCGGTTCACCGGTGATGGCCCGCAAAACGCGACCGCGCCTGTGGTTTCACCGGCGGCAGGTGTGCCGGCTGCCCAGGATCGCGACCTGAACGAGGAGGACATGGAAATCTTCTGGGAGGCCATGGGCCTGCTAGAACGGGACTTCTATGGCGAACTGCCTGGCGGCCAGGAACGCAGCTACGGCGCGATTCGGGGTGTACTCGGCCTGTTGGACGATCCCAACACCAGCTTTTTGGCTCCGGATCAGGCCAAGAGTTTCCTGGAAAGCATGGACGGCAGCTTTGAGGGAATCGGCGCAACGGTCGAATGGGTGGAGGACAAAGGTGCGGTGCGTCTGGTCGAGCCATTCGAGAACCAGCCGGCCTGGAACGCGGGTTTGCGGCGCAATGATCTGGTCATCGCGATTGATGGTGAACCCGTCTCGGAGATGGCTGATCTGAACGTGGCCATCAGTAAAATCAAAGGGCCAAAGGGTTCGTCGGTAGTACTTACCATCGAACGCCCCAGCAGCAGCGAAACTTTCGATGTCACAGTCGTGCGGGATGTGATCCAAATCCCGATTGTCTTTACCGACACCTATGGACAGGATGAGGACATCGCCTACATCCGGCTCAGCCGTTTCTCTGATGATTCGGGAGCGCGGGTGCGGGATGCAATGGAAGAGGCAACCCGCAATAATCTGCGTGGATTGATCTTTGATCTGCGGGGCAATCCTGGCGGTCTGCTGCGCGAGGCGGTACGAGTCTCCAGCGTCTTTCTGGAAGACGAGCAGGTATTGATCGAGCGTTTTAGCGATGGCTCTGAGCAGATCTACGACACAGAAGGTAAGGCCGCCGTGGATGCTGCCCTGCCGATCGTTCTGCTGGTGGACGAAGGCAGCGCCAGCGCCAGCGAGATTGTAGCCGGCGCTTTGCAGGATGCAGGCCGGGCCGTTCTGGTCGGCACGACCACCTTTGGCAAAGGTAGTGTTCAACTCCCCCACACCCTGAGCGACGGCAGTATGATGCGGGTGACGATTGCCCGCTGGTACACGCCCGCCGACCGTTCGATTGACAAGACCGGTCTGGACCCGGACATCGTCGTCGAAATCACTGACGAACAGATCGAGGCTGAGGAAGATCCCCAGTTGGATCGGGCCATTGAATTATTGGAAACCGGACAGTAATGGCGAAGAAGAGCGACAAAGATACCCAAAAGCATGGGCCGCGCACGGTTGCTACCAACCGCAAAGCGCACCATGACTATCATATCGAAGAGTCCTTTGAGGCGGGCCTTATGCTGACTGGCACGGAGATCAAATCCGTGCGCATGGGACAGGTCAACCTGCGGGATGGCTTTGTGCTGGTGCGCGACAACGAAGCCTGGCTGATGAATGTTCACATCGCCCACTACACCCAGGGCAACCGGGAGAATCACGACGAGACCCGCCGCCGCAAGCTGCTGCTGCACCGGCGGGAAATCGCACAACTCCATGCGGAAGCCACCCAGCGCACCTGGACGATTGTGCCCCTGCGCCTTTACATCAACGA
>CAMDQF010000075.1 GCA_945905745.1 Litorilinea aerophila
GGAAGCCATTCCTGAATTTGCCCTGGGGGTCATACTTGCGCGCAAGTGCCTGGAAGTCGGCCATTTTGGGATAGCGGGCGCGGATTTCTGCACCGGAGAGGGTGGAAAGTTTGCCCCAGTGCGGGCGGGGCGCAAAGGGAGCCAGCCGCGCTTCCACCAGCGGCAACAGCTTTTGCAGTGCGGCCCAATCGTTGTTCCAGGAGAAATGCAGGCCGACCGTATCCTGTCCGTAGGCCATACTCATCCAGAGATTGTCCGCCGCCATCGAGCGCACCTCAGAAATCTTCAGCACCGACGCCATCTCCCGGCGCAGGCCGGCCAATGCCGTCATTGCCCCCACCGCGTCTTTGCGGGCCACGAAGTATTCGGTCTGCAACTCATTGCCGCTGGCGGGTACACTGTCCACTAGAAAATGGGGCAGCCGTTCGTGCCAGGGGCCGGGGATGCCCATCTGGGGCGTGCAGGGCGCGGCGTCCATCGTGGCGATGGGGTGCAGATGGCGGTTGGCGAGAATTGCGCCATAGAAGATGGGCACGGGGGGCTGGGCCACACCATCGGGCAGCCGCCGCTTGAGCCAGACTTCGTTGACCCGTTCTTCCTGCCAGTCGATGAAATAGCTGACGCTGTAGGCGCTGGCGAATATCTCGTCGAAGTGGGCATCGGATTGGGCAATGGGCATATTTTCGTAGACTTCCTGCTGCATCACAAAGGCGGGCTGGGTCTCCAGGGTGATGCGTGTCACAATCCCCAGCGCGCCCAACCCCACCACCGCGCCCGGAAATTCCTCGCCGTCTTTCTCTTTCGAAAGCTGGACGATCTCACCATCCGCCCGCACAATCTCCAACCCGGAAACCGCGGTTGACAGATTGCCGTTGCTGTCCCCGGAGCCGTGGGTGGCCGTGGCAACCGCGCCGGCCACCGTGATGTGGGGCAGGGATGCCATATTGTGGATGGCCCGGCCGGCCCCGTGCAGCTGGGCGCAGAGTTGGCCGTAGGTGATGCCACCGCTGACGGTGACTGTGCCAGCGGTCGGGTCAATCGCCAGCCGCTGGTCCATTTTGTCCAGGGCGATGTGGTCGCCGGTTGTGTCTGTGATGGCGTTGAAGGAGTGGCGCGAGCCGTAGACCTTCACTTTGCGGCTGCGGGCGACAATCTCCTGGATCTGCTCGACAGATTCGGGCTGGTGGGTTTGGGCTGAGCCGTAGCGTATGTTGCCCGCCCAGTTGTGTCGAAGGTCGTTCATCGGTATACTCCTTTGTGTGCACTTGATGGATGGCTTTCGGGAATTGACAGCGGACGAAAGATGAAAGACGAAAGACGAAAGTGTTGGCCCTGAGCCCACGATTCGTTCGTCTCGCGTTGTTGAGCTTTCATATTGCACGTGACGTTAGAAATCATACACCATTCAGGCGAAAAGCGATATGACCACCACATTCCTGCCCGGCCTTGTCCTCACCGATCATTGGTTCGATGTTCCTCTGAATCACGCCCGACCCGACGGCCCGACGCTCGCTGTCTATGGCCGGGAGGTGGTGGCCCCCCAGAAGCAGAAGGCCGATCTGCCCTGGCTGCTCTTTTTGCAGGGCGGGCCGGGTTTTGGCGCGCCCCGGCCCCTCTCCGCCAGCGGCTGGCTGAAACGGGCTATGCAGGAGTTCCGCATCTTTCTGTTGGACCAGCGGGGCACAGGACGCAGCACACCGGTCAACCGCCAGAGTCTGGCCGCTCTGGGATCGCCCTGGCAGCAGGCCGACTATCTGAAGCACTTTCGGGCGGATTCGATTGTGCAGGATGCCGAGTGGATCCGGCGCAGACTGGTGGGGGAAGACGCCCAGTGGAGCGTGCTGGGCCAGAGCTACGGCGGCTTTTGCGCGGTCCACTATCTTTCCGCCGCGCCGGAAAGCCTGCGGGAAGTCTTCATCACCGGCGGTCTGCCTCCGTTGACGGCCCACACCGACGAAATCTACCGGGCCACCTATCGCCGGGTTTTGGAACAGAACGCGCATTACTATCGCCGCTATCCGGGGGACGCCGAAAGTGTGCGCCGGGTGGTGGACGCGCTGACCGAGCAGGAGGTGCTGCTGCCCTCGGGCGATCTGCTCACCCCCCGTCGCCTGCAACAGTTGGGGCTGGCCTTTGGCGCCAGCGATGGCCGGGAACAGGTCCACTATCTCTTCGAGCAGGCCTTTGTCCGGGGCGCACGTGGGCAGGAGCTGAACTATGCCTTCCTGGCCGGGATTGAAGCCGCCCAATCCTTCAACACAAATCCCATCTTCGCCATTCTGCACGAATCAATCTACTGTCAGCAGAACGCCTCCGACTGGTCGGCCCAGCGCATCCGGGACGAATACCCGGCCTTTGCCATCGGCACAGACGGTCCGGTATACTTTACCGGGGAGATGATCTACCCGTGGATGTTCGAGGAATACGGCGAGCTGCAACCGCTGCAAGAAGCCGCCGAACTCTTGGCCGCGGACGCAGAGTGGTCTATTCTGTACGATGTGGAAAAGCTGGCCCGCAATCCGGTTCCCAGCGCGGCCGCGGTCTACTACGACGATATGTATGTGGAGCGCAGCTTCTCGGAAGAGACGGCCCGGGCGATTCCCAACCTGCGTATGTGGATCACCAACGAATACGAGCACAACGCGCTGCGTGCCGACGGCGAAGTGGTGCTGGATCGGCTGATCCGGATGGTGCGGGGCGATCTCTGATCGTGCCCGTAGAAGCCCAATCAACTAACCACCCAAAAGGATAAATCTATGCCCTTGCCAACCCGCCAGGAAGCCTATAATCTGCTCTGCGAATGGATCGAATCCGAAAGTCTGCGCCGCCACAACCTGGCTGTGGAAGCCGCACTGCGCGGCTATGCCCGCCACTACGGCGCGGACGAAGAACTCTGGGGCCTCACCGGTCTGCTCCATGACCTGGATTATGAGCGCCACCCGGATATGGACGATACGCAGGACGGCCACCCGCGTACAGAACTGCGTCTTTTCCGGGAGGGGGGCTACCCTGCCGAATTGATCCACGCGGTGGAAGCCCACGCCACTTTTCTCGGCGTGCCCCGGGAATCTCTGTTGGACAAGGCCCTGCTGGCCTGCGACGAGTTGACCGGTCTGATCCTGGCCTGTGCCTATGTGCGCCCGGACAAAAATCTGCACGAGGTCCAACTCAGTTCGATCAAAAAGAAGTGGAAGAACCGCAAATTTACCGAGGCCATCGACCGGGACGAAAACGAACACTTTATCGCTGATCTGGGCGTGGATTTCGACGAGCACGTGCAACGGGTTCTGGAAGCCATGCAGATCGAGGCAAAGGCATTGGGGGTGGCTGGAGAGTAAGGCGAATATCGGCAAAAGGTATTGGTTTCTTGTGAAACAGCGAAACAATTGACCATCAGCTTTTGCGACACAGCCCTGCGTATGGGAAGAATCCGGGGATAATTCTGGGGATAGTCGGGGAAAGTCGCAGGAAAATTTGGGGGACGCAGTGGCAATTTTTGTTGCAAAAAAATGGTGATTCGCGCCCAAAAAGATGTTTTCTTAAATTTTCTACGTGGGTTATCCCCGCCTATCCGGGGATAACAGGGCTATTTTGGGGATAACCCCATGATTCCAGCTAGATATTGTGTAGAACATTTGTTTTGCATGAATCGGATAGCCAAAAATTGTGCCAATTCTCCCCAGCAAATGATTGGCAATTCCCCACTTCTTTGCTACACTGTACGGTACTGAACCGCATACTACTACCCGCACGGGTCACCGTAACAGACGTTCCGCCAGAACCAGGCAAACGGGCTATAGGCCCCTCAGGAAATCGGCGATTTCTTCCCCTTTCCTCGCCCGAACGCCAGCGGATATGTACCGGCCACCTCATCGCAACGGTTCACCCCGGATGCCATTGGCAGCCACTGTAAGTACGATAGGAACGAATTCAATCCACGACAGTTTCGTGGGTCTCTTTGTTGTCTGCCCAAATCCAGACAGGGAAAATGGGAGGAGAACTGTTGGCACAGACACCGTTCTCGCCACGCAGAAATGAACTACAACGGCAACCAATGCCCATCGCTTACGATTATCAGGACGAAGCCGACGAAGAAGGCGACGGCGCTGATCTGAGCGAGTGGGTTAGCGATACGGCCGCGTCTTCAGAAGCCAGCGACGAGCGCGCTCTTCGGCGGAGCAACGACCAGGCCGACTCCCAGCGGCGGGCGGGCGAGGTCTGGCAGATGGCCCTGAACGAATTGGCCCTCTCTATGCCTGCCCCTACCTTTGAGACTTGGGTGCGGGACACATCGGTGATGGGCTATGAGGATGGGGAATTTGTGATCGGTGTACCCCACGCCTATGCCCGGGATTGGCTGCAAAACCGGCTGCGCCCACAAATCAAACGCATCCTGGGTCGCCTGTTACAGCGTTCCGTTGAAGTGACCTTCCGGGTGCGCCCGCGTCCCCTGGCCGATCCGGAGACGGGGGAAACGCCGCCCCTCTATCGGGGGCTGGAGAATGCCGAGAAGCAACCAGCCGGGCGCCTCTCCAGACCGGCCAGCGATGAACCCACACCTGCGCCGCGCATCTCTGCCGCTCCGCCGGGCCGGCCAGACGACAACCGGGGTAGAGCGTCCCATGCGCCGCGCGAGCCTTTTGCCGAGCCAGATGCTACGTTAGACGTTACCCAATCCAGCCCCGGTTACGCCTCCCCGGGGCAAAGCTCTGCGCGCAAAGGAAATCGCCAGCCAGTGGCCTATGGCCCGACCCGGGCCGAGATGCAGGGCACACCTCTCAATGCCCACTATACCTTTTCATCGTTTATTGTGGGCAGCCACAACCGGCTGGCCCATGCGGCCGCGCTCTCTGTGGCCGAGCAGCCGGGCTATCGCTTCAATCCGCTCTTTATCTATGGCGGTGTCGGGTTGGGCAAAACCCACCTGCTACACGCCATCGGTCATCAGATGCTGGACCGGGGACTGCATGTCCTCTACTGTTCTTCCGAGCAGTTCACGAATGAGTTGATCAGCGGGATTCGCAGCCAGAGCACAGAGGAATTCCGTAACAAATACCGACAGGTCGACCTGCTACTCATTGACGATATTCAGTTCATCGGCGGCAAGGAGAGTACCCAGGAGGAGTTCTTCCACACCTTCAACCACCTCCACGCAGCCAACCGCCAGGTGGTCATCAGCAGTGATCGCCCGCCGAAAGAGATTGCCACCCTGGAAGCCCGTCTGCGCAGCCGCTTTGAGGGTGGACTGCAAGCCGACATCTCTGTGCCCGATTTGGAGACTCGCGTGGCGATCCTCCAATCCAAAGCCCTGACAATGGGTGTGCGAGTGACCCAGGATGTGCTGATGCTGGTGGCCGAGCGGGTGGAAAGCAACATTCGGGAGTTGGAAGGCGCGCTCAACCGGCTGATTGTCCAGTCCCCCCTCTATCAGGACACGCTGGATCGCAAGATGGCCGAGGAGATTCTCAACGATCTGATGCCCCAGCGACGACCTCGCGAAGCCAGCAGCGTTATTCAACTGGTGGCAGCCCATTTCAATCTGAGTGTGGGCGAACTGCTGGGCCGGGGGCGCACCAAAGAGGTAGCCTTTGCCCGCCAGATTGCCATGTATCTGCTGCGCGAAGAGAACCATCTCTCTCTGCCAGGCATCGGCGACCAATTGGGTGGACGGGATCACAGCACCATCCGTTATGGGGTGGAAAAGGTGAACACGGATATGGAAACCGACGAGACGACCCGCCGCCACGTAATTGCCCTGCGCGAAAAAGTTTACGCCCCGCCGGGTACACTATAGTACCTCCCAGCAATAAATACGCCTATAGTTTCTGTCGCGGTGCGTGTACCAGTTTACGCACCATGCATGGCACGCATCATGGGTCTATTTGCGCCGCAGTATAATCGTGATGGGGGGCAGTGCGAATGCGGCTTGCATTATCCAGTTATCTACAGTAAACTAGTGTGAAGGATTTTCAAAAGTCCACAGCTTTCGACCATCGGAGCATTCCATGGCCGCAGATGGCCGCCAAAAAGCCCTTGAAACTACCCTTGCCACGCTGAACAAGCGCTTTGGCGATGGGATTATTATGAAATTGGGCGAAGCTCACCGGCTGGATGTCCAGGCGATTCCGACGGGAAGTCTGAGTCTGGATATTGCTTTGGGCGTGGGCGGCATACCCCGCGGTCGAATTGCGGAAATCTATGGCCCGGAAAGTTCGGGCAAGACGACGGTCTGTCTGCACGTCATCGCCGAAGCCCAGCGCACCGGCGGTTTTTGCGGTTTTGTAGATGTGGAGCACGCTCTGGACCCGGCCTATGCCCGCACGATCGGCGTAGATGTGGACAATCTCTATGTGAGCCAGCCGGATACAGCCGAGCAGGCGTTGGAGATCACCGAGGCGCTGGTTCGCTCCGGTGCAATGGACGTTGTGGTAGTGGACAGCGTAGCCGCTCTCGTGCCCCGGGCCGAGATCGAGGGCGAGATGGGCGACAGCCATATGGGATTGCAGGCCCGGCTGATGAGCCAGGCCCTGCGTAAACTGGTGGGTGTGGTCAAGACCAGTGGAACCAGTTTAATCTTCACCAACCAGCTACGCCAGAAGATCGGTGTAATGTTTGGTAACCCGGAAACCACTTCTGGCGGTCTGGCCCTGAAATTTTATGCCAGTGTTCGTCTGGACATTCGGCGCATCCAGGCCATCAAACAGGGCACAGATGTAATCGGCAACCGGACAAGGGTGACTGTGCGCAAGAACAAAGTAGCGCCTCCCTTCAAAGTAGCCGAGTTTGACATTATGTACGACGAAGGCATCAGCAAGACAGGCGATCTCATCGACTTGGGCGTCGAGTACGATGTGATAGACAAGCGGGGTGCGTTCTACAGCTTCGGCGATACCCGTCTGGGCCAGGGCCGAGAGAAAGCCAAAGATTTTCTGCGCGGAAATCAGGAGATGGTTACAGCCATCGACAGAATCATTCGAGAACGGGTTGGGCTGGTCGATCCAGCCGCACTGACCGAAACCGCTTGAACCTATGGGTGTAAAAGCGAAAAATATCCCAACCAGACCTGCATAGATTGCAGAAAGGGATGACCTGGGGCGCTGCAAAGGCAGCCACAGCAAGCCACGAAATTTTGTCACAGTATTCCCATTTGAAACCGATTGTTCGCTAGAACAACCTGAAGAATACGAGTCCATACCGATTCATTGTGCGTCTTTATCGGAGTATTATCCGCCGAATCTGTCTATTACAATCCAGCCAAAGCGGCTCTTCCGATTTGCCTCCATTCCAGGAACGCTATACCCGTCACCTGGACACGGGGGCAATCGCTGGATCGGTTTGATCGATAAACGAATCTACTTGGGTTTGAGGAATCGAGCATCGGAGCCTGAACAGACCGACGGACCGGGCTGTTCACGAATCAGGCAGTCTGTTTTCGCGACCTGTGCAAAGGTGGCGCAGGCTTGTCGGCAATTCGCTGGAAGCGCTTCTTCCAGAATCAGGCAGAGAAACGGGAACGCTGGGGCACTGGGCCGCAGCGTTTTTTGTTATACACAGAGAGCCATTTGAACCACAAAGAACGCAAATAAACAGAGGAGAAGCATCCCGTTTATCAGTGTTCATCAGTGGCTGGAAAACCTTTTTATGGCCGGACAGATTACTTCGCTGCAACGGCAGAAGCGCAATCCCGAACGGGTCAATGTCTATTTGGATGGGGCCTATGCCTTCGCTCTGCCCGCGCTGGAAGCGGTGAAATTGCGCCGGGAGCAGCACCTGAGCGATGGGGAGATCGAGGCGCTGAAGACCCTCGATTTGCGTGCCAAAGCCTATGACAAAGCGGTAGGCTTTCTGGCGATCCGTCCCCGCAGTGTGGAAGAGGTGCGCCAGCGGCTGGGCCGCTATGGCAATCAGCAGCAGGAGCGTCTGGCCGAGGTCCATATCGAATGGATCATCGACAAACTGCTCGAACAGGGCTATCTGAACGATGACGAGTTTGCCCGCTATTGGGTGGAACAGCGCAATCAGTTTAAGCCGATTTCGCCCCGTGCCCTGCGCTTTGAACTGCGCCGCAAAGGGATCGCCGACCAGATCATCGAGCCGCTCATCGAGGGTTCGACAGAGGCCGAGTCAGCCGCGGTCCAGGCCGCCCGCAGCCAACTCTGGCGCTGGCGGGGGCTGGACGAAGAGAGCTTTCGCAAGAAGATGGCTGCATTTTTGCAGCGGCGGGGCTTCTCATGGGGGGTTGTGCGGGACGTATTGGAATCGTCCTGGCAAGAGATGCAAGAAGCGGAAGACAGTTGACAAGTAGCAATTATCCACATCATTGGCAAGGCGCGCTGGCCTGTGGCAGTGGAGCGGCGAAGACATTCTCTGGAACCAGATGTCTTTGCAGCCACAATGCCCGGTCGTCGCCCCGGCCACTTGATCCGAATGATCACATATCGTGCAGTTTTCTACGTGAATTGCGAATGACGAATCGAGGAAACCGGAAATGGATATCATATTGACGATAATTTCGATTATCGCCGCCGCGCTGATCGGTGCGGCCATTGCCGGTTATGTAGCGTTCAAGCGAGGGAGCGAGACAGGCGGTCAGGCAGAACGGGAACGCCAGCAGTTGGCCGGCCAAAACATCGAACAGCAGGCAGCCAAGATTTTGGCGGAGGCTGAATCTGATGCCAGGCGCAAGGAATTGCACCTGAAAGAGGAAGAGGTTCGACTGCGCAACGAAATGGATGCCGAGATGAATCGGCGTCGCAAATCCCTGGAAAGCACTGAACAACGGCTACAAAACCGGCAAGAACAGTTGGACAAACGTATCGATCAGATCGATGGACGAGAGAAAAAGGTCAACCAGAAAGAGAGCCGCCTGGCCCAGCAGGTAGCGGATTTGGAGAAGGCCGAACAGCAGCGGGACGAAGAGTTGCAGCGGGTAGCCCGCATGTCGGAAGAGGAAGCCCGGGCGCTTCTTTTGCAAGAGGTGGAGAAGAAGAGCCGCCAGGAGATGGCCCGTACCATCCGCGAGGTGGAAGCCCAGACGATTGAGATAGCCGAGAAACGGGCGCGGGAGATTGTCACGGTGGCTGTGGAGCGGATCGCCAGCGACCACGTGACCGAATACGCAGTGAGTACGGTCAGTCTCCCTTCGGACGAAATGAAGGGGCGGATTATCGGTCGCCAGGGCCGCAACATTCGGGCCATCGAACAGGTGACCGGCGTGGACCTGGTGGTGGATGATACACCGGAAGCGATTCTGATTAGCTGCTACGACCCGGTGCGCCGGGAAGTGGCCCGCATCGCCCTGACCAAATTGGTGGCCGATGGGCGGATTCATCCGGCCCGTATCGAGAAGGAAGTGGAAAAGGCCCAGCAGGAGGTCGAGCAGCTCATTCAGGAGGCCGGCGAACAGGCGCTGATCGAGACCAACAACCAGGGGTTGCACCGGGAAATCCAGCGGCTGATGGGCCGTCTGAAGTATCGCACCAGCTACGGCCAGAACCAGTACTACCACGCCATCGAGACATCCCATCTGGCCGCGGTGATTGCCAGCGAACTGCACGCCGATGTAAAGATCGCCCGCATGGGTGGCCTGTTGCACGACATCGGCAAAGCCGTGACCCACGAGATCGACGGCCCCCACGCCATTGTGGGCGCAGAGATAGCCAAGCGCTACGGGGTCAACCCGAAGGTCATCAACTGCATCGCCAGCCATCACGGCGAGGTGGAGCCAGAGAGCATCGAGGCGGTCATCGTGGCTGTGGCGGATGCCATCAGCGGCGCCCGGCCCGGTGCCCGGCGGGAGAGCCTGGAAGCCTACATCAAACGGGTCACAGCCCTGGAAGACATCGGCAACAGCTTCCCTGGCGTCAGCCAGACCTTCGCCATCCAGGCCGGCCGGGAGGTGCGGGTGATCGTGCGCCCGGACGATCTGGACGATCTCCAGGTGATCGAACTGAGCAAGAACATTGCCAAGAAGATCGAAGACAATCTGGAATATCCGGGCCAGATTCGGGTCACCGTCATTCGGGAGACCCGTTCGGTGGCCCACGCTAAGTAGGTGGCAAGTGGCAGGTGGCAGGTGGCAGGTAGTATCGCACCTGTAGAATAGATAATAGAAAGAGCGGCTCCAGAGGATTTATATCTCTGGAGCCGCTCTTTTATCCCATCTACTTCAAGAAGTGCGGAGGATACCTGCAACTTTCCACTTGCAACTTTCCACCTGCCACCCGCCACCCGCTACTCCCCGCCTTTTCGACGGGGGCGGCGGCGATTGCGTCGGGGGCGGGGCGCGTCGCCGCTGGGCTCCTCTTCGACACTCTCTGTCTCGTCCTGTCGCTCGGCGCGCACCCGCTCGTTGTCCTCTTCTGCACCGGCCCGGCGCTTCACCGTACAGCCGCCACAGGTTCCACAACTCCCCCCGCTCTTTTTGCCGCCGATCAGTTCGTCTACCAAAAATTCAGCCATCACATTGGTTTGCAGATAGACAGTGACCGATTCCTTCAACGGGTGGAGGTGACGCACCCGTCCTAAGCCCTGGGGAGTGACGACCTCCGAGCCGAGTTTGGGCATCTTTTTGTTGGCCTCTTTGTAGACCGGGTCTTCATAGGAGAGACAGCAGAGCAGACGGCCACAGACGCCGCTGATCTCATCCGGGTTCAGGGGGAGCTGTTGGTTTTTCGCCATGCGGATGCTGACGGGCGCAAATTCCCGCAGCCAACTGGTGCAGCAGAGCTGACGACCACACTTGCCCACCCCGTCGAGTATCTTCGCTTCGTCCCGCACCCCAATCTGGCGCATCTCGATGCGGGTCTGAATCACCCTCGCCAGATCACGCACCAGGCCACGAAAATCGATCCGATCCTCCGAGGCAAAGAAGACGGTCAGCCGCCCGCCATCGAAGTTGTATTCGCAGCGCACCACTTTCATGTCCAGATTGTGCTCGGCAGCCTTTTCACGGCAGACGGCCAGGGCCTCCTGCTCCTTCTGCCGCCATTTGTCCTGCTCCAGCATATCCCAGGGTGTGGCCTGGCGAATCACCTGTTTCATTTCGCCCACAATCTCTTCGTCGGGCACATTGTGGGGTGACTGGACAATCTGCACCAATTCCTGCCCTTTGGCCGTGTCCACAATCACATAATCGTTGGGCATCAGATTGAGCAGAGAGACTGGATCGAAATAGTAAACCTTTGTGACTGGCTTAAAAACGGCCCCGATAACGGTTTGCATGGAATGCTCCTGGATAACGACAGGCGTGGGCCATCTGGCAAATCAGCGGTTCACCACCGGTCGTGGAAGTTGTAATAGTAACACGTCGAGGGCTAGGGTTGTGTTGACGGTGTGGTGCAAATAGCCTTCGATGCGCCTGAGTGTGTACAGAAATGATTGGACATCTATGGGCAGGAAACTCTCGGCGTCCCGTTCAATCTCGGCCTGGTGATCGATATTGTTACAGGCATCCAGACAGCCCGCCTGGGCCAGCAGCACATCCCGCCACCAGCCGGTCCACAAGGCCAGCAGACCAAAAAGCCGCTCGTTTTCCCGGCTGCTGGAAAGGGCTTGGGAAAAAGCCAGCCGTTCCACCCGGCTGGCACGGGCCAACTGCCAGAGCGATTGCAAATCTTCCCGGCGCTGCTCCAGCCCCCCCTTGCTCTGCAATTGGGCCATGGCCCAGCCCATACGCCCGTTCGAGAGCCGGGCCAGCAGATCAGCCTGGTCGTGGCTGGCTGCGCTCTGGCTTTCCAGGCTGCGGGCGATCAGTTCAATCGGCAGGGGGCGCAGTTCCAACACCTGACAGCGGCTGACAATCGTGGGCAACAGATCAGCCCGGTCGCTGGCTGTCAGACAGAGAACCACATGGGCGGGCGCCTCTTCCAGGGTTTTGAGCAGCTTGTTGGCAAAGGTATCGTTGGCCCGGTGCGCATCCTGGATCAGGACAAATTTGTATTGCCCTTCCACAGGCCGCAACATGGCATCCCGCACAATCGCCGTGGCCGCTTCGCCCCGCAGCAGCCCGTTGGCCCGATCCACCGCGCCATCTTTGTCTGTGGGCTGGATCAGCCAGAAATCGGGATGGCCTCTTTTTGCCATCAACCGGCAGGAGCGGCAGCGTCCACAGGGCCGCGTCTCCGGATCCGTGCAAAGCAGGGCTGTGCCAAAAACATAGGCCAGGGTAGACTTGCCGATCTGGGGTGGTCCCAAAAAGAGATAGGCGTGGCGCGGGCCGCTGCCGCCGCTCTGCACAAGTGGTCGGAGCAGATCGACAGCCCATTGATGGCCGACTACCGGCCAAGCTCCTGCGTGTGTGTCCCACGCCCCTGCGTGTGTGCCCTGCATCGGGTCATCCCTCGCCAATCGGTGGGTAGAGAGCGAATTGTAACACAGGGGATGACCCGATGCCAACCCAACGAAAATTTTGGGTGCATTTTACTTTCAAAGCAATTGAGCGATTGCCATGTCCGCACCGGGCTAAAGACCCGGAGCTACAAAGCAACGCCGGATAAATCCGGCTAAAGAGAGATGTTCGTCCCTCCGAAAGCCCCCTTCAGGGGGTGTGGCTCTGTAGCCCGGCCTCTTTAGGGCCGGGCAGTGCGCTCTGGGCGGCCGGTCACCTTTGACGCAAGCAACGGGACTCCCGTATAATCACCAATCAATTGACTTGGCTCTAACCTGAAAATAGGACGCTGATGGCGCTGAAAAAGATGATTGACGCGGATAAAATCTGCGCAGATCAGTTGTTTCTGCGTGAATCTGCGTCCCGCATTTCATTGCTGATTGTGCCCCCTAGGGCATGAACACTGACCAGAAAATAGCCACGGATGAACGCGGATGGACACGGATTGAATCTGCGTTCCTATTTTCTGCCCGCCACAGGTGAATCGGTAGCACAGAGTCGGTCTTCCTCTGCACATCCTTATCCAACACCCATCTGGAGAAGACTCCCATGCCCACCCTACGCATCATCGCCGGACCCATCACCGCCACCGCGCAACTCAATGACAGCCCGACAGCCCGCCTGCTCTGGGAGGCCCTGCCCATCGACGGCAAGGCCAACCGTTGGGGCGACGAAGTCTACTTTTCGATTCCTGTGGACGCGGACGAGGAGCCGGAGGCCCGGGCGGCTGTGGAAGTAGGCGAGATCGCCTTTTGGCCGCCGGGCAACGCCTTTTGCATCTTTTGGGGACCCACGCCCGCCAGCCGGGGAGATCAACCGATGGCGGCCAGCCCAGTCAATGTGCTGGGGAAGATCGACGGGGATGCGACGCAATTTGGCCGGGTGTCCAGCGCGGCGCGGGTGCGGTTGGAGAAAAATGAAACGTGAAACGTGAGAAGGGCCGTTTGATCACACGTTTCACGTTTCATTGCTTGCCGGGGCTGTTTGGACAAAGCAGGCCAACTGCTGTCTCCCTACCGCCCCATCCAGCCCCCGTCCACGGTCAGAATCTCTCCGTTGACGTAATCCGAAGCGGCCGAGGCCAGAAAGAGCACCGGCCCTTTGAAATCCTCCACAGCGCCCCAGCGACCCGCAGGGATGCGTTGCAGAATGGCATTGAAACGCAGCGGGTCGTCCTGCAGGGCCTGGTTGTTGTCCGTGCGCACGTAACCCGGCGCGATGGCGTTGACCTGCACCCCTTTGCCCGCCCATTCGTTGGCCAGCGCCTTCGTCAGTTGCCCGATGCCCCCTTTGCTGGCCGCGTAGCCGGGCACAGTAATCCCGCCCTGAAAGGTCAGAACCGACGCAGTGAAGATAATCTTCCCCCGCCCCCGCTCGATCATTCCCTTGCCGATCTCTCGGCTCAGAATAAACTGGCTGCTCAGATTGACCTCCATTACCTGATCCCAGTAGTCGTCCGGGTGTTCGGCCGCGGGCGCGCGCAGGATTGTGCCTGCGTTGTTGATCAGAATATCGATGACCGGCGCATCTGCCCGTGCCTGGCGGATAAATTCGTAGAGCGCGGCCCGATCGCCGAAGTCGCAGCGGTAGCCCCGGAAGGAGCGACCCAACGCGGTCACTTCCTGTTCTACTTCGCTGCCAGAAGTTTCCAGGCTGGCGCTGACGCCGATGATATCCGCGCCGGCTTCGGCCAAGGCCAGGGCCATGGCCTTGCCGATGCCCCGCTTGCAGCCAGTGACCAGCGCGGTCTTGCCCTCCAAACGAAAAAGGTCGAGTGTGTTCATTGCTATATCTCCAGTAGAATTTTCATCACTTCGCCGCCCTGCTCCCCACATCCACCGGCAAGAGCCTTTCCTTAACTTCCTGTCCTACTAAACGAAAAGAAGCTCGACTTTTCGGAAAAAGTCGAGCTTCTTTCTGGTCTACCACGTAACTACGCAGCCACCCCACCCTACCCCTCCCCAGAGTGGGGAGGGAACTGTCACGACTCCTCCCCCAATCTGGGGGAGGCTGGGAGGGGGTGAGCCATTACGCGGACTGGTAGCCCACCTTACAGCAAGGTTAGAGAGCGTCCTTGTCCAAGACTTCCTGAACCAGCGAATAGGTCAACTCGACGCCGGCATCGAAATCGACGGCATTGGTCCAGATCGCCTGCAAATTGTTGTTCAGCGTATCGACAAACTCGGACGTGCGGCTGTTGGCCGGGCGATGCCACTTGCGCGGGCCGTCGGGGTAAATCGTCTGGTGCTGGCGGAAGATGGGGTTGATGGCGTTGAGTTCGTCGCTCTCCCACACATCCTTGCGCCCACCGGGGCTACCTGCACCAAAAATGACATGTTGGATGCCATCTTCTTTGCTGCAGTAGAAGTCGAGAATCTCGAAGGCTTCGGAGGTATGCTTGGAGTTGCCAGTGATGCAGAAGGAGCCTGACGACACTTGGGAGCCGCGCAGACCGCTCGGGCCTACAGGGCCAACCACCACATCCCACTCGAAGGGCAACTCACCGGCCTTTGCCTGTTTGGTATAGGTGCCGACGAGTCCGGTTGTGGTGTTGAAGATGCCCACAGTGCCCGCCACAAAGTTCTCGGTCATCTGGTCGCCACACTGGCAGGGGTCTGCCTTGTGGGTGTGCTGCAGGTCATGGAGCCAGCGCAGGGCCGCAATCGACTCCGGCTGATCGAGCAGACATTTGGTGCCATCTTCGTTCAACACATCGCCGCCGAAGATGCGCAGGTAGGAGGGGATATGCTCCTGCCCGCCGCCACTTGTTCGCACCCCCCAGACCTCCGGGGCGGCTGTCACGGCCATAGCCGCAGCCACCAGATCGTCCGTCGTCCACTCCGGGGTTAGCGGCGCAATGCCTGCTTTTTCCAGCAGCGTCTTGTTGTGATAATAGGCTGTGGTGCCGTAGTGGCCGTGGTTGGGGATGGCATGCAGTTGCCCTTCTAGAGTGAGGGCAGCCAACAATGATTCCCAAAACTGAGAGGTATCATAATCCTTAGCGGCAACAATGTCATCCAAGGGGATCATCACACCGCGCGCCTTGTGCTCTGGCGGGTTGTTCAGATAGGTCCATACCACATCGCCAACCGTACCTGCAGCGGACATGGCGTAGACCTTCACATACATATCGTTGGAATCTAGCTGGTCGACAGTCAGTTTTAGCCCAGGATGCTGCTCTTCAAAGAGCGCCACACGGCTCTGGTGCCAGTCGGCATGGGTGCCGAGACGGGAATGAAAAACGAGTTGGATTGGTTCGGTGGATGGGGCAGTAGTGGCAGCGGCAGCGGCAGCGGCAGGAGCGGCTTCGCCACCGGCAGCGGGAGCCGCGGCCGGCGGGGCAGCGGGTACGCAGGCCGCCAGGGCCACGGCACCCGTCAACGTGAGTGAGCCGACCAAGAATTGGCGGCGGCTAAGAGTGCGGTTGGACATTGGGCATTCCTCCTGAGTATGGGGTTGATACAAACAACGGAACAACGACACGAAAAATATTTCTCACCGGGCGACAAGAGAATACGTAGCTATTCACCCCCTCCCAACCTCCCCCATTCTGGGGGAGGAGTCGATCCAGTTCCCTCCCCAGAATGGGGAGGGTTAGGGTGGGGTGGCGGAATAGTTACGAGAATTCTGGGAGTGCCGCACAGTGGTAACACACAGACCTCAGCCTTTGATCCCGGACATGACGATCCCCTGCACCAGATACTTCTGTGCCAGGAAAAAGAGCAGGATGATGGGGGCTGTCATCATAATACTGGCAGCCATCAGCAGGTGAAATTTTGGCTCCGCGTCGTCCGTATTGCCCGCCACCGCCTGAAAATAACGAACGCCAATGGCAAGCGTATACTTGGTGGTTGTATTGATGAAGATAAAAGGCACCAGGAATGAATTCCATTCAGCGATAAAGGTTAGGACAGCCGCCGTCGCCACTACCGGCACAGAGAGGGGCATGAGAATCTGCCAGAAGATGCGCAGATAGCCGGCCCCGTCGATGCGGGCGGCCTCGTCCAGATCGATGGGGATGCTCATAAAGAATTGGCGGATCAGGAAGATCAGAAAAGCGCCGCCGCCAAAAAAGGAAGGCAGCATCAACGGTTTGAAACTGTCCAACCAGCCGATTTTGGCAAAGAGCAGATAGAGCGGAATCAGCGTCACCTCTACCGGCAACATGATTGTGCTTAGGGTGATCATAAAAATCAGATTGCGGCCCGGATAGCGGAAGCGGGCAAAGGAGTAGGCGACAAGCGAGGCTGACACTACCGCGCCGACGGTGGCTACGCTGGCGATCAGGACAGAATTTAGTGTCCACGTCGCCCAGGGCACGAACTCAAACACCCTGACATAGTTATACGGTTGAGGGACAGCCGGAAACCAAGTGGGCGGAAAGACAATCAGTTCGTTGCTCTTTTTCAATGACGAGAGAATTGTCCAGACAAAGGGGAAGAGAAAGATCGCAGAACTGACGACCGCGACGAGATAGAGAAGCGCGCGGCTAAACATACGCCGCGAGTTCCTGACACGTAGCCCAGGCAAGCTATAGCCCGCCGTCATTGATTGGGTGGTTGTCTCACCTGCCATTATTCAACATCTCCTGCGTAAAAGACCCACTTGCGCGATTGCTGAAATTGCACGTATGTAAAGATGAAGAGTACGAAGAAGAAGATCCAGGCCAGGGCCGAGGCATAGCCCATCTCGAAGTATTTGAATGCCTTTGAGTAGATATGCAGCGAGTAGAACCAGGTAGCATAGGCTGGGCCACCCGCCGTGGCCACAAAGGCCGAGGCAAAGACACGCAGCGCACCGATAATGCCCAGAACCATATTAAAGAAGATCGTCGGCGTCAGCATCGGCATCGTGACGTGGCGAAACTTGGCCCATCCTCCCGCGCCGTCCACTTCGGCCGCGTCGTAGAGTTCCTGGGGCACCCCCTGTAAACCGGCCAGGAAGATAAGCATCGAATTGCCGCCGATGGCCCCCCACATCGCCATAATAATCAGACCGGCCATCGCCCAGTCCGGGTCACGAAACCAGCCAGGGGCGGTCTCGCTGCCGGTGATCGTGCGGATCCAGTGGTTGATCGGGCCAACTTCTGCATTGAAAATCCAGCCCCACAGCACAGCCGATGCCACAATCGGCGTCAAATGGGGCAAAAAGAAGAATGTCCGGTAAAAAGCATTTCCGCGCAAGCCCTGATTCAAGAGCATAGCCGCCAGCAGCGAACCCGTCAGCGAGAGCGGAACCACAATCAGCGCATACTGGAAGGTGCGTCCAAGCGAGGGCCAGAAGAGGCGATCTTTTGTGAATATTTCCACGTAATTCTTGAGGCCGACCATCTCCGGGGTATTTACAATATCGTAGCGGGTGAAACTGAGATAGCCCGACGTGACCATCGGCCCTACAATAAAGAGTAGCAGGCCCAACAGCCAGGGCAGCAAGAATATATACCCGGCGACGGCCTCCTTAAAACGGAGGCCGCGTGCCCAACGGGGCGGCCAGGCGGGGCTACTCGGCATGGCTTTTGCGCTCATTTTGCTCTTTCTCTCCTCATTTTATGAGATTCCACAAAGTCACCTTCTGACAACAATGGCTGTATACAATAGTCACTTCTGGTTGATACTGGCTTCTTCTGCCTAAAGAACGCCTGCATAGGAGAAGTTGAATGTGTGGAGATGGAGTATAGCACGGGCGGCAAAGAGCGTCAACTACCAAAAATTGGCCCTATTCTACCGTACTACCTGCTGAAAATGGGGCTTTTCGCCGGGAATGGCCGAATTGCTCAGCCCCCGGCGCAGGACAGCCTCCTCGCCCCCCCATTCTACCAGCTTGGCTGCCTGATCAGCCTTGGCCAGTCGATCCGCCGCGTCCACATCTACAATTGCCTGCAAATGGGATTCCATCTTCCGGCGCAGGGACTGATGGGCCGGTGAATCAGCCAGATTGACCCGCTCTTGGGGATCGTTGTCCAGATCGAAAAGGTGGGGTGGCTCGTGGTGGTAGTGGACATATTTGGCGTGGCTGTCGCACACCATAAACGCCCCGTGCCGCGAGCCAGCCGCGTGATATTCGCTGAAGACGACCCGTTCCCGAGTTGGCTCCCCGGCAATCCGCCACAAAGATTCCCCCGGCAGCGTCGTATCCTCGGGCTCGGGTTCGATGCCCATAGCCTCCAACACCGAGGGGAAACAGTCCACCAGGGAGACCGGCGTCTGCACAGCCTTATCTGCGGGCACATCTGGCCCAGCCACAATCAGCGGCACCCGGCAGGAATCGTCGTAAAGGGTGAATTTTCCCCACAGCCCCCGCGCGCCCAGCATTGCGCCGTGATCCGATGTGTAGATGATGCGGGTATTCTCAGTCAGCCCATTCGTTTCCAGGGCCGTCAATACCTGGCCGATTTTTTGGTCTACATAGGTACATTGGGCGTAATAGGTGGCTGTGGCCTGTCGGATGGCGTCGGCACTGAAGGGTTCTTCCCAGCCAAAGTAGCGGCGCATCCGTTCCAGCGCAGGGTGGGGGGGCCAGTCGCCCTCCTCCCAGTCCACCGGCAGGGGCATCTCTTGCACCGGGTAGAGATCGAAGAGTTCTTGGGGCGCGATGAAAGGCGGATGGGGATTGACGAAGCTGACGAAGAGCGCCCAGGGCTGCTCGTCCTGGGCGTGCTCGACCAGCCAACCCTCGGCCCGGTCGGCAATGCGCGCATCGTAGCGCAGATAGGAAGATTCCCCCGGCCCCGCGTGGAGAATGCCATTGCGCCCCTTGCGCAGGGGCGGGTTCTCCCGGATGCAGCTAATCAGCTCCCCAATGCCCTCAGCCACGTACATGGCGTCGATCTTTTCATTGAAGCCGTCGTCGTCCTCGGCCCGGCGGTAGTGGAGTTTGCCGATGGAATCGGCCCGATAGCCCTGGGCTTGCAGCCGATGACCCCAGGCCGGATGGCTGCCTGTGTAGGGGAAGGCGTTGTCCCACAGGCGGATGTCGTGGACATAGCGCCCGGTTGCCAGAGACCCCCGACAGGGGACGCAGATGGGACAATTGGTGTAGGCGTTGTCAAAGCGCGCGCCCCGGCCTGCCAGCCGATCCAAATGGGGCGTCTGCACAATCGGATTGCCAGAGTAACCTGTGGCCGCGGCCTGATGCTCGTCGGAGCAGAGAAAGAGCAGATTTGTGGGTTGCATCGGAATATCTATGGGGATAGTCAGTGTTGGACCCAATTGAGAAGTGGGCAAAGCTTAGCACGGATGGGAGCAAAGAGCAAACAGCAAAGAGGGTGTAAAAACCTCTTTGACACCACCTCCAAAGTCGGGTAGAATACCCCAATCTCTAATCCCCAATCCCATCAGCGGAGGCCACCCATGCCAGCATCCCCCAGCCACGACACCCGTTTCGATCTGCTCATCCGAGGGGCGAGGCTTCTCGATCCATCTCAGTCGCTTGACAGGGTGGCCGATATTGGCGTGACCGACGGGCGCATTGCGGCCATCGGCGACCTTTCCGCTGCCAATGCCGATGAGACTATCGACGCCAGTGGAACGATTGCCAGCCCTGGCTGGATCGATCTCCACGCCCACGTCTTCTCCGACGGTAACATCAATGGTCTGGACGCGGACGCCAAAGCCGGGATCGCCACCGGCGTTACGACTGTTGTGGACGCGGGCAGTGCCGGGGCCGACTCGTGGCAGACCTTTCGCCAGAGTGTCATCGAACCATCACGGACCCGTGTGCTGGCCTTTCTCAACATCTCTGTCGACCACCGCGCCAAACCATTACACGGGGATTGGGCCAACTTTTCCCAGAGCAAGACCATTCGTCTGGCCGAAAAGGAGGCCGCAGCCGGCTATTGTCTGGGCATCAAAGTGCTGGCCAGCCAGACCCATTGCGGTGCTTTGGGTATTATGCCCGTAAAACTGGCCCGTCAAGCTGCCCGTCTGTCAGGGACGGGGTTGATGGTCCACATTGGCAACGCGCCGCCCGTGATCGACGAAGTGCTCGATCTTCTGGAGGAGGGCGATATTGTCACCCACTGCTGGCACGGCAAATACGGCGGCATTCTGGGCCGGGACAAAAAGCCCCTCCCTGCGCTCCTGGCTGCGGCGGAGCGGGGTGTGAAATTCGACATCGGCCACGGTTCGGCCAGCTTCGCCTTCGAGACTGCCCGCCATGCCCTGGATGCGGGCCTTCCCCTGCACGCCATCTCTACCGACCTGCACAAAGGCTGCGTCAACGGCCCGGTCTACAGCCAGGGGCGGACGATGGCGAAGTTTCTGCATTTGGGCCTCTCTCTGCCCGAAATTGTCCGCCTCAGCACCCACTCCCCGGCCCAACTCATTGGCTGGGACGACCGCATCGGCTCGCTGGCCGTAGGGAGGGAAGCCGACATCACGCTTTTCCGGGTGGTGGAGGGCGACTTCGAGTTCACTGACAGCGAAGGGGCCAAGGAACGGGCGACCCGGGATTTGGAAGTTGTCGCCACCGTGCGAACTGGACGGGTGATCAATGCAACGTAGGTTGGGTGAATGCCCCACACGCAACAGAACGGAACTGTCCACTGGCCCAGGCATTCACCCAACACGCGTCCGCCACTGTTGGGTTCGCGCCGGTCACGGGGTCGGTCATTCCGTGATCTCCGGCGACGCGAACCCAACCTACGATACCACACTCTTATGACCGACGCTGTTCTGGCCGTAGACATCGGCTCCACCTGGTGCAAGGCGGCCTGGCTGGACAGTCAGGGGCAGATGATCGCCCAGGGCCGGGCCTATACCCGTGAGATTCCCCTCGGCCCCCATTCGACGCCTGACGGTTTTTGGGGCGCGTTTGTGGCCGCGGCGCGGGAAGCCACGGGCCGCTTGCCCACTACCGCCCGGCCAGCCGCCATCGGTATCTCCTGCCGTGCCCTTTTTGGCGTCTGTCTGGATGCAGATGACAGGGGCTTCTGGCCTGCCTGGAATATCGCACTGGATCGCTACACCAACCCGACAATCCAGAATGTCTATACAAAAGAAGTCTGGGGGGGCGCAAATCCTTTCGGCTATGGCTACACCCCTTCCTTTGCGGGCATATTCCTTTGGCTGCGCCAGAACCGGCCTGCAGCGCTCGATTTGGTGGTCCGGGCCGGCGCGCTGCGGGATTTTGTCGTCTATCGCATGACTGGCGCGTGGGTGACAGACCCGGCCACCGGCCCCAACCAGTACACCTGGCCCGATGAATTACTTCCTCTCACCGGCCTCTCCGCCGACGCCCTGCCCGCCCTTCTGGACCCCCACGCGCTGGCCGGGGGGCTGACCCCAGCCGCGAGCCAGGCGTTGGGATTGCCCCAAGGACTGCCGGTCGTCGTCGGCCAGCACGACGGCGCGGCGGCTAATTTGGGCGTGGGCGCCATCCGCCCCGGCGACGGCTGCTTCACATTAGGCACAAATTTTGTCTTTCGGGGAGTAATGGGCGAGCATGCGAGTACCCACGCTATGGGCTATTGGGTCGCGCCCGGTGTCTGGGCTTTTGTGGGCAATATCGGGGCCGCCACCCGCCAGTTCGAGCTGATGACCCGTGCTTTGGGCGAGGAGGGCGACGATCTATTCGCTCTGCACAAGCGTCTGTCACCCCTGGCCGAGCAGGTCGCGCCGGGCAGCGGGGGATTGACTTTGGGTCCGCTGCCTGGCGATGAGGCGGTCGTCTGCGAATCTGTGCGCGAGGCAGGTCGGGCAGGCTATGCCCCCGGCGTTATCTACCGGGCCATTTTAGAAGCCGTCTCCGGCGCAGAAATGCGTCTGGTGGATCGGGCGCGGCAGGCAGGAGCAGTCCCGACGCGCTTCATCACTACCGGGGGCGGTGCGGTCAACCGGGCCTTTGCCCAGATTCTCGCCGATCAGTTGAACGCACCCCTAGAGATGGGCCACACGGAAGGTGGAATTCTGGGTGCGGGGATGGCTGCGGCTGTGGGTGCGGGCTGGTATGCTTCTCTGGAAGATGCCCTGGCCAGGATGGGCACGCCGGGGCCGATTGTCCAGCCTGATCCCGACGCTGTGGCGTTTTATGCGCGGGAAGAATAGAACGCGGATAACGCGGATTGGGCTGATTAAAGCGGATAAAAGACGGAGCTATCGAATGGGCTACTTGGACGAACTGAATGTGCCCCGGGCCATTAACGCCAGTGGGCGGATGACATCTCTGGGGGTGAATACCCTTAGCGGCGACGTTTTGGCCGCGGTGACCGAGGCCGGGCGCAGTTATGTGGATATGCGCGACCTGCGCCAGGCCACGGAAGAACGCATCGCCGCTCTGATGGGCGCGGAGGCGGCTATGATCACCACCGGCGCGGCCGCGGGCGTGGCCCTGATGGTGGCCGCCGTCATCGCGGGGGACGATCTGAACCGGGTGCAATCTTTGCCCGATGCTCTGGGCCATCCAAATGAGATTCTGCTCCAGGCCGGCCATCAGGTCAGCTTTGGCGCGCCGATTGTGCAGATGATTCGGATGGCCGGTGGGCAGCCTCGCCCGGTCGGGCTGGTCAACAGCGTCAGCGAAGCCCATCTGACCGGTGCGTTCTCGCCTCAGACAGCCGCCTTTCTCTTCGTCCAATCCCACCACACCGTCCACAAAGGGATGCTGTCGTTGGCCCGCTGTGTGGAACTGTGTACGGAAAAGGGCGTGCCACTGTTGATCGACGCTGCCGCCGAGGAGGATTTGACCCATTTTGTGCAGAGCGGCGCGGCACTGGTCACCTTTAGCGGCGGCAAAGCGATTGGGGGGCCGACGAGTGGAATTGTGGCCGGGCAGCGGGCGTTGGTGCAGGCGTGTCGGGCGCAGAACGGGGGAATTGGCCGACCGATGAAAGTGGGCAAAGAGCAGATTCTGGGGCTGTGGGTGGCGCTGGAAGCCTATATGCGTCGGGATGTGGACGCTGAGCGGTCGCGCAACAGTCGACTGGTGGACGAACTGCTGGCTGGCTTTGCCCCCTTCGCCGAAACCCGGCGCCTGGCTGACGAAGCAGGCCGGGGCATCGAGCGGGCCGGGATTGTCCTGTCGCCAGCCCAGGCGGAAGAATTGGTCGCTTTTCTGGAAAAGGGTATACCGCCCGTCCACACCCGCACCCATCTGGTCAATCTGGGCATTGTGGCCTTCGATCCCCGGCCTTTGGCTGACGGGGATGTGGGTCTGATCGTAGAGCGGGTCAGCCGTTTCTTTGAGCGAAAAGAGAATACGCAGTAAAGATCTACTGACCTGAAGAGGTGTTTTGGCATTCATCGCGGGGATCGCGCCAGAAAAAAGAGGCGGGGCTGCAACGCAGCCCCGCC
>CAMDQF010000076.1 GCA_945905745.1 Litorilinea aerophila
AGAAAGGGTTTGGGCAATGAGACTTGGCATTGTGGGGATGTTGCCGGGGGATTTTCGCACCTTTCAGCCGGAACAGATGCAGGCCATCCGTGATTTGGGCTTCACAGGCTTCGGTTTTCATCTAAACGGCGACGACGTTTTCACCATCACACCGGCAGAGTGCGCGGCCTATCGCCGCTTTATGGCAGGCGAAGGATTGGAGTTGGCCCAGTTTGCCATCACCTATAACGAATCTCTCTTTCATCCCGACAAAGTTGTGCGGGAGCGAGTGACGGCGAAAATCAACCGGGGCACGGAGATCGCGGCCCAATTGGAGGCCCAAGCCTTTCTGCTGCGCCCCGGCAGCCTGAACCCGGACGGCCCCTGGACACCGCACAGGGAGAATCACCGGCCCGAAAACGCCGAACTTCTGGTGGAGACCCTGCGCCCGATTGCCCGCAAAGCAGGGTTGGAAGGGGTTGTCCTGGCGATGGAGACCCACGCCCTCTCCATACTGGACCTGCCCCGGAAGTGCCGGGGAATTGTGGAGGCTGTCGGCTCGGAGTACCTGCGCCTGATTCTGGATGCGGTCAACCATTTCCAGTCGATGCACCAGGTCTACAACAGCAGCGAATGGGTCAGTCACATCTTCGACGAACTGGGGCCGCTTGCGCCCCTGGCCCACATCAAAGACCTGAAAGTCGCCAACGGGCTGGTGCTGCACATCGACCAGACAGTGCCTGGGGAGGGCGAATTGGACTTGGCGCTGGTACTTCAACGCTTCAACGCCCTCCACCCTGACGGCTACGGACTCATCGAGCATCTGCCTCTGGAACAGATTCCCCAGGCCGTCGCCAATGTGCGGCGCATCGCCGCCGCAGCCGGGGTTGCCATCCATTGACCGACTGCTCCAGCAAGCCCAACCACAAAAGGTGTGCTGCAAACACAGATAGGAAGGAACACAGATAAAACGCTCAATCTTCCGTGTTCTTTTCTATCCGTGTGTACAAACTCCCTTACTCGCCCGTTTGCGATTGTAGCCGCAAAGAAAGCTGTAATTTATGTGGTACCCTTCCTTCCCGGTTCGTCCTGTCGTGCGTTGGCTGCTTCTATTGGCTGCGCTCACCCTCTTCTCGGCTCCCATTTCTGCTCCCATTGCCCAGGCCGAAGTCAACACGCCCACAGACACCCCCATACCCGTTGTCATCAGCGAAGTGGCGGAAGAGTGGGCAATCGGCGGTGGCCTGCTCTATTGGGCCAACTCCTGCTTCGGGGAAGAATTCGCACCCCCCAGCACAATCAAACGTCAGCCCGTCGCGGGCGGCCCCTCCCGTCTGCTGGAAACCGCGGGTGATGACGAGGGGGAGGGATGTCTCACCTATCTCAACATCGCAGCCGCAGACGACGGCGTCTACTACTACGATGCCTCACAGAACCGGCTGGAGATCATCCCCAGCGCAGACCCCTCCCTGGCCAAGCCCATTGTGGACCTGCCGTCCAATCAGCAGCCAACATCGGGCAGCACACTGAAGATCGCCGGTGACTATATCTATTGGCCCTCCTACAATGCGGGCAAAATTTTGCGCGTGTTGCGGGGCGGCGGCGCTATTGAAACCGTTGCCGATGGATTGTCCGGCCCGCTGGATGTTCTGGTGGTGGGGGTTACTGTCTATTGGACGGACAATAGCGGCGTACGCTCGATCCAGATCAACTGCGCTACGCTGCCCTGCAGCGACACTGTGCAAACTTTCTCATCCTTTGCCGCCAGTGGCAACACCGGAGTCGGTCTGCTCTATCGCTCTAATCGTTTTACCAACTACACAGTGATGTGGGTGGAACGCGACCCGAATGGCCCCAACAGCGATTTCGCCATCCGCCAACGTACATGCAGCTTCACCGCCATCTGCGACTCCAACCGGGCCAGCCCTTTTTACAGCGCGGCCTCCAATTGGGTGATCGGCACGCCCATTTTCGACGGCACAAATATCTTTTGGACAGAACGCTTTTATAGCAATACCACTCCCGACGGCAAGGTGCGGCGCAAGGCCATCAGCGCCGGTTCTCTTCCCCAGGACATAACCGATACCAAGCCCGGCATCGACCGGCGGCTGGCGCTTGTCAACGGCAATGTCTACTTTGCCGTGGGTGCGCCCTCGCCCTTCAACCAATACGGCATCTACCGGCTGCCTCTCAGCGCCAGCGCCATCACCCGGGACCTGATGGCCAACAACTGGGAGGTAACCCAGGCCATCCAAAACATCGCCAACAGCGCGCCCCTGGTGGCCGGGAAAACCACGTATGTGCGCTTCTATGCCACCCAGGCAAGCGGCCCCAGCGCAGCCGTGGTGGAGGCAAAACTCTATGGGACGCGCAACGGCGTGCCCCTGGCTGGCTCCCCTCTGGCGGCTGTCAACGGTGCCCGATCTCTGACTACCGGCGGCACATTTGATAGAGCGCGGCTGAACGACGGCTGGTACTTCCTCCTGCCCACCGCTTGGACCGACGGCACGGTTGCCCTACGCGCCGAGGTGGACCCTCGCCTGGCCTACACGGATCCCAACCGAGAAAACAACGCGATCTCTGCCAATGTTATCTTCCAGAAGCAGCCGCCCGTCTGCGTGTGGACAGTCCCCGTGCGCACCCACACCCCCCTCCCCTCCACCACCGACCCCAATTTCTGGGAGATGGTGGACCGTTTCAAGGCGCGCTGGCCGGTGGACAGAGTTTGGATCTTCCGCGATACCGAACCGGTGGAGGAGCTGCAAGTCTGCTGGGCGGGACCCTTCCCCTATCCCTGCCACGGCCCCTACGAACTGGAAGACGGCTGGGGTCTCACCAACGGCATCCCGGATCGGGACAAAGTGATCGCCTCCCTCTGGAAGCAGGCGCTGCTCTCCTTCAACCCGGATGTGTGTGACGACAGCGGCGCGCCGGTGCATTTGATGGGGCTGGTCCACCCCAGCGCCAACAACGGCGGTCTGGCGGGCTATGCCAGCACAGTCAGCAACCAATCCTGGGTGCAGTTGCCGGCCCACACACCCAACCCGGCCGCGTCCGGTTGGGCCAATGTGCGGGAAGGCAGTGTGATGGCGCAAGAGTTGGCCCACAACTACGGGCGCAAACACGTGGACTGTGGCAACAACCCGGACGACACCGATCCCAACTATCCCTATCCGGTTTGCCAGCTCGACAACATCGGCGCGGCCAACTACTACGGCTTTGACGTGCGCACCCTGACGCCCATCCGGCCTGACGCGGCCGCAGACTTTATGTCCTACGCCACCAACCTGTGGGTCAGCGACTATACGTGGAAGGCGCTGCTCAACGCCTTTGCCGCCACACAGGCCACAGAGACACAGACGCCCGCGGCCGGCGAAGTCGTCTTTGCCACCGGCTACATCGATATGGCAATCGCTCAGGGCGCGTTGAACTATCTGCTCACCCTGCCCGCAGCCAGCCTGCCGCCCCAGACGTTGGCCCAATCCCGCCACGCGACCGCAAGCGCAACCCAAGCCGCCGTCTACAAACTGCGCCTGCTGGATGCGGGGGGGAACATTCTGCACGAAGAATCCATCACCCCCCTGCCATTGGACGACCACTCGGCACAGAGTAATCCCGCCCTCTTCTCGGCCATCTTCACACCCCCCGCGGGCGAGGTGGCCCAAGTGCAATTGATGGCCGACGCCACCGCCATCTACACCCTGACCACAGGCAGCGGCCAGCCCACTGTCACCGTGCAGCAGCCCGCCACCGGCGCAATCATTGACGCCGATCTCACAATCGTCTGGACAGCCAGCGACCCGGACCCGGACGACCGTCTCCTTTTCACCGTGCAGTACAGTTACAACGGCGGCGGCCACTGGCACACCCTCATCAGCGACTTTCCCGCTTCGCCCACAGGGATCAACACCCTCGCCCTGGCCGATCTGGGGTCTTTGCGTTCCAGCACCGGCCAGACAGCCCAGATCCGCGTGCTGGGCAGCGACGGCTATCACACGGCCATCGGCCTCTCCGCCGCCTTCACCGTGCCCAACCGCAAACCCGATCTCTTTGTCGCCTCCCCCGCCGTCGGCCAGAGCTTTCCGGCGGGTACGCCTGTGGCCCTGCGCGGCGGCGCAACGGATGCCGAGGACGGCGGTCTGAGCGGCAACGCTCTGGTCTGGGCGGTAGACGGCAACGGGGCAGGCAGCGGCGAGGACGTGGCGGTTGCCGGGCTGGCGCCGGGAACCCACACCGTCGTCTTGACTGCCACCGACACAACCGGCGGCTTCGCCGCAGAGACGGCAACTTTCCAGGTGGCAACTCTGGGCATCCCCGCAAGCAGCGCGCCAGTGCTGGACGGCTTCTGTGAGGACAGCGCCTACACCAGCGGTCTCCTGCTGCCTCTCGCCCCCTATCCCAACGGCGAACAGGCCAACGTCAGCCTGCTGCGCACCGCAACCCACCTGTGGGCCTGTTTCAGCGGTCTGCAAAAGGGGAGCGCTGCCAACGCCTACGCCGGGCTGCGGGTGGACACGGACAACAGCCGCCACGCCCTGGCCCAGACCGATGACTACGGCTTCTTCGTCGGCGAAAACGGCGACGTAATCAGCGCGGCCGGGGATGGCAGCGGCGGCTTTGCCAACAGCGGGCCGGGCGGGTTGCAGGCCCAGGTCAGCAGCGACGATCTGGGCTGGCGCGCCGAGCTGCGCCTGGAGAGCAGCGCGCTGGACGGGCTGGAGCATCTGATCGGTCTGGGCCTGGGCCACTACGCGCTTGACGGGCAGAACAACGCCTACACCTGGCCCTACGCAGCCGTTGCCAACGCCCCGTCCACTTGGGCGCTGACGGCCCTGGGCGTGCTGCCCACCCTCTCTGCGCTGGAACCGTCCAGCGCGCTGGTCAATGGCCCGGACTTTCCCCTGCAAATCAGCGGCAGCCACTTTGTCAGTGGAACCCTGGCCCTGTGGAATGACTCCCCCCTGCCCACCGAGTTTGGCGACAGCGAACACCTGACCGCCACTGTGGGCGCGGCCCAACTGAGCGCGGCAGGGACGGTGACAGTCACCACCCGTTCCCCTGCGCCGGGCGAATTCGTCTCCAATGGGTTGCTTTTCCAGGTGCAGGCCCTGCCGCCCATCATCAGCCAGGTGTCGCCCACCGTCACCCTGGCCGGCGGCCCGCCCATCACCGTCACACTGGACGGGGCGAACTTCAGCCCGGATGCCCAGGTTCTCTGGAACGGGGAAGCCCTGCCCACCACCTTCGAGAATAGCGGCAGCGTGCGTGCGCAAGTGGCGGCTTCACTGCTGGTCAACGGTCAGACTGTGGGGCTGAGCGTGCGCAACCCCACGCCCCAAGAACACATCTCTGCGCCGGTAGATTTTCAGGTGCTACCGGGCCAAAATATCTATCTACCCGCGATTGAACGATAAGGAGAGAATCCAATGGCAGTTTCCGACGACATCTACACCCGACTGGGCATCCAGCCCGTCATCAACGCCACCGGCCACGTGACGATTCTGGGCGGCTCGGTGCTTTCCCCGGCGGTGCAGGCGGCCATGGCCGCGGCCAACCGCTCCTTTGCAGCAATGGAAGATGTCCACAACCGCACGGGCGCGCTGATCGCTGGGATGCTGGGAGTGGAGAATGCGGTCGTCACCTCCGGCTGTTACGCCGCACTGGTGCAGGGCGCGGCGGGCATCCTGGCCGGCACAGACCCGGAGCGCATCGCCCGCCTGCCCGACACCACCGGCATCCCCAACGAGTTTCTGATCCAGGCCGCCACCCGCTACCGCTACGACCGCGCTGTGACGACCCCCGGCGGTAAACTGGTGGAGGTGGGTGACAGCCACGGCACGACTGCCGAGCAGCTACGCGCGGCCATCGGCCCCCAGACCGCGGGCATCCTCTTCTATGCCAAAGCCGAGAACACGCCCAACACACTCAAGTTGGCCCAGGTGGTGGAGATCGCCCACGCCGCCGGGGTGCAGGTATTGGTGGACGCCGCGGGGGAGGTCTATCCCCTGGAACGGATGCACGGGGTGGCGGGCAGCGGCGCCGACCTGATCTGCTTTGGCGGCAAATATATGGGCGCGGGCAACTCCACCGGCATCCTCTGCGGCAAGAACGCAGCAGTGCTGGCGGCCCGACGCAACGGCTTTGTCAGCTACGAGACAGAAAACAATCGCAGTGTGGGCCGGGGCTACAAAATCGACCGCCAGGAGGTGATCGGCACGACCGTTGCCCTGCAGGAATGGGTGGAGATGGATCACGAACAGCGCCTGCAATCGCAGGCCGAACGCATCGCTTTTCTAGCCGATGGGCTGGCCGATCTGCCCCACATCTCTGCCCGCAATGTCTGGGACGAGGAGGGCGGGCCATGGATGCGTCTGCGTCTGGAGTGGGACAGCGCCACTTTGGGCAAAAGTGCGGCGGAGGTCTCCGCCGCCCTGCGGCTCGGCTCGCCGGTGGTCTGGGCACGGGCCGAAGGGGATGTCATTCCCATCTCTGTGCATACCCTGAATGAGGAAGATCTGCCCATTCTGCTGCGCCGTCTGCGCGAGGAACTGGCCTAATAGACGCGAAAGGAGAGAAACGTGAGCGAAAACCTGCATCTGCACCTGCGCTCCTACGGGCTGGGCCACAACGAGCGGGGCTGGGCCATCTGGCGGGAGGAGATCGTCGAACGTTCCCTGGCCGCGGATCGGGTCGCGATTGTCATCTGTGACATGTGGGATCAGCACTGGAGCCGGGGCGCAGCGGAGCGGGTGGGGGCGATGGTGCCCCGGATGGAGGCGGTGCTGGCAGCGGCGCGAGCGAAGGGGGTCCACATTGTCCACGCGCCCTCGGAGACAATGGGCTTCTACACGGATCACCCGGCCCGGCAGCGCATTCTGTCCCTGCCACCGGTCGAACCGCCACCCAACCGGGAACTGCCCGATCCACCCCTACCCATCGACGACAGGGACGGCGGATCCGACACGGGCGAGCCGGAGACCGGACGGGTCTGGACTCGTCAGCACGCCGGACTGACGATTGACGCCGAACGGGATGTAATCTCTGACAACGGGCGGGAGGTCTACAGCTATCTGCGGCAAAATGCCATCGAGCAGGTGCTGATCATGGGTGTACACACGAATATGTGTGTGCTGCGCCGCTCTTTTGCCATCAAACAGATGGTGAAATGGGGACAGCCCATCGCGCTGGTGCGGGACCTGACCGACACGATGTACAACCCAGCCAGCGCCCCCTATGTGAGCCACGACGCAGGCACGCAACTGGTCATCGGCTATATCGAACGCTTCTGGTGTCCGTCGATCTCCAGCCAGGAGATATTCCCCGGCGAACAGCAATGAAGGGGGGACGCTGATGCCGCTAAAAAGAATGATTGTCGCTGATAAAATCAGTGTAGATCATTTTTTTCAGCGAAATCTGCGTCCTATCTTCAGATCAACCGGCAGCTCGCCGCGCCTTCAGCCAGCGGGAGAGGCCCAGGCCGAGAAGGAGCATGGCCAGGGAGAAACCAGCCAACAGCCAGCGCTGGCTGCCCGACTCGGACTGGAGGACCGAGCCGAGGAGGGTGAAGGTCAACGAGCCAGGAAGGACGCCGAGAAGGGTGGCTGTGGCGTACTGGATCCAGGGCACCCGCACAAAGCCGCAGAGATAGTTGACCAGATCGTAGGGCAGGTAGATGAGACGCATGATCAGCACGGACTCAAATCCGTTACGGCGCAGGTTGGCTGCGTAACGGGCCACAAAGCCGCTGGCTTCGGCATCGTCCTGATTGAAGAGATCGCCGCCAAAGAAGCGGCCCACAAAATAGGCCAGGCTCCCGGAGAGATTGCCGCCGATCAACGCATAACCCGTCCCCAGCAGTGGGCCGTAGAGATAGCCGCTCATGGCTGTCATAATCGTGGCGGGGAAGAAGATCAGCGGGCGCAGGGTATAGAGAAGAATGTAGAGAAGTGGCCCCCACGCGCTCTCGGCCAGAAAGTCCCGCAGTTGCAGGGCGGCTTCCTGGGCAGACAGCCCCGTCGAGCGCATATACCAGGCATAACCGCCCAGGAGCGCCAGCCAGAACAGCCCGGCGCTAAACTTCGTGCCGTGCTTCCATAAAGAATCTGCCAATGTTTGTTGAGGCGCGTGTACGTCTGTTTCCATACGTTCTCCAGTCATAAAAAAGCAATCCCCAGCTTGCCCGTTCTTCGATTCCAGCGCTTATTCCAGATTGTGCCAGGCCCACCAGACCCGTTGCCCGGCTGTGAGCAATACCAATACAGCCATGCTGCCAAATAGCCAGGGGATGTAGGCGGGCAGCAGAAAGAAGAGGGTGTAAAAGACGACGGTCTCGCCTCCTTCGATCAGACCCGTAGGCATTTCGATGGAAGTGTCTCGATCCTTTGTCGCCGCCTGGCGTTTTTCCAGCAAAGAGGAGAGGAGCGTCCAGGAGAGGCTGTTGATCTGATAGGCGGCCAACAGGGCGATGACCGTCCAAGTGTGGGCAGCGCTCGGCTGTGCGATGACAAAGGCGATGGGGATCGCCAGGTAGACGACAAAATCCAGTAGCAGGTCCAGATAGCCGCCGAAATCGCTCTGCTTGCCGTGGATACGGGCCACCACCCCGTCCAGCCCATCCAGCAGCCGGTTGAGCAGCCAGAAACCGATGCCCCAGCCCAATTCGCCCTGGACAATCGCGGCGGCTGAGAGCAGGCCAGGGACCAGAGCGACAATCGAAATTAGATTGGGCGGCACCCACGAGAAAAATCTCTGCGCCACGGGTTCCAAAAGGCGATCTTTCTGTTCGCGCAATACCCCATCTTTCATTCCATATACCCCTGTCCGGGTTGGCCTGGCAAAGCAAGCGCAGGAGTCGAAAGCGACCCCTGCGCCTGTGTAAAGCTATCTTCCCCGCAATGCGCCTGTTCGTCAGTAAGTGGCGCTACGTTGGCAGAGTGCGAACTGACAGTTCGCGTTACACAATCACTTCCAGCCCGCCCATATAGGGCCGCAGCACCTCCGGAACCACCACCGAGCCATCGGCCTGCTGGTAGTTTTCCAGGATGGCGATGATGACACGGGGCAGGGCCAACCCCGACCCGTTGAGTGTGTAGACAAATTCCGTACCTTTGCCCTCGGCGGGGCGGTAGCGGATGTTGGCGCGGCGGGCCTGAAAGTCCCGGAAGAGCGCGCAGGAGCTGACTTCCAGCCACTCTTGGCAGCCCCCGGCCCACAGTTCAATGTCGTATTTGATGGCCGCCACAAAGGAGAGATCACCGGTGGCGATGGCGACCCGGCGATAGGGCAGCCCCAGCCGCTCGGCCAGCACTTCGGCGTCCCGGGTAAGTTTCTCCAATTCCTCCCGACCGTGCTGGGGTTCCACAAACTTCACCATCTCCACCTTCTGGAACTGATGGACCCGTTTGATGCCCCGCACATCCTTGCCCGCGGAGACTTTCTCCCGGCGGAAGCAGGGGGTGTTGGCGACGTAATAGCGGGGGAGCGTGCCTGCCTCCAGAATCTCGTCCCGGTGCAGATTCGTCACCGGCACTTCGGCGGTGGGGATCAGCCAGTAGTCCTCCTCGGCGTCCCGGTAGAGAACGTCGCCGAATTTGGGCAGATTGCCTGTGCCCAACATCGACGACGTGCGCACGAGAAAGGGCGGATAAATCTCCGTGTAGCCGTGTTCTGCCGTATGCACGTCCAGAAACCAGTTGATCAGCGCCCGTTGTAGCCGGGCCGCAGGACCTTTCAGTACATAAAAGCGGCTGCCCGCAATTTTGACACCCCGCTCAAAGTCGATGATGTCCAGCTTTTCGGCCAGGTCCCAATGCGCTTTGGGCGCAAAGTCGAAGGTGGGCGGCGTGCCCCACTGCTTCACCACCTGATTGCCCGATTCGTCTTCAGCCACAGGCACATCCGGCTCCGGAGTGTTGGGGATACGCAGCATCGCGTCCTCGAAAGCCGTGTCCACCGTGCGCAGCTCTGCGTCCAGCGCCACGATTTCATCCCCGATGCGCCCCATCTCCTCTTTCAGAGCGTTGGCCTCCGCCGTCTTCTTCTCCCGCATAAGCAGGCCGATTCCTTTAGAACCACTGTTGCGTTCGGCGCGCAGGCTCTCCACCCGGGTCAGAATCTCCCGGCGGCGTTCGTCCAGGGCCAGCGCCTGCTCCCAGGGGGCGGTGGTGTCGTTCAGTTTGCGCATGGCCTCCGCCAGGGCTTCCCGATTCTCACGCATCCATTTGATGTCGAGCATTTGTCGTCTCCTTGTGTTGCAGGTTGCGGGTGGAAAGTTGCAGGTGGAAAGTTGCAGGTGGCAGGTAGTGGGTGGCGGGATGATGGAATGATGGGATTCTGACGGGCGTGCCATCATCTCATCATCTTCGAGTGCCCAATCCCCGATCCCCAGTCTCCAATCCCCTCTCCCCAATAAAAAAACCTCCGTCCCAATACAGGACGAAGGAAATTCGTGGTGCCACCTGAGTTTGCAGCCGGACAAGCCAACTGCCTCAATCTGTCGATAACGGGACAACCCGCCCGGCCATTGCCTGCCGGTGGCTCGGAAAGTGCTGACACGTCCGGTCTCTGTTGCCTCGCACCACCCGGCAACTCTCTGGAAGAAGACCCCGCCGCGCCCTGGCTTTCGTCGTCGCCATTGCTCTGTTTGGTTGGGCAAATCCTAGCACAGGCGCGGGCGCGTGTCAAAATAGGGGACTGGGGAGATAAGCGTTGAGGGTTTCAACCAAGCGCTGGAAATGGGGCAGATGTTGGCGCAGAGTTTCTGGGTGGAGAATTGCCAAAACCTGGAATGAACGTTTGCCCTTTTGGTATTGCCGGTCACGCCCACAGAGGCGCGTGGCCTGCGTCAACGCGTCTTGCACTGCGTGGCGGGGGCGTTGCTCCAAATTGTTTGCCGGCAACAGCGCTCCCTCATTCAGGTCGGCTCCGAAAAACTCCCGCAACGCGGCGCGGTCAGCCATCACCCACGTTTCCATACAGGTGACCATAAACTGTGCCTGTTCGTCAGTCGCGACAGCCGAATGTTCCCAGCCATCCCGCGCCTGTAAATGCGCCCAGGGGGTTTGCGTGACCGGGTCTTCGCTGTCCACCAATAAAATAGCAATTTTGTCAGTGTCTCGCAGGGCTGTTTTGAATTTGTCGAAGGTAGCATTACGCCCACTACCAGCCACAATGCGTGGCATTCGCCCGCTGAAGCCAGTTTTTTCCAACAGCTTGCGGAAACCTTCACGGCAACGAATGTGTTCTTCTTGGCTGTCCCCGCCGCCTTCCACGTAAAGATAAACGCTCACCAGCGCGTCCCTCCCAATTCGCCGCTCGTCCACAATTCACCGAGCCGGTAACTCTCCAGCCAATGCGCCAACGCTTGCGGGTCAAGACGGCGCATAACGGTTTGCCCGGCCTGTTTTTCACAAACGACAACAGCTTCGGGGTGTTCGGTGAGCGCATCCACCAATACATCGGAATGGGTGGTGACAATCAGTTGGGTGCGTTCAGAGGCTTGGATAAGCAGATCGGCCAGTTTGGGCAAAATATCGGGGTGCAAACCCAACTCCGGCTCTTCAATGCCGATGAGGGGCGGTGGATCCGGGTCGCACAAAATAGCCAGCAGGCAAAGGTAGCGCAGTGTGCCATCAGAAAGACGCGTGGCAGGGATAGTGTAATCGCCTTCGGTGAAGAATACTTGCACCGTGCCACCCTCCACGCTCACATCAAAGTCGGTCAATCCCTCGTAGAGGTCCTGCAAGGCGTTGAGCAGAGCGCCTTTGGCTTTGGGGTGGCGGCGCAAGCGATTGAGAAAAAGCCCCAGATTGGAAAAATCTTCTTCCAGCCGGTCGCTGCGCATGTCGGCTTTTTGCGGCTCGCGGAAGACTGTGTTGCGGCCAAATGCCCATTCGCGGTACAAACGGATTTTCTCGTAGGTGCTGACGAGACGGGAGACTTCGGGATAGATTTCTGGGTCGTAACGCTGGGCAAGGATGGACTGGTCGAGTTCCACACTCTCACTGGTAAGACGGCGTTGGCCGTTTTTGATGTTAAGCACCGGTTGTCCGTGATGATAGCGATAATAAAAGTATGGCCCGGTTTCGCCTGGATATGGGTTTTCATTCTCGATGCGTTCGTCATACAGTCGGAATGTCTGTTGTTCAGACCGAAATGCCAACATATGGCGCAAGGGCTGCTGTCCGAGCGGGTTATCCACGACGGCTTCAAGCGTAGCCACGCCTTTGGGATCGCCTTTCCAAATCCATTCGCCTACCCCGCCACCGCGCCCGATGACCGTGCGCAGATCGTGGGGAGAGCCGCGATTAGGTGTGGCCCGCAGCAGCGCAATCGCTTCCAACAGATTCGACTTACCAGAACCATTGGGGCCGATCAGAACATTCAGACTCTGCAACTCCAACTGAGTGGACTCAGGGCCAAAGGAGAGCAAACGACGTAGGGTCAATGCGTGCAGTAGGCGCAGACCGGGCGTGGCAGATGGGGAATTTATCTGTGTGCCATTGTTTTGCAGAATCATCACAGCATAGACCTCCACGTTTCTTCAGCAGACCCTTTGTATCAGAATATATATCAGAAGCGACGCAGCGCCAAATACCCCAATACCCTCCTCAAATCAACGCCCGCACCGCCTCGCTCCCCTCCACCAGATTGATCAGATCGGTCAATTGAAAGAGCGCCATAGAGCCGTCGATGCGGTAGATACCGTTGGCTGGCGCGCCCAGGCGTTCGGCCAACCAGTCGAGCATCAGTCCGGGCATATCCGCCTCCACATCCAACCGCACCACAGAGGAGAGCAGGTGGCGGTGGTGCAGCACAGACTGGGGATCGAAAAGTCCGCCATCATGGGGAAGGACGGAGACCGGACGCAGGACTCGAAAGAGCCAGGCATTTTCCACAGTCAGTCCTGGGAAGAGTTCCGGCAGGAAAAAGCGCACAATCTCCTCGCTCCACACGAAACTGCGGGCGTTCGAGCCTTCTGCCATCTCCGAATGGGGCACTTCGACAAAGCGGCTGAGCAGACGGGGTACTTTGATGCGGGCAAAACTGGAGCTGGAGGGAGCCGATCCCGGTTTCAATCCTCGCAACTGCACCAGAAAGTTGAGACTGTAGCTGCTGATGAAGGGAAAGGGATGGCCGGGATCGATAGCCAGGGGCGTGAGCAGCGGGAAAATCTGGGCTTGGAAGAAAGAGCGCAGCCAGACCCGCTCCTCCTGGTCCAGGGTGGCGGGTTGACGCATGAGAGCGCTCCGTTCTTGGGCCAGAGCAGGCAAGAGTTCTGTTCGCAGCAGCCGGGAAGAACGGGCAAGCAGACCAGCCACCGCCGCGCAAAAGTCGTCAGAGAAGAGTCCCGGCTGGTTGTCGTCATCGTCCTCGCCACTGCCTCCGCCCTGATCCACACAAAACTGATCCAGGCTGGTCGCCATCAGCCCCAGAATGCGGATTCGTTCCAGCAAAGGGCGGGCCGCATTGTGGCTTTCATCGCACAGATAGCCTGGCTCCGCCAAGGCACGAGGAAAGCTGGCTGGCGGTTGATAGCGGGCAAAGCCGATGGCCAGGGACTTGGCCCGCTCGGCTACCCGGCGCTGACGAAGGCGGGCATCTCCGTCCTGTCCGCTGCCCAGAGGAAAGCGATTGGTTGGGGTTGCGGAAGATGCCAGATGATTGGTCACGGCTTCCTACGCCTGGGCAGTAGTGGAAGGCGGCAACACCGCCAGAAAATCCTGGGAGAAGCGCTCGGCATAGCCTCCCAGCAGCGCTTGCACCTTTTCAACCCCAGGGGAAGCCACAATCAGACCCGCGTGGTTCTCCTTATGCAGCCGCCAGACGATCTCCTCGTCATTGTAGGCAGAGAGGTCCGGTCTGTTTTGCCGGGCCAGACAGAGGATCAGCCCGGCGTATTCCTGGCGGAAGGGGGGCAAAAAGTAGGTTTCCCCGCGCAGATGGGCCAGTTCGATGCGCGCCCACTCGGCCCATAGATTGACCCCGGCGGCCGCGGCCACCAGTTCGTCGATATTGGCCCCACCCACCCGGGCCGCCGTTTCCAGAAAATAGAATCGGCCGTCCTGATCCGAGCGGATGAATTCGGCGTGGGTGACGCCCCGCACCATTCCCAGGCTGGTCAACACCTGGCGGTTGAGAGCGAAAAGGGCCTGGGTATCGGCGTCGTTGTAATCCAGCGTGTGGGTGGTGAAGATGCCGCCGCTGTGGAAAACGTCCATGGGCGGTCGCCCGTAGCGGTGGGCGATGTGGAAGATGACTTCCCGCTCGGAAACGATGGAATCCACGTGATAGACCGGGCCGGGCAGATACTTTTCCAGCACGTAATGGGACTGAAGATCGCCCAGTTCGTCCAGACTGCGCCAGAGTTCCTCGCTGTTCTCCACCTTTTTCAGCCCGATCGAACCGGCCTGGGAGCGGGGTTTGAACATCCAGGGCGGGGGTACGTCGGCCATAAAAGCGCGCAGGCTGTCGTAGTTGAGAACGTGGACAAAGGGCGGAACAGGAATGCGGCTCTCCTGGGCCAGCACACGCATGGCGAGTTTGTCCCGGAAGTAGCGGGCGGTGGTGTCGCCCATCCCCGGTATGCGCAAATGTTCGCGCAGGGCGGCGGCGGTCTCCACATCGAAGTCGTCCAGAGGCACGATGCGGTCGATGCGCCGGGAGCGGGCCAGATAGCTGACGGCTTTGGTGACATCCGGCAGGATGATTTCGGGCATATAGAAAATCTCGTCGATGCTCTCGCGTGCCCAGGCCGCATCCCGCAGCTTTTCCACAGTGATCAGAATCACCCGGCAGCCCTGGCGTTTGCACTCGCGCAGGAATTCGTTGCCCTTAAAAAAGCTGCCAAGACAGAGAATCGTCAGTTCGCTCACTTCTGCTCCTTAGCGGTCAGTTCGATCCGAATCGTGAAAAGATCAGCCACCATCAGCGTATTGGCAAAGTTGGGCGGAGTCACGCCGAAGTCGCTCATCTTCACTTTGGCTTCAGCCACGCCTGTGATGGTGTCACCGTTGAGGGTGGCTGTCACGTCGAAGGTGGCGGGCAGGCTGATGGAACGCACGGTCAGGTCACCCACCAGTTGAAAGCTGACCTCTGTGCCATCGGTGTAGCTCTCTGGCGCGCCGCTGATGGATGTCGCCACAAAGACCGCTTCGGGGAATTTGTTCGATTCCAGGGCGTTGTCCCGAATCCAGCCATCGCGCAGGGATTGATCGCTGGTCAAGGAGGGCAGATCGACGGTGAAGCGATTGGGGCCGAGAGGCTGATCCGCGCCCAGCTCCAGAGCCAGAGAACCGGCTACCTCCTGGGTGCTTCCCACTGTGACACTCTTGCCCGCCAAAATGTTGTATTTGGTGAGGGCGGCAGCGAAGAACTCTTCGTCCACCAGATAGGAGGCGGTAGACTCGCCGGGGACAACCGCAAATGTGCGCATACCCGCAACGGCGCTGACCGGGACAGATGCGACGGCTGCGGTAGTAGGTTCGGCAGGCGCGACGGTGGGTTCGGCAGGCGCGGGCGTCTCAGCGGCGCACCCGGCCAGCAAAACGAGCAGTGTCAAGAGCAGCAGAAATCGTTTCATGGGGTTTTCTCTCCTTCTTGTATTTGAGCTACTACTGTGCCCAAAAAGGGTATGCCCTTGGGCAAAAATGGGGGCAACGCGAGTCTATGCTCTCCATAACTATCCAATAAAAGACGGGCCAGCAGGGAATGGATACCCGCGTGGTGGAGCGACGACGTAGGGGTTGCCACATCCAGCCCAGCCTCAAAGCCGTATGCAGTCAGGCTCTCCACCAGCGCCGCATCCCGGCTGATGATGTGAACAGGTGTCTCCCAGCCGTCGTCCTTGCGGGAGACCCGGGGCGGCTGGTGATCGCCCACCAGCACAAAGAGCGCGTTGGGGTCTTCTTCATTCAGGATAAAATCAACCAGTACCCGCAGGTCATATTCAACCGCATCGAAATAGTTCTGCCGTCTGGTTTCGTGCAGAATACCTTCGGCGTCAATGGGCAGCGGATCGTCCGCCGCCACATTGAGCGTCTGCCAGTCGTCGGCAATCACCGGCAGAGGCGCCCAGGGATAGTGGCTGTTCTGGGTGATGGTAAAGAAGAGGTAGGGCAGGTCTGTCTCCTGGCGAACTTCGGCCCTTGCCCGGTTGAGCGCGTATTGATCCGCAGGGGCTGGACCCCAACCGTACTTTGGTCCGACATAACCCAGGTCCCGATAGCGCAACCAGCGGTCCGCGCCGTAAAATCTGAGGTAACGATCCCATTTGGCGTCGGGGAGTTCCAGGGCAATGGAGGAGAGGCCATAAAAACGATAGCCCTGGTCTTTCAAAAAGCCACCCAAATCCGGGAAGTCGTCCACCTGATAGCGATCCATCAGCATTTCGTATTCTGGGTCCGAGTCGATATCCAGACCAAAGAGGGCACTGGTATAGGACATCCACGAGCCGCCGCCCCAAGTCGGCGCTTCGCTCAACGCGCTGGCCGCGCGCCAGCCGTTGGCCGTCAGGGTCGCTTCCAGTTCATCGGCCAGGGCAGTATATTGGCCCAAATAGTCAGGCCGTTTGTAGAGAACGCTGCCATAGGATTCCACAAAGAGCAGATAGACATTCGGCTTTGTCACCAGCTTCTGCCCCTGGTAGTCATAGGCCCGGCGCACATAGGCGTCGTCAAAGCTGCGTACAGTCTGGTATACCTTTTCCGACGCAGCCACATTGGCCTGCACCTTGAAGAAGAGGCTACTCACTACCATTTCCGGTTGGGCCAGGTAATGCTGGAAGCGCACGGCCTGGCCCAGGCCGAAGACGACGAGCAGAGCCAGCAGAGCCTGGGAGAAGCGGCTGATACTACCGGCGACGCTCTGGCTGGTCAACAGGCGGATAGCAGCATACAGTCCGGCCAACAGCAGGCCGCCCCCCCCAAACACCAACAGGTAGTAATGGAGAGGAATGGTCAGACTTTCAAACACAAATGCCACGCCTTCGGTCAACATCCGGTATTGGCTGTAGAAGACCGGCTCCATCTGGTAGAGGGAGCGCAGGACCGCCTCATAGAGCGCATAGACCAGTGCGAAGAGATAGCCCAAGAACAGGAGCAGGCGTGGGGCGGTGCGGCGCAGAAATGGCGCCGCCACAAAGAATGCGGTCAGCAGCAGCCACTCCAGATGCAATCGGCCTACATCGGCTGTGGGCCGCCAGACGCCCAGGATGTACCAGCGCTGGGCTGGCGCGCTCGTCACAGCCGACCAGAAGCCGCTGCCCTCCTCGCTGGTCAAGACGCCGGGCAGAAAGAGCAGACAGTTGAGCAGAGCAAAGAGCAGCCAGAAGCTCAGATCGGGATGTTTTTTAAACCAGAGAGGCCAGGCACGAAAACCCACAATTGATCCTACCCCGGCCAAGCCGGAAGCAATATATTTGTATACACGGATTGTACTGGTCAGGAAGACGCCAGAATTTTAACGCAGAGACGCAGAGGCAGAGAGACGCAGAGAATTGCTTTGGCACTTTCTATCCAAGCGAGTCGGTACGCCACAATCACCCCGTTGGTATTCGTGAAGTGCCGGGGACTTCTGGGTACCTATTTTCGTGAAGCAGCCTAATACACACGGATAAGAGGATTCTGCGAATGGCTGACGTGTACTCGATGATATCCCCATTCCCCATCCGCCTCATCCGCCTCATCCGGTCCAGCGGAACTCCTTGGCATTCGCCGCTTTCACCCGTCCGTCTTCGGTCGGCACCAGGTCAAATTCGATGATAGCCCGCCGATTCTTGAGATTGGCAAATGAGGCGTTGTCGATGGCCTGCCCGTTGCGGGTGACATCGCTGATGTGACAGAAGACGTCGTAGCGCATATCGTCCGGCCCCAGGCCCGTGCGCACAGTCATAAAGCCGAAACCCTTCTCCTCGTTGACCGCGTGCAACACACCGCGCAGACGGCCCTCCCGCTGGTTGTCTGCTGGCACTACATTGGGGATCAGAAAACCGTTGAAATGGTTGTCCACCTCCCGGATCAGATCATTGCTGGCATTGGCAAAGGAGATCAGGTCCACCCGTTTGCCCCGGTTTTGCAGGGCGCGCACCAGGCGCAGAAAGTCGCCGTCGCCGCTGCCCAGCAGAATGTAGTCCAGATTATCCGATTGGAGCAGGGCGTCCACAGCCAGGTCCAGGTCGGCGTTGGCCTTCAACACCAATTCCCCTTCGGCATCCCGATAGCGGCGTACCTCCTTGTGGATCAGATGAAAGCCCGTACGCCGGATGGCCGCTCGATAGTCGGACGAGCGCTGGCGATAGACCGGATCCTCGGCTTCCCGCTCCACATCTACAGCCAGATAGGCATTGGCCCGCAGCACAGCCATATCCCCTTGCGCGACCACCAATTCCTTAATAATCTCATAGCGGATGCCCCATCCGCCATTCCTGCTCAAATTTTCCACATCTAAAAAAATACCTGCTTTTAGCAAAACCGTTTCCTCTTGTAGTAGTTTCGTGGTAGTAGAGTGATGATGAGATGCTGGATTACAATTGGTAACTTTTCAGCCGTTGCCGAAAAAGCCTCGGCCCTTTCCTTTCGAGCGAGTCAGTACGTCACAGTGGCATCGCTGTCAAACCTGAAGTGTTGGGGATTGTGGCTTCGTGCCCGAATAGTATTGTAGCAGATGTTCCAGAGAATCTGAATCAACTGAGGCGATAATACTTCTTCTCTGGCAGGGGAACCGGCGGGCTGTCTTCGGTGTCTATGCTCCAGTCGGCCAGACGCAGCCGCAACTCCGCCAGCACTGCCCTGTTGGCCGGATCATCCACCACATTCGTCAGCTCCCAGGGGTCAGCAGCCAGATCGTAGAGTTCATCCCGATCCCCCATCGAGTCGTGAATGTATTTCCAGGCCCTTGTCCGCACCATCTTGCGCCGCCCTTCGGCTTCCCGCCAGCGCAGGGTCTGAATAAGTGTGTTCCTCCCATGGGGTTCGGGTAGCCGAGCCAAATCCAAGAGATGGAAGAATGGCCCGCCCGCGCCGTACTCGGAAAAGGCCGCGTCCCGGGGCGGGGTCGCCGTGGCAGTGGGCAATGGTTGGCCCTGAAAAGTGGCAGGGGCCTCTACGTCTTGCAGATGAAAAATCGTGGGCACAATGTCGATCAAATTGACCAGCGAATCATCCCGTTTGCCCTGAGGAATCTGTCCCGGCCAGGAGACGATCAGCGGAACCCGCACCAGCGCGTCGTAGAAGAGGCCACCTTTGCACTGCATCCGATGCTCGCCCATAAAGTCGCCGTGATCCGAGCAGAAGACGACAATCGTATTCTCGCGCTGCCCCGTCCGTTCCAGCGCGTCCAAAATCTGTCCCACCCCATCGTCCAGAAAGCGTACCATCCCGTAATAGGCGGCCAGCAGCCCGCGCAGATCGTCGATCTCCTCGCTGCGCACGCCCAGCATTTCGTAGAGCGCCTGGTTGCGTTGCGGGGCCGTGCCGTCGCTGAATTCACCGGGCCGCCAGGGAGGAAGCTGCACCTGATCTTCCATCTCTTCAAAATAGCTGCGGGGACAGACCCAGGGTTCGTGGGGGTCCGGGAAGGAGACCCAGAGCGCGAAGGGCTGGTCGGCCTGGGCAGCGACCTGCTCCTCCAGAAAGCGCACAGTCTGCCCGGCCACCAGACCGGTGCTGTGATCCTCCAGGGGCAGGTGATCCGAAATGGCAAAGCCAAAACGGGGGTTCTGGGGTGTCAGTGTACGGCGCAGTTCGTGGGCGGCGTGAATGCTCTCGATGGGCCGAAACCATTCCATGCCTCTGGTTGCTGGGTCTGCTGGCAGCCCGCCGTGACTGATCTCGCACCAGACATCGAAAAGGTTCAGATCGGCCTGTTCCGTAAAGCAGTGGTTCTTGCCGATCAGCCCGCAGCGATAGCCGCTCTCTTTCCAAAGCTTAAAAGCGTGGAGGGCATCAGGTTTCATCGGGGTTTCGTTGCGTCGACTGCCTGTGCTGTGGGCATAGCGACCCGTCCAGAAGGCGACCCGGGCCGGCATACAGAGGGGGTGGGGGGTAATGGCGTGCGCATAGAGTACCCCTTCGGCAGCCAGCCGGGCCAGATTGGGCGTCTGGCAAAAGCCATTGCCCCAGAGATGGCTGGCCGTGGCCTTCTGCTGGTCGGTCATTATGACGAGAATATTGGGTTGAGGGGACACGGTACTGTCTCCTGTGATTGGAGAGATGAACAGGCAATGAGTATGAGTATACCCGTGGCAGCGAAAAGTGACAACAGTCCGGCTGAAATGTTGAACCGATTTTGACACTCAGATCGGGCTGGTCTATAATGGGCAGGTTTGAATGGTGCTATCCCTTGTCGCCACTATGCCCCGCAGCCTGGGCCCCGCAGCCTGGGACTGCACGCTGGTATGCTCTTCCTGGCGGGCCGGATGGTAGCAGAACTGCCAACGGATTGTCGCTCAGGGAACTAGCCAACGCAATTATCCAAAAGAGAAGGATTCGGTATGCAGAACAACAACAGCCTCACCCTCGTGGGGATACTTCTACTCTTTGTCGCAGCCCTCTATATCAGCCTGCCTATCGACCATCCGCTCTGGTTGGAAGAAGCACTGGCCCCTGGCGAGAACACCCAACGGGACATCAGGGACCTGACTCTGGGGCTTGACCTGAAGGGCGGTACCCAGGTGCTGTTGGAGGTGGATCTGCCTGAAGGCCAGGAGGTTGAAGCAGGCGCGCTGAGTACGGCGAAGGTGATTGTCGAGCAGCGTGTCAACGGCCTGGGTGTCTCCGAGCCGAATGTCCAGTTGCAGGGCGATACACGGATGATCATCGAGTTGCCCGGCGTCAGCAACCCGGATCAGGCCATCAACACCATCCGCTCTACCGGTCAGTTGGAATTCATTGAGCCTGCCGGTGAACAATTGACCAGCGGCCAGGTGATCAACACCACCAATCGACCGGATGCTGTCTCCCGTGCCCTGGCGACTGATCCCAGCGCAGCCGCTTTCACCCCTTTCCCGGATCGGGTCTTTGAAACGGTGATGACCGGTGACATTCTGCAGAACGCCATCGCCTCCCAGGACGAGTTCAACCAGTGGCAGATTCAATTCAACCTGACCGGCGACGGCAGCAGCCAATTCTACGAATATACCCGCAACCACATCGGGCAGCCGCTGGTGATTGTGTTGGATGGTCGGGTGCTCTCCGCCCCGGTGATCAATGCGGCCATCAGCGACAGCGGTGTCATCACCGGCCAGTTCAGCCGGGAAGAGGCCGACGGTCTGGCCGTACAGATGCGCTACGGCGCGCTGCCCGTACCGTTGAAAGTAGTGGATGTACGCACGATTGGGGCCAGCCTGGGCCAGGATTCGGTGGACGCCAGTTTGACCGCCGGCATTATCGGCATGTCGATGGTGCTACTCTTTATGCTGATTCTGTACCGTCTACCCGGTTTTCTGGCGGACGTTTCCCTCTCGGTCTACGTGGCGTTGAATATCGCCATCTATAAACTCCTGCCCCTCACCCTTACCTTGCCGGGTATCGCCGGTTTCCTTCTCTCTCTCGGTATGGCGGTGGACTCCAACATTCTGATTTTTGAGCGGATGAAAGAAGAGCTGCGCGCCGGACGTTCTGTGCGTCTGGCTGTAGAGACCGGTTTCAGCCGGGCCTGGCCTGCCATCCGCGACGGCAATCTGTCAACCCTCATCACCTGCGCTGTACTCTACTGGTTTGGCAACAACTTTGGGGCCAGCATTGTCAAGTGCTTTGCCGTCACGCTGGCGGTCGGTGTGCTGCTCTCAATGTTCACGGCTGTCGTTGTCACCCGCACATTCATGCGCGCCTTTCTCTCCACCCAGGGGCAGAGGCTGCTGGACAATCGCGGGTTGATCGGTTACTAACGAGAACAACTGTAGGGGCGCAGCAAGCAAGCGCCCAGCACACACGATACGGGCGCAGCAAGCAAGCGCCCCTACAGAGAAAATCTTTACCTTTGAAACTATAATAACGAGGACTTTTTGATATGAATCTTGTCGAACGACGCGGTCTCTGGTTTAGCATCTCGCTGATTGCCATTCTGCCGGGCATTCTCTGTATGATTTGGAATCTGGCGACCGTCGGCACGCTGCTGCCCCTGGCCATCGACTATACGGGCGGCACCCAATGGGAAATGCGCTTTGAACAGCCCATCGCCCCCACCGAAGTACGCCAGATCTTTGTGGAAACCGGCTATCCCGATACAACTGCCTTTTTGGTGGAAGAAGACGGGCGCACAGTCCAATTGAAGCTAAAGACGATTGACCCGGACCAAAAAGATACGCTGATTGCAGCCGTCACCGCCCGCTTCGGTGCCTTTGACGAACGCTCCTATCGCAGCATCGGCCCGACGATCGGGGCCGAAGTGAGCCAAGCGGCTCTGTTGGCCGTCATTGCGGCCTGTGTCTTGATTCTTATCTACATTGCCGTTGCCTTCCGCGAAGTCTCCCATCCATTGCGTTTCGGCACAGCCGCGATTGTCGCTCTGGTTCACGATGTGTTGGTGACTATTTCCTTCCTGTCAGTGATGAATCTGGTGGCTGGCTGGGAGATCGACGCGCTCTTTCTCACGGCAGCGTTGACGGTCATCGGCTTTTCGGTGAATGACACAATCGTCATCCTTGACCGCATCCGCGAGAATCTGCGGCGTCATCGCGGCGAATCCTACGCCACTATCGCCAACCGCAGCCTGCTTGAGACGGTTCACCGTTCTATGGCCACACAGATTACAGCGATGCTCATCCTCGTGGCCTTGCTGATCTTTGGCGGGGCAACGCTGCGCGTCTTTGTGTCGACACTGCTGGTCGGGCTGATTTCCGGGACCTATTCCTCGATCTTCAACGCTGCGCCAGTGGTGGTGGCCTGGGAAGAACACTCTCTCGTGGGCAAGCCCGTCCCCGAAAAAATCAACGGACTCGTTGTTTCCGCCTAAACCAGAAGTTCGACTTTTTCTAAAGTCGAACTTCCATTTCTAACAGCGGAGCCACTTGGCTTCGCTGTTTTTGATTGGAGAGTCGTATGCGCGCCCTCCTTCTCACCGACAACGGCCCCCTTCTGGAGACCGACTATCCCGTACCCACGCCCGGCCCAGACGAAGCGCTGATCCGGGTGCGGCTGGCTGGCATCTGCGCCACAGACTTGCAACTGCTGGCGGGCTACAAAGGAGGCTATCGGGGCGTGCTGGGCCACGAATTTGTGGGGGAAGTGGTGGACGCCCCCGGCCACGCCGAATGGATCGGCCAGCGGGTGGCCGGTGAACTCAACATCGGCTGCGGCCACTGTGACCTCTGCCGCCGTGGGCTGGGCAAACATTGCCGCCAGCGGGAATCGTTGGGCATCATCCGCCGGGACGGGGCCTTTGCCGACTTCCTGACCCTGCCCGTCGCCAATCTGCACGGCCTGCCCGACACACTCTCTGACGAGCAGGCCGTCTTTGTGGAACCCCTGGCCGCGGCCCTGCAACTGTTGGAACAGTGCCACGTCCGCCCGGACCAGCGGGTCTATGTGCTAGGTGTAGTCCATCAATACATCGTGCACAACGTAGTTGAGAAAACATCAGTACATCGTGCAGCACCTTAACAACCAAAACATCAATAGATCGTGCAAAAGCGTGTAAAATCACCTTATTTCGA
>CAMDQF010000077.1 GCA_945905745.1 Litorilinea aerophila
CCGTCTGTAGTCGTTCGCCGCTACACGTAGTGCGTGGTGCGTCAAGCAGTAGTGACGATTGGTCCACGCACCACGCACTACGCACGTCTTTGACTTGTGGCTACCCCACCTTACGCAGCACGCAGCACTACACCATCGGCTTCTTGCGCTTGACGATCTGAATCGGTACTTGCCAGGGGTCGCGCAAGAAGAGCAGTTGGTCGCCGGCGGGAGTGGTGTTGATCTGACCGACAACTGTTGCGCCGGCAGCCACCAGCGCATCCCGGGTGGCTTCCATATCCTCTACGGCAAAGGCGAAGTGCAGGTTGAAGGGGTCGATGGCGCTGTAGTCTGGGGGGGCAATGTCCGTGCGGCTGTAGAGTTCGATCATACTGCCCGCGCTGTCGGCGATGAAGGTCATGTAGGGCGCGGCCTGCCCGGCGATGACAATGCGCATTTCCAGATTGTCCACGTACCACTGGGCCGCGGCTTTCACATCGGGTACGTTAATGGCGGCGTGTTCGAATTTCATCGGGTTCTCCTTTTGGGGAATGGGTGTGGGACGGGATGATGGGCGGTAATTCCATTGCTGGAAAGCCCGGTTGGGTGTAGAATACTATCTATCGATTGGCAGCTCTATTGTGGCCTATTCCAACTAAAGACGCAAACTCTAACCCGTTGTAGGAGAAGGAGAAATGCCAGTTCTTTCGATGTTCTATGGCGTTGTGATCCGCATCTATTTTTTTGACAACAAGCAGCATCACGTGCCCCATATCCATGCGGAGTACGCGGACCAAAAAGCTGTCTTCAGCATTGAAAGTGGACAGATTTTGACTGGACAGTTCCCCGCCAATAAGACGCGGCTTGTGCAAGCGTGGATTGAAATCCATCGCGAAGAATTAGACGCTGATTGGCAATTGGCCGTGAATGGCGAAGAAGTGTTCAGAATTGAACCGTTGAAATTGGAGACAAATGTGAACCCTTATGTTTTGAACATTGAACCGCTGGATAATTATTGTCTCAGTCTGACGTTTACCAATGGCGAACGGCGGATATTCGACATCAAACCCTATTTGCAGCGAGGCGTTTTTTCTCGGCTGCAAAATCAGGCAACTTTTCGGGCGGCGCGGGTTGTGGCTGGGTCTGTAGAATGGCCGGGGGAACTCGATTTGAGTTACGATACCCTCTACATTGAGAGTAAACCGGTCGATGCTACTCTTCTTGCCTCAGCAAACGCCTGAATTGTGAAACCCGTCTTTTGTGATTGATTGACTCCACCTCCTCTTTTGCCTGACTTACCCACCCCCCACACGGAGAACCCCCCATGCGCTACAGTATCATCTCCTACAGCTTCCGTCGCAGCTTTGAAAATGGCTCGATGGATATTTTCGGTTACATCGACTTCTGCAAAGAGTACGGCTTCACTCAACTGGACCCCTGGATGAAGCACCTGGAGCCGGGCTTGACTGACCGGGGCTGGCTTGCCCAGGTGAAGGCCGCGGGGGATGCCGCTGGCCTGCCCTTCGGCTGTGTGGCGGTGGACGGCGGCCACATCTACGAGCCAACCGCCGAGGAGCGGGCCAAGACCCGCGCCGTGGCCGCTGCCTGGCTGGATGTGGCCGAGTTTCTGGGCGCGTCCCAGGTGCGTATTGATACGGGCGGGCGGGTTGATGTAATGAGCGACGAAATGCTACAGATTATCGTAGACGGCTACAACGAACTGATCCCCCGCGCTCGCGCCAAAGGGTTGGAAGTAATTGTGGAAAATCACTGGGGGCCGACGAAACACCCGGAAAATGTGGTCGCAGTGTTGGAAGCGGTGGACGGGCTGGGTCTGCTCTTTGACACCAACAACTGGGCCGAGGGCGAGCAGGAATTGGGCTGGGAGATGTGCGCCCGCTACGCCAGCCTTCTCCACATCAAAACCTTCGCCTTCGACGAGCAGGGCAACGACCCGTCGGTCAACCTCTCCAATGCCTTCCGCCTGCTGCGAGAGAGCGGCTACACCAGAGCCTGGGGCATCGAGAGCGTCCCCCACGACGGCGATGAGCGGGGCGCGGCCGTGAAGACGTTGGCGTTGATCAAACGCGAATTGGGTAAGTAGGTGATTGGGTGATTCACGCCAATATCCCAATCACCCAATCACCAATTCCTTCCATTCATCTCCATCCCATCCACCAAAGGAACACTCCCTATGACATCTTCTTCCAAAACCCGCGTCGGCGTCATCGGCGTGGGGCAGATCGGCAAGAGCCATCTGAACAATTACAGCAAAATGGAGCACGTGGAAGTGGTGGCCGTGGCCGATGTGGCCGAGGCCGAGGCCAACCGGGTGGCGGCCCTGCACGGCATCCCGCACGTCTACAGCGACTTCCGCAAGCTGTTGGAGCGGGACGACATCCAGGCCGTGGATGTCTGTCTGCACAACAACTTCCACCGGCCCATAACCGTAGCCGGATTGGAAGCAGGCAAGCACGTCTTCTGCGAGAAGCCGATGGCCGGGGCCTATGCCGACGCCGAGGCAATGCTGCAAGCCTCCCAGCGCACGGGCAAAATGCTCAGCATCCAGAACCAGGAATACTTCGCCAACCACACCAAAGCGGCCAAAGCCCTCATCGATGCCGGGCAGTTGGGCACGCTCTACCACGCCCGCTCCGTGGGCCACCGGCGGCGCGGGCGCCCGTATGTGGACGGCTACGGATCGCCTGCCTTTGTGCAGAAGCAGACGGCCACCGGCGGCGCGCTCTACGATATGGGCGTCTATCACATCTCCACAATGCTTTATCTGCTGGGCAACCCGAATGTCCTGCGCATCTCCGGCAAGACCTATCAGGAGATGCCGATGGATGCCCGCCGTCAGGAGAAGAGCGGCTACAGCGTGGAGGAGTTGGGGCTGGGCTTTGTGCGGCTGGCCGACAATATGACGCTGGACATTATCGAAGCCTGGGCCATCCATCTGGACGAACTGAGCGGCTCCATCGTCGTGGGCAGCGAGGGCGGCGTGCGTCTCACACCCTTCGGCTTCTTCCGCAGCGTGGGCGACCTGGACCTGGACAGCACGGCCAATCTGGACCGTTTCAGCTACCGGCTGCACAATGTGTTGGAGCAGGGCGATGTCTACGACAGCCCGCAACACCACTGGATCGCGGCCGTGGATGGGCGGGTGGAGTTGCTACCCACTGCCGAGATTGCGCTCAATTGTATGCTGATCTCCGAGGGTATCTACCGTTCCAGCGAGTTGGGGCGGGAAGTGACAGCCGAGGAAGTGCGCGAGATGTCGAAGTCGACGGCAGTGGCGGTATAGAAGGTGAGGAGTGAAACGTGAGACGTGAGACGTGAGATCGAAGGCGATCTTACGTCTCATTTGTCCTATGCAAAATAGTCACTTAATGGCATAATCAGTTATGATCGAAGTTCTGGGCACTGATGTCTTTGAGGAATGGTTCCTTGCGCTGGACGACACAGACAGTATGGCGGTTGCTCGTGTCGTCGGCCTCTTAGAAGCCAAAGGGACAGCGCTTGGCTTTCCCTACTCATCCGCCATACAGGGGACAGCCTACCCTTTACGGGAACTACGCATTCAGAGTGGTGGCAGACCGCTCCGTGTCTTCTACGCATTCGATCCCTTGCGTCAAGCCGTCCTGTTGTTGGGCGGTGACAAAACAGGCGACAATCGGTTCTATGCCATAATGATACCCAAAGCCGAAACCATTTGGCAAGATTATCTGCGCGAGCAAGGCTTTCGAGGTTCAGGAGCGAAGCGATGACAACCCACACCTGGAGCGAAATCAAAGCCAAAAAATTCACCGCTGAACAGATTCAGCAGATCGATGACGCTGTTGAGCAGGAGCTTCTAGAGATGGATTTGCGCGCTCTGCGCGAAGCCGCAGGTCTGACACAAGAAGAGTTGGGGCAGCGTATGGCCGTCACCCAATCGCAATTATCCAAACTGGAACGCCGCGAGGACTTTCATTTCTCCACATTACGGCGCTACGTGACTGCGCTCGGCGGTCAACTGGAAATCGTGGCCGTCGTGGATGGCAAGCGCATCCGGCTGTCGCCACGCGCATAATACATTGCACCCTTTGCCTATCCCTGCCTCCACAATGGCTGAATTCCAGCTAACTCTTTTGGGCAATTTCCACCTCGTTTCCCAGGATGCGCCTGTAGCGATCCCCCAGACGCGCCTGCACGCCTTGCTGGCCTATCTGGCCCTGCATCGCCACACGCCCCCGTCGCGCCAGCAGCTCGCCTTTCTCTTCTGGCCGGATTCGTCAGAAGCCCAGGCCCATACCAATCTGCGCCAGTTGCTCCATCTCCTGCGTCGCGCCTGGCCTGGCGTGGATGCGTTTTTGCAGATCGATGGCAAAGTCTTGTCCTGGAAAGCCGAGGGCCTCTTTCGCTCTGATGTAACTGAGTTCGAGCAGGCATTGGCGCGCGCGGAGGAAGCGGCCCACGCGGAACGTTCTGCCGCGGCCCGTGCCGCCCTCGAAGATGCGGTGGCCCTCTACGGTGGCGACCTCTTGCCCGGTTGCTATGAAGATTGGCTCCTGAGCGAACGGGAACGGCTGCGCCAGCGGCTGATTGACGCCTTAGAGCAACTGGTGGCGCTCTGTGAAAGCCTGCGTGACTACCCGTCGGCCATCCGCCATGCCCAGCATTTGCTGCGCAGCGACCCGCTGCTCGAGACGACCTATCGCCACTTGATGCGCTTGCACGCGCTCAACCGCGACCGCGCCAGCGCCCTGCGCACCTATCACGTCTGTACCACAATCCTGGCGCGCGAACTGGACGTGCAACCGAGCCAGGAGACGCAGGCAGATTATGCGCGTCTGCTCCGTATGGAACTGCCTTCGTTGCCATCTACGCTTTCCGTGCCCAGTGGACACCCGGCGCGCCTGGTGGGACGCCAGGCGGCCTGGGCGAGGTTGCAGGCAGCCTGGCAGAAGAGCCTGCATGGACAGGTACATTTTGTCTGCATCGTGGGCGAAGCAGGCATGGGCAAGACGCGACTGGCCGAGGAACTGCTCGACTGGACACGGCAGCAAGGCATCAGCCAGGCACACGCGCGCGCCTACGCCGCCGAGGGGAGTCTGGCCTATGCCCCCGTGACCGAATGGTTGCGTGCGGAGGTCTTCCAGAGCGTCTGGAAGCAACTGCCCAATCTCTGGCTCAGTGAGGTGGCCCGCCTGCGGCCCGAACTCCTCAACGAGCGGCCAGCGCTGCCCAGTCCCGAACCGCTGACCGAGAGTTGGCAGCGCCAACGCTTCTTCGAAGCGCTGACGCACACCATTTTGGCCGCCGACCAACCGCTCTTGTTGGTGATGGATGACCTGCAGTGGTGCGACCAGGAGACTCTGGAATGGTTGCATTATCTTCTGCGCTTCGACCCCGCGGCGCGCCTGCTTGTCGTCGGCAGTCTGCGCCCCGAAGAGGTGGAGGAGCGCCACCCGCTCACACCCCTCCTGTTCGAGATGCGCAGCCGAGGCCAACTCACCGAAATCGAACTGACTCCCCTGACCGCGGCCGAAAGCGCGGCCCTGGCCAGCCAGGTGGCGGCGCAGGACCTGGACGGCGCGACGCTTGACGAACTCTACCGTACCAGCGAAGGCAATCCGTTGTTCCTGGTGGAAATGGTGCGCGCCCAGACAGAGAACCCTCTGGGCGAATGGCAGGCGGTACAGGAGGGTACGGCGGCGTCACCAGGCAACCCCGACCTCCCCTGGCTTCCCCCCCAAGCCCAGGCCATCATCGGTCGTCGCCTGGCCCAACTCTCGCCAGCGGCACGCGAACTGGCTAGCCTGGCCGCTGTACTTGGCCGTTCGTTTGTCTTTCCCGTCTTGGCCCAGGCGAGTGGGCTGATGGAAGATAGCCTGGTGCAGGGGCTTGACGAACTCTGGCAGCGACGGCTCATCCGCGAGCAGGGCAGCGACGGCTACGACTTCAGCCATGACAGCATCCGCGCGATGGCCTATACGACGATCAGCCTGGCGCGGCGGCGCTTGTTGCACCGTCGCATCGCCCGCGCCCTGGAAACGATCTATGGCGACGCCTTGGAAACGGTCTGTGGTCAATTGGCGGTCCACTACGAACGGGCAGGCGCGCCTGAGCAGGCGATTGCCTACTACCGCCAGGCTGCGACCAGCGCGCACCAGCTTGGCGCCTACCCCGAAGTGGTTGCGTATCTGAACAAGGCGCTTGCCCTGCTGGATAGCCTGCCAACCACGCCCGCACGCATGGAACAGAAAGCCGATACGCTCCAGTTGTTGGGTGATGCGTTGATTTTGGTGAAGGGCTACACCGCGCCGGAGGTGGAAACAGCCTATAGCCAGGCCAGGGAACTGTGCCTACGTATCGAACACGGCGAGAAACTTTTCCTGGCACTGCGCGGTCTGCGCAACTATTGGGGGCAGCGCGGTCATTGGCCGTTGGCCGACGCATTGGCAGAGGAGATGCTGTCTCTGGCCGAGGCAATACAAAAACCCATCTACAGCCTGGATGCCCTGCGCTCGGCTGGCACGGCACGCTTTCACCAGGGGTACTTTCTGGAGGCGCAGGACTATTTTGGCCGCGCCCTGGCCCTCTCCAATGCCCAACAGCCGGCGGCGGATGCATTGGATCACGACCGCAACCTCAGGGTGACCCTGCTCTCGCGGCTGGCCGCCACTCTCTGGTTTCTGGGCTACCCCATGCAGGCGCAGGCGCACCAGGACGAGGCGCTGGCCCTGGCGCGCAGGCTGGGACGCCCGTACAGTCAACTCATCGCCACCAGCTTTACCTTCACCCTGGAATGGTATCTGCGCCGACGGCCAGCCGCTCAAGCACGCGCAGAAGAGGTCATTGCCCTGGCCACCACACACCGCATTGCCCACTGGGAAACAGAGGCGATCATCAACCGGGGCTGGCTGCTCGTGGAGCGCGGTGAAAACGAAGCCGGTATCGTCCTGCTCCGCCAGGGTATGGAAATCCGGCAGCAGACAGGCGTCGTGATGTTCTCGCCGGAATTTCTTTCGTTTCTGATCGAGGCTTATGGCCGAGCTAACCAATTTGAGCAAGGGTTGGCCGTGGTCGCCGATACCCTGGCCCTGGCCAACAGCACAGGCGAGCGGTACTGGAGCGCCGAACTGCATCGTCAGAAAGGCGAACTGCTGCTTGCCCAGGGAGCTACGCAAGAGGCAGTAGAAGGCTGTTTTCTACAAGCCCTGGACATAGCCCGTAGGCAGAACGCCAAAGCATTGGAACTGCGCGCCGCGCTGAGTCTGGCGCGCCTGTGGCAACAGCAGGGCAGACAAAGCGAAGCCTATCGCCTGCTGGCCGCCATTTACGGCTGGTTCAGCGAAGGCTTTGACACGCCGGATCTGCAAGACGCGCAGTCGCTTCTGGCAGAGTTGAAGCAAGCCACATGACCCACAGAACGTTTGGTTAGACCTTTTCCCCCACGATTTCCTCAAACTCATCCCCAAAGAACGCTGCGCATCACGCTCTGAGAACGGTGCGCCAGCTATCCTCTATTCATCCGCCAATGGACAAACTATACAGTCGCCGTGGTGGGGCCGCTGATTGACAGGCAGTCGATCTCTGTCCAGGTTTCACGAGAACGCGTATCTATGCAGCCAGATCAGGGGCATCCGCGCACGCATCTCTTCCTGCTGCGGTTGTGGGTGGAGCCGTTGGCCGACGACCAGCGCGAGGTGCGTATGCAGGTCAAGCATCTTCTGGGTGGCGAAACACGCTATTTCCGCGCCTGGCCAGATGTGGTGGCGTTTCTGCTCGCCAAGCTGCCAGGGTTGGAGGTGGTAAGCAGACAGGGAGGAGGTGACGATCCATAACGGAATTGGCAGCAGTTTTGTAAATGAAGTGAGCGTCTACTGTTTCAGTTACACAAAGTTCAGTCTACCCAAGGAGATCAATATGTTGAGAAAGTGGTTATTGCACCTCGGCCTTGCCCTTCTGGCCATGTTCGTGCTGGCCGCCTGCCAGCCGATCCTTTTGCCGCCACCGCAGGCTGTGCAAGCTGTGCCAGCGCAACCGGTCTTGGCAGCGGCACCTGCTATGTTGCCCTGGGACCAGATCACCATCGAACAAAAGATCGCCAACGCCATGAGCGGCGGCCCCGCAGCCATTAGCAGGGAAGCCAAGATCGTCGAATGGACGTCCGAAATGCCCGTGCTGCGCGAAGGCACCAACGGCTGGACATGTATTCCCGACGAAGGCTTCCCCTTTGCCACCACGCCACTCAACGATCCACTCTGTTATGACGAAGCGTGGATCCCGTGGTTTGATGCCCTCTTTGCCGGGACTGACCCTATTCTCACCAGGCCTGGGGTCGTCTACGGCTATCCAGGAACAGCCTCCATCGACAATGATGACCCCTTCGCTGCCGCACCGCCGGCAGGCAAGGGCTACGATTTCATACCACCCCACATCGCGCTTAGCTTCCCCGGCGGCGTGATGCCAGAAGGCTCTCCCACCGCAATGCACGAGGGCATGAACATGCCCTTTGTGATGTATCCCGATACGCCCTATCAACATGTGATGGCACCCATTGTAATCCCTTCGCTGACGCCCGTCGACCCTGCTGACCGCATCGGCAGCGCCATGAGCGCAGGCCCATCGGAGATTGCCCAGGATGCCACCATTCTCGACTGGCCCACCGAGGCGGGCGGCGAATGGAGCGTCTTGCGCGAAGGCAGCAACGGCTGGACCTGCCTTCCCGACGACTATGATCCAAACAACGAGTATATGTTGCCAATGGCCACGCCGGTCAATGACCCCATGTGTCTGGATGCGAGCTTTACCCAATGGTTCAAGGCGTATATGGCCGGGACGGATCCCAACCTCACCACACCGGGCATCGGCTACATGTTCTTTGGCGGTGCCAATGCGGACAACGACGACCCCAGTATCATGGCCCCGGCGGAGGGCGGTACATGGAACATCGAACCACGCCACATCATGGTCGTCTATCCCGAACCGCTCGACCCCACCATGTCCCACGATCACCACTACGGCGGCCCCTACGTGATGTTTGCGGGGACGCCCTACGAACATCTCATGATCCCGGTCGATCCGGTGGTGGTGGGCGACTAGCACGCCTCCCATTCGATTTTGTTGGGTAAAGCCATACAGGGGGAATGGATGGGATACTCCCATCCATTCCCCCTGCATGTACCCGTTCCAGACGGGCGAGGCTGATCAACCCGCAGGATGCCAATCTGCACTGACCCAGCGCCGACGCGCAGTGACAGTTGGGGTACGCTGCGTACCCATCTATGCGCGGCCGGCGTGTTGAACTTCCCAGCCCTTGCACGCCAGGTGGACGATCCTCGGTATTGGGCGGCTGCCCGTGCGGTAATGGGCAACCATCCGCCGCGAGATACCTAACGCTTCGGCGGCAGTGGTCAGTGATAATTGGTGGCTGCGCATCCAGGCGTCGAACTGACTCGGAGTGACCTCGCCGGCCTGCTCTTTGCTGCGCTCATACAGTCGATCTGCGCCCAGGTCGACCTCGTCGTTCCAAACTAGACTGTGACCCCATTCGCCGATCTGAACGCCAGCAAATAGAATCGGATCGCGCAGCGGCGCTAAAGCCTGCAGGTGAACGATCGGCTCAGAAAGATCGACATCGAGAAACTCCCCGGTACTCCAGGCGATGCGCAGCCGCAGCGGAGAAATCACTTCCACACCTTCAATGCGCGGCGGTTTCATCATTTTGTCAGTTCCCTCCACTTCCCTCGCAGCAAATCACGATTTTCAGCAGCCCACGCCAGCGGTTCACGCAGACGACGCAACGGATGGACTGCGCCAATTAAGATCGTCAGGCTATCGATCTCGACTGAGCAGCGCATTCCATCGGAGAATTCCACATGAAAATGCGCAGGTGGATGTTCATCGGCATACATTTTGATCGCGCAGTTTCCAAACCGCTTGATGACAGGCATAGTTCTATTCTAGTGCAATGGTTTCACTAGACCAAATACAGGCTACGATACTGGTCAACCGGGAGGATGCCAACCTGCGCTGACCCAGCGCCGGCGCACATCAACCATCACTTCGTTGTTTATATTCAGCGCAACGGCTGTTGCTCGGCCACACGCCGACAGGCCGAGAACCCGACACCCAGTTTCGTCCCAGGCAAAATGATCCTGCCAGCGTTGGCGACGCGGATGAAAGAGGGGAGTGACATCCCCTGTCAGCGGATCGAGAGCAAGAATTGTCGTGCCCTTATTTTCATTGCATCGGCGACAGGCCCGGCATAGATTGTCAAAATCGGTCTGACCGCCCTGGGCCTGGGGAATGACATGATCGACAGTTAACGGCTGACCCGTGTTCTCTACGGCTGTCTGACAGTACGCGCAGCGACTGCCATCGGCGGCGGTCAATCGCTGACGCAAAGGACGGGGGAGATAGGCGCTCATTATTGGGGATGCGGGGTAGTTGCCAGGGGTACGGTGTGCCCGCGCCACCGCAGCAGGGCCGCGGCGTGGGCTTTGCGCAACATAAAGCGGTCGGCTTCTGTACGCAATTGTTCCAGTTCTATGCGTTCGTCAGCGGTGATGACACCGTTTGCATTCTTCTCCAGCAACTCCTGATAACGCGTCCAATCCTGCTCCAACTGGGTGCGGCGGGCAATACGCCATAAAGACTGATCATCAAGCCGGTCCAAAGCTGCCAGATCGCCCTGGAAGGACGCAGGCGCGTCTTCCCAACTGGGCGGGCTGCCCACCTGAACGGCGCGAATCAAGACTTCATCCAGCGACTGATGCATACCGTTGGCAGCCTGTTGTAGGCGCAGGTAGAGAGCTTCAGGCAACTGGAGCATTACACTTTTCACTGTCATCTCTCAATCCTCGTCTATGCGAAGCTGAATTTTTGCAAAAAGCTCAACTTCTGGCCTTCTGGTTAGCCGCCCACATCCACCGGCCCGCTCAGCGCGTTGACCAGCAGACGCACTGTATTCTGCACGTCGTCGTAGTCCACCATCTGCACGGGGGTGTGGATGTAGCGGCTGGGGATGGAGAGCGCACCGGCGGGCACACCCGCCCGGCTCAGTTGCATAGCCGCAGCGTCGGTGGAGCCGTATTCCAGCACTTCCAACTGGTAGGGGATGTCGAAGGCTTGCGCGGTGTTGACCAGCCAACGGCGCACGCCGGGGTGGGCGATCATCCGCCGGTCCAGCACCTTCACGGCCGGGCCTTTGCCCAGCGCAACTTCCATCGTATGAGCTTCGGGCATATCGCCGGTGAGGGTCACGTCCAGGGCCAAGGCTACATCCGGCTCTACGCCGAAAGCTGCCGTGCCCGCGCCGCGCAGACCCACCTCTTCCTGCACAGTAAAGACCGCGTAGATGTCGTTGGGGCTGCTGGTCAGTTCCCGCAACGTCTGGATCAGAATGGCGCAGCCGATGCGGTTGTCCAGGCTGGGGGCGAGAATGCGTTTGCCCAGATCGGCAAATTCGCTGCGAAAGACGCCCACATCCCCCACGCCAACCGGTGCGTCCGACGCTGAGGTGGCCCCCACATCCACAAACATCTTCGCCATCTCTGGTTTTTCGGTCGCGAGAGGCTTGCCGTCCATCCCGAAGGTGCCCTGGCTGCCGTTGGCAAAAAGCAGGCGGCTGCCGAAAAGGGTGTAGGGCAGGACGCCCCCCACATTTGTAAAACGCAGGAAACCCTTGGCGTCCACGTGGGAGACCATCACGCCGATCTCGTCCATGTGCGCGGCGATCATCACCCGTGCGGCCGGCGCGCTGCCGTTGCCTGTGCCCCGTTTCAGCGCGATGAGATTGCCCAAGGCATCCACCCGCACTTCGTCCACCAGCCCGGAAATCTCCTGGCTGATCAGCCGCCGCACAGCCTCTTCCTGCCCGCACGGCCCGTAGACGTTGCATAAACGACGGATCAGTTCCTTCATTAGTATCTTCCCCCGTTAGAAAGTGAACAGTAATCAGTAGCGATACACGACGACTGATTACTGTTCACTGATTACTCTGTTCCCACACCGAAGGCAACCGCTGCAACGCCTTTGCCATCAATTCAATTGTATGCAGCACATCCGCCGGGTGCATCAGTGCGGCCGGCGCGTGGATGTAGCGGCAGGGCACGGCCACGGCCACCGAAGGGATGCCCTCTCGCGCCAGATGGATCGTCCCCACGTCCGTCCCGCCCACGCCGGGCTGTTTGATCTGGTAGGGGATGGCGTGTTCCTGGGCGGTCAGCGTCAGCAGTTCCACCAGCCGCCGGTCCGCGTAGGCGCTGCGATCCATCACCGAAATGGCCGGCCCTTTGCCCAGTTCCGTCGTGGAACTGACGTCCTCGTCTTTGGGTAGGTCGTCGGCGATGGTGCCTTCCAGGGCAAAAGCCACATCCGGCGCGACGCTGTAGGCCGCCACCTTTGCTCCGCGCAGACCGATCTCCTCCTGCACAGTAAAGACCCCCACTACTTCGCAGGGGTACTCCCGTTTGAGCAGTTCGGCCAAAATGAAACAGCCCACCCGGTCGTCAAAGGATTTGCCCTTCAGCAGACGACCCACTTCGCCGTAGCTGCTCTCAAAGGTAAGCATATCGCCGGGACTGATGCCGTTGGCCCCGCCTGTATCAATGATCAGATCGTCAATGTCGGGTGCGCCGTTGCTTTTGCCCAAATGCACGGGCTTCTCCAGCACCACACCGGGCACAGATTTCGGCCCGATCAGCAGCCGTTTGCCGGGCAGCAGACGGGCGTCGATGCCGCCCACGGCGCGGAATTTCAGCGTGCCGTCGTCGTTGACCTTCTGCACCAGCCCGCCCACTTCGTCCATATGCGCGGCCAGCATCACGCGCAGGGGATTGCTCCCATTCCCCCCAGTTGCGGGCTTGCGGGCGATAAGATTGCCCAGGTGATCCACCTCCACACTGGCAACGTGGGGCGAGACCGCCTCGCGCAGAATAGCCCGCACCGCGCCCTCCTGCCCGGCCACGCCGCGGGCGGTCGAGAGTTGTTCCAGCAGAGGGTATTGGGTATTGGAGATGAGAGATTGGAGATCGTCGTTCATATTTGACCTGAGATTAGGAGATTGGGAGATTAAGAGATTGGGAGATTGACGAACGCGAATCTCTTAATCTCCCAATCTCAAATGTACACAGCAATTGCAGGAACACCCCTATTCCAGCCGCAGCCCGTCCAGCGTTCCCCCATCCAGCCCGGCGGCGAAGGCGGCGAGCAGACGGGCCGTGCGTTCGATGTCGGCCAGGACGAGGGTTTCGCCAGGGGTGTGCATATTGCGCACGGGAATACTGAGCAGCCCGGTGGCAATCCCCGCCTGGGTCACTTGCATCGCCCAGGCGTCCGTCCCAGAGTTGCCCGCCAGCACCTCGACGAGATAAGGGATTTCCTGGTTTTTGGCCGTCTCCACCAGCTTTTCGTGAATTTTGGGGTGGATGTTCGGCCCCAGACCGATGGCCGGCCCTTTTTCCCAGGCCAGGGTTTCGTCGCCATTCGCCCCTGGCTGGTTGGCGAAGGTCACGTCCAGGGCAATGCCCACAACGGGCGCGATGCCAAAGGTGCTGGTCGTGGCTCCGCGCAGACCGATCTCTTCCTGGACAGTCGCCACAGCGTAAATGTCCCAGGTGTGGATTGTTTTTTGCAGGTGGTGCAGAGCCAGAATCATCGCCGCCACACAGGCCCGGTTGTCAAAGGCTTTGCCCGTGGCCTTGTCTTTGCCCAATTGGAGCGTCTCCCGCCGGATGGAGATCACATCGCCTACCGAGACAGTCTCCGCCAGTTCCGCGGCGGAGAGACCCACATCCACAAAAAGTTCCCTGGTGGGGATATTCTCTTTGCGGCTCTCCGGGGAGAGGACGTGGGGCGGGCGGCTGGCGATGATACCGGGCAGGTCCCGGCGTCCGTGGACGATGACCTCCTGGCTGGGCAGCACACGCTCGTTGATGCCGCCGATGCTGGTAAAGCGCAGAAAGCCCCGGTCCAACTTTGTCACCACCAGGCCAATTTCGTCCATATGCGCGGCCAGCATCAGCCGCTGCCCGCTGCCACCCGTGCCCCGTTTAAGGGCGATGACATTGCCCAGGGCGTCCGTGCGCACCTCATCGGTCAGGGGCGTGAGCATCTCAACCAGCCGGGCGCGAATAGCCTCCTCGTGGCCGGAGAGACCGGGCAGTTCGGTCAATTCTTTGAGGAGTTCAAAAGTGGCGGGGATAGGTGTCGTAGTCACAGATAGGGATTTCGGTTAGCCAGCCGGTGCAGAAAGGCACTGGCTGAACATCGGCGCAAGGAAGAGCAGAACGACAATCACCCACGTCCACGCGGGCAGGCCGAAAAAGACCGCGGGCTTGCCCTTTTTCTTCTTCTCTTCGATGATGGGCAGTTTGGTCTGGCAGCGCCAGCAAACGTCTTTGTCGTCCGGGTTCCAGGTTTTGCAGTTTGGGCAATCAGCCATTGAAGTTCCTCGGTGGTTCTAATCGTTCGGACTGTTGGGGAGATCGTAGCACAGGTGACGGTAGGGTGGCAAGTGGGCGGTTGCAGGTTGCAAGTAGAAGGTGGCAAGTGGCAGGTGGCAAGTGGCAGGTGGCAGGTGGCGTGTCTGACTCATTCACAATTCACAATTCACCATTCACAATTTTTCCTCCCTTCCTCCTGTCCTCCCTTCCTCCTCTCACTTCCCCCGCCAGATCGGTGCGCGCTTCTCGATGAAGGCAGCCATCCCTTCCTTCTGGTCTTCGGTGGAAAAGAGCAGGTAGAAGGCCCGTTCCTCCGCGGCCAGCCCCTCAGCCAGGCTCAGTTCATAGGCTTTGTTGACCGCCTCTTTGCCCAGGCGCACAGCCACCGGCGCACGGGCGGCGATCTCCCCGGCCAGTGCCAGCGCCTCGTCCAGATAGCTCTCCACCGCCACCGCCCGGTTGACCAGCCCGTGGGCCAGGGCTTCGTCGGCCTTGAGAAAACGGTTGTTGAGCACCATCTCCATCGCCAACGCCTTGCCCAAAATCCGGGTCAGCCGCTGGGTGCCCCCCGCGCCGGGGATGACGCCGATGGTGATCTCCGGCTGGCCGAACTGGGCTGTTTCGGAGGCGACGATCAGATCGCAGAGCAGGGCCAGCTCGCAGCCGCCGCCCAACGCAAAGCCACTGACCGCGGCGACAATCGGCTTGCGGATGGCGCTGATACGCTGCCAGCCGTCGGAGAGTCCCCGGTTCATCAGATCGACGGCGCTGGCGTCCGCCATCTCTTTGATGTCGGCCCCGGCGGAGAAGGCACGCTCGTTGCCGGTGATAACCATTGCGCCGATGGCGTCGTCGGCGTCGAAGGCTTTGAGCGCGTCCAGCAACTCGGCCAGCAGATTGGCGCGCAGGGCATTCAGGGCTTTGGGCCGGTTCAGGCGGACGAGACCCACCCGTCCGTGGGTCTCGGTGAGGATGTCGGTGTAGTCGGGCATGGGAAATTCTCCAGATTAAATGCTGCACAAATGTAATGCCAGATTGTAGTCTCTAAGTCGCTGGCCGTCAAAGGGATTATTTTCTGCCGATGGGCAGCGCGCGTAGCACCACCGCCATATCCTCCCCGCGCAATCCGCCCAGCAGCCAAAAGATCAGCCCGTAGACGATCCACCCCAGCCCCACCCCCAGCCAGACGGAGAGGCCGATAACCGCCAGCCCATAGATTGTCGCGCCCATTCCCCCCAACGCCAGCACGGGCCGCCAGAGCAGATCGCCCCAATTCACCCGCCCCACGTGGCGGCGCACGCTCCAATAGAAGGGAAAGAGCAGGCTGAATTCGGAGAGAATCGTCACAATCGCCGCGCCGATATAGTCGTAGCGGGGGATGACCAGGAGGTTGCCCACGATATTAAAGACTACGCCCAGAATGAAGGCGCGGGTCAGGTAGCGCTGCTGGTTCACCGCAATCAGCACGTATTGGGTCACGCTGTTGACAAAGCCGATGGGGATGGACCAGATAATCACCTGTAGCGCCAGGGCCGATCCCCCCCGGTAGCTGATCTCCCGGCCCAGCAGAACGACCGTATCGGGCACGTTCAGAAACTCCGCGCCGCCCAGAATGTAGATCAGCGGCTCGGCCAGGGCGGTAATCGTCAGGGCCAGGGGCAGGCTGACGAGCAGGAGCAGACGCAGGCTCAGCGCGTAGGAGCGCAGCAGCCCCTCCCCTTCCCGCTTGGCATAGCGGCTCATCAGCGGGAAGATGGCAAAGGTGAAGGTGCTGGGGATGATATTCAGCCCGTCCAGATATTTGAGTGACGCGCTGTAGATGCCCACGCTGAAAGCCCCGGCCAGCGGGCGCAGAATCCAGAGATCGATACGCCAGAAGATCGTCGCCAGCAGGTGGTTGAGCATCAGCGGGCCGCTCTCGCCGAACATCCAGCGTTGCAGGGACCAGTCCCAGCTCCCACTCCAGACCGGGCGGAAAAGGAGGCGGCGCACCAGCAGGGCCAGCCAGAGCATTTGCAGCAGATTCATCGCCAGACTGACGACGGCCAACCCCACAAAGCCCCAGCCCAGCAGCAGGACCAGCGCGCCCAGAGCCACCTTCAGCAGGGCCACCGCGCTGGACAGACCCGCGGGATATTCCATTTTTTCGTAGGCGTAGAAGAGATTGCTGAAGGCGTCGGCCCAGTTGGCAAAGAGCATTGCCACGCCGAAGATGGCGATGGCCTGAATCTCCTCCACGCCGATGCTGCCTGTGTACCAATAGCCACCCGTGACGAGAGCCAGCACGGGCATACTCACCAGCCAAAGGATCGTGCGCAGCCCCAGCACATTCGTCAGATAGCGGCTGGCCTGGCTTTTGTCCCCCGCCACATCCCGGGTGAGCAGCGTGCCCAGCCCGTAGCGGCTAAGAATCTCGAAGAAGCCGTAGACCGCCACCACAAAGGCATATTTGCCCGTGCCTTCCGGCCCCAGCAGGCGCACGTAGAGCATGGCAAAAGCGAAGTCGATAGCTTTGTTGGCCAGGCTCAGCCCCATCGGGACCAGGGAATTTTTGGCGACAGTGCGCACTTCGTCCCCGTCCGCAGCCGGGCGGTAGTAGCGTCCCCACAGCCACCAGAGGAGCAGAAGCAGACCGGTCATCCCCGTCAGGAAGCTGATATACAGCCCCAATTTGAAGCTCATGGGGCTATAGACAAAGCGCACAGTCCACTGGCCGTCGTCGGGCAGATAGACCGCCCGCAACGCGCCGTTGGCCCGGTAGATGGGCAGTTCGGTTTCCTGATTTTCATCACCGCCAAAGGGGCGCAGATAGGCTTTCCAGCCAGGAAAATAGGCGTCGGCCAGGACAAGCCAGCCCCGGTCGCTCAGATTCACATCCACAAAGACGCTGTTGGCCGTGTAGCGGCTGATATTCGCTTCGGCGATCTGTGGGCTGGCGGGGACAAGCGCAGCCGGATCCGCGGGCGCCTCCTCGATGAAGACAAAGCGGCGCAGGTCCATCTCCAGAATGGGCTGGGCGTCGGTGGGTGTGACCAGCGCTTGGGGGACGATAAAAGCGCGGGGGAAGGCTTGGCTGTTCTCATAGACCCGCACGGAATTCTGCCCCTCCCCCACTGTGGGGGAGGTTGGGTGGGGGTAAATCTCCGTCCACCCGTCCACGGCGGGAATGGCCTGCTCCGTCAGCAGATACTTCACCCCCAGTAAATCGAGCAGCGGATTGTTGATGCCATAGGGTGAAATGCCGATTTCGTAGAGGGGGGCGATGCGGTTGTAGAGCAGTTCACCCCGCTGGTCGGCGATGCGGTTCATCAGCGCCACGTACTGTTTCGGGATAATCGAATCGTAGCCCCGGATGTCTTGCCAGCCGTAGTACATCCCCACATTGGCGTTGAAGGTTTTGGCGCCGGGGGAATCGAAGGTGGTAAAGCGGAAAGGAATTGCGAATTGCGAATTGCGAATTGCGCCGTCCGCGGTCAGCCCCTCCCGCTGGTTGATAAATTGAACGACGGGCGGGATGTTGCGCAGGGGCGACAGGGCCGGGTCCGTGGCCGGGTTGAAGGTGCCGTGGGCGGCGAAGAGATCGAGGAAGACGAGAGCGACGGCGAAAGCGCCGATTGCGAATTGCGGATTGCGAATTGCGCCGTCCGCCGTCTGCCGTCGCGCGAGCAACCAAACGACGAGTCCACTCAAAGCTAAAAACGTGCCCAACTTCATCAACCCAATACTCTGATAACCCCAGAACATCCGGCCATCGGCGAAGGCCGTCTGGGCCAGATCGCTGCCGTCCACAATGCGTTGGGCCAGGGCGAGGAAGGGGGCGGGGAAGAAGCGGCTCGCCAGGACGACAGAAAGAAGGGCGAGGCCGGCTGCCATGAAAACGAGTGAGATATTGGATAGTAGATATTTGGCAGTGACGCGCAACCGCCCAATCCCCAACCCCCAATCCCCAATCCCCAGTCTCAGCAGTTGCTCCAACCCAATCCCCCCCAGCACCGCCATACTCAGCGTAAAGGGAAAGACCCAGCGGAAGGGGCTGTGGAGTTGGTTCCAGCCGGGCAGACCGTAGAAAAGCAGGGCATAGAGTGGCGTGCCAAAGGCGAAGAGGAGGGAAAGGAGGGCGAGGGCGGAGAAAAGAAAGGTGGGAGTGGCAAGTTGCAAGTGGAAAGTGGCAGGTGGCAGGGCCGACGACGGACGGCGGACGACGGACGACTGGTCGCGGCGAGACATTGCCACCTGCCACATGCTACTTGCAACTCCTACCCCCGCCAGCAGCCACGTGAGAATTCCCACGTAATTGCCGCCTTCCACATAATTTTTGATGCCCCAAAAGATTGTGTCGGTCCGTTCGCCCAGGGCGTTGACCGTCGCCGGAACCCAACGCCCGTTCCACAGATCGAACCAGGCGTGATGGCTGGGGTTGCCGAAGACGTCGGGCAGGAAAAATGTGAGGATGTGACGGCTGGGCCAGGCCCAGCCCACCACCTGATCGTAAGAGGCAGAACCCTCCCGGAAGTTCAGGTTGACCAGTTCAAAGAGAGGCAGAATCTGCACCGCGCCGGAAGCAATGCCGAGCAGGGCGAGGACGAGGAGCCAGGCGGCGAGTTTTGAGATGCGAATTGCGAATTGCGAATTGCGAATTGCGTGAGTCGTGAAACGTGAAACGTGAGGCGCTTCGTCCGCCGTCCGCCGTCCTCCCTCTTCCCCCTGCGCCTCTGCGCCCCTGCGCTTCTCAGCTAAATCCTCTCCCCTTTGCGCCTTTGCGCCTTTGCGCCTCTGCGTTAAGCCGTTTTCCCCCTGCGTTGAAATCCGTTTCCACGCGATCCCAAGCCGGGCCGCGCTGTACATCCCCGCCACCAGCAGCGTATAGTAAAAAAACTCCGGGTGCCCCGCCAACGCCACCAGCCCGATGACCGCCGCGCCGGCGATCACATAGGGGATGGGGCGAAAGCTGGCCGCGCCCTTCTCCTCCTGCTTGCGGATGATAGTTTCGATGACTGCCAGAAGGAGAGGCAGCCAGACCGCCGCCGCAAGAACCATCGAAAAGACGACGCTGACGATCAAAAAGCCGCTGAACTGAAAGACCACACCGCCGTAGAGTGCGGCCAGGGGGCGCAGACGCAGCACCCGTCCCAGTAGGTACAAATTGATACCCGCAATCGCCAGTTGCAGGGCGGTGAACCAGCCGTAGGCCGCGTCCAGAGGGAGAAGATAAAAAAGAATGCTGAGGGGGTAGAGCGCGCTGGACTGACCCGCCGCCAGAAAGGGGACACCGGTAAAAGTCTGGGGATTCCACAGCGGAATTTCGCCGCCCGCCAACGTGCGCTGGATGTGCAGCTTCCAGACCGCGTTTTCCAGCACCAGATCGCTGAGTAGATTGTTGTGGGGGATCAGACCCGGCTGGAGGGATTGCCAGGGTTCAAAGGTGTAGAGATTGTCATAGGGGAGCAGCGTCTTGCCCGTAAAAAGCACTGGCCCAAACCAGAGCAGGGGCAGGAACAGAAGAAGCATCAGAGAGAGGAGATCGCTACGAAAAGGGCGTAATCGGCGCATACGCGTATTGCGTATTGCGTATTGCATATTGCGTAAGAGGGGGTTGTCTGCCCGTTCTTTTACGCATTACGCATTACGCAATACGTCACCCTCCTTCGCGTCTGGGAAAGCCCCCTCAGTACCCCTCCGCCTACCCCTATGCCGCCACGCCAGCTCCCACACCCGCCAGGCCGATTCCAGCTTGACGGGGATGTCCATTTTGCTCTGACCGATGCGCCGATCTTCAAAATGGATGGGTACTTCGATGATGCGAAAGCCCAGCCGCTCGCACAGAAAGGCCATCTCCACCTGAAAGATGTAGCCGTTGCTGCGAATGCTGCCCAGGCCGATCTCCAGCAGGGCCGATTTGCGCCAGATTTTGAAACCCGCCGTCATATCCCGCACCCGAATACCCAGCAGTGTGCGGCTGTAGAGATTGGCCCACGAGCTGAGAAAACGCCGCCACCAACTCCAGCCCTCGTCCAGCGAACCGCCGGGCACATAGCGGCTGCCGATCACCACATCCGCGCCGGTGGAGAGAATGACGCCCAGCATAGCCGGGATGTAGTCGGGCGAATGGGAGAAGTCGGCATCCATTTGCACCACAAACTCCGCACCTTCGGCCAGGGCTTGGGTCATCCCCGCCACGTAGGCCGTGCCCAGACCGCCCTTGCCCACGCGATGCAGAACGCTCATACGCGCTCCGCCGTTCCGATTGAAATGGGCAGCCAGTTCGTCGGCGATCTGGCCTGTCCCATCCGGGGAATTGTCGTCCACAATCAGCAGACGCAGACCGGGCAGATGCAGCCCCAACACAGCTTCGCTGATTGCGGCCAGATTCTCCGCTTCGTTGAAGGTGGGGATGACGACCGTCAGCGGCGTCTGACGCCAGGCATCGGGCAGTTGGGTTGGCTGGTTGAAGGGCTGTGGCATTGAATATCTCACACGGGCAAAGTGGTTGAGTGCTATCTTTGACTTGCAAAACCTTCAAAGCGCGGCTTTAGTTTACATTGCAGAAATACCTCCAGCAGCGTGAGAACGGGTACGCCATGCTCGGTTTTCAGGAGGAAGTTTATTCGGTCCGTGTTTTTCTTAATCCAATCACCAGCGGACTCGACAGTAAGGTCAGAAACCCCAATTTCGCCACCACCTTTCAGTAGACTTGCGGCCAAGGTACTGGGGGCGCTTGTAGCGTTGTAATGCTGGCTTGTGTATCTGGCCCCGCTTTTAGGCCCGGCCTGCCCGACCTTTAAGACAATATCGCCATAGGAAAAGATATACACCGCCATCTTTCCAGCGGGTAAGCGGCTCGGTGGACGGTGGGGTGCCTTCAAAATTTCCACTTCGATTTCAGATTTGTCGAGACGTGCCTCAGCTAGTTTGGCGACTAGAAGGAAGTCTTGAATGAGGGCCTGTGTGTCCACGGTGTCTCCTATGACATCCCATTTTTTGTGATACGCTATACAAGCGCGCAATTGTAGCACGCCAAAGGGTGAAGAACCAACTGGCGGCCATTTCTACCATCAGATAAAATCAATCACAAAGCCACGAAGAACAACCGGAGACTTCGCTCTTCCTTTGCCTCTCTCTGCCTTTGTGGTAGAAGTATTGGAGGAAACTCCCCATTAGACCGCAGAACGAAAGGACACCAATGAAATCCACCGGCAAGAGCCATTGGGAACGCTTTTATGCAGCCGTGACAGCGGGCAATGACGAGCAGGCCGAGAAGCTGGTTTCTTTGCTTGGGTCAACCGACGAGGCGCGGTTACTGGAAATGGCTCAGGGCGGCGCTGATCTGCGCTGGTGGGGCTTGCGCGGGCTGGCTGCCGTGGGGGATGGGACGGTCATTCCAGTGGTCGCCGCTGCGCTAGAGGAGGACGATCCGGCCCTGCGCGCCGTCGCTGCCCTGGCTCTGGCTGCTCTGTACCAGCGCCATTCTGAAACTGCGCCGCCCTTTCTGCCCCGGCTGGCTGATCTGCTGGCCGATGACGACGGACTGGTGCGCCAGACTGCGGCGGACAGCCTGGCCCAGTGCGGCGACGCTGCGGTGGATGTCCTGGCGGTTGCGCTCAACAGTTCCCACGAAGGGGTACGCGTGCGCGCTGCGACGGCGCTGCACCGCATCGGCACGCTGGCAACCGCGCCGTCTCTCTTTCACCACCTGGAAGACCCCAACCCGCTGGTGCGCCACTACGCCTACGAGACGCTGGATCAATTGGGCCTGTTGACGAATGTGCTGTTGAAGAAGTAGGGACGAAAAAAGGCAAAAGGCAAAGATAGAGGGCAAAAGGATGTGCCGCCTGCCATCTCCCCCCCTTTGCACATCCGTAAACGGCTGGGCTATACTTCAACCCAGGGATTTTCCCAGCGTCGATGATTTTCATTTTCCACACCACAAAAAAGTCTATGCCGAACTCTATTTTGTCACAAACCCCTCTTTCTCTCGCCCGTCCGCTGGGTGTTGCTCTTCTCCTAACGGCCTTCGCCCTGCTCTTTAGCGGCTGCGCAGCCAACCCGATGACAGTCAATGAAGTCTTTCAAGCTATGCCCGGCCTGACCCAAAGCCCGCCGACCGGTATTCAAATGGTAGAAAGCAGCCCAGCACTGACGACGACTGTGGCCGCCGAAAGTGCCAGTGGGACGAGTGCCCCAGTCGTTGATGCACCCGGCGTCACGGCCATCGCGCCTGCCGAGTCCGCGACGATTACAGCCACGACGACGATCAGCGCCACTGTGACCGTCAAAAACCGCAGTGTCAATCTGCGCAGCGGCCCCGGGCTGGACTTTTCGGTGGTCAACGGTGCGGCCCAGGGCGACACCTTCACAGCCCTGGGCATGAGCGACGACGAGGCCTGGTGGCAGATCTGTTGTGTGGCCGGCCCCAACGACGAGAAAGACAATCCCACCCAAAAGGCGTGGATTTCCAACCGGGTGGTGGATGTGAGCGGAGCCGCCGCGGAATTGGGTGTGCTGGGTCCCCTCTTCCCCGATGACTTGACCGCGGCCTGGAATGTCTCCTACCAGTGCGGTTCCGAGCGCTGTCCTGTGGCCGAATGCGCAGCCCAGGTGACAGCAGCCGTGCGCAATGCCGCCGATCCCCGCTGGCTGGAGATTGACCGCAATGTCATCTGGGGCGAGGGTTGCGGGGAAGATTCCACCTGGCTGCATCAGATCGACCGGGCCGATGGGCTGGAGCGCTATCCCGACAGCACAGGGCTTTTCTTCTTCAACTACTGGGTAGGGGCAAAACCTGGCCCGGCCAACAGCCGGTATACTCTGGGCGATACAGAAGTCGCAAGCTGGTGCAGCGATCCCCAAAGTGCGGAATTGGAAGAAGAGGGTGGCTGGATTGCGGCCTACGACGGCGTGACCTGCTACGATGTGCGCTCCGGGATGCTGGTGGCGATGAAATACACCAAACGCTGGCTCTTCACCGGGGAGTTTGAGGGGGAGAAATACGACAAGGCCTACTTCGGCGATTTTGAGGTCTACGAAGTGGCCTTGCAGGAAACAAATGTTGAATTGGAAGTTGCCAGCGCCGATTGAGGTTACTCAATCTAGTGGTGGGG
>CAMDQF010000078.1 GCA_945905745.1 Litorilinea aerophila
GAGTGAAATGCTGTCCGGCGATGCCGGACAGCATTTCACTCACCCAAACCCCTACGAGACGGACACAGAGACGGTCAGGTATAGAAAATGGCACGACGGCGAAATTCTCTGCGTCATCCCCAATACGATTACACCCAGCCCGGTGCCTATTTCATCACCATCTGTGCGAAAAAAGGCAAACCGATCTTCGGGCAGATTGTCGATGGCCGTATGCAGTATACCCCTTTGGGAGAAATCGCCCGGCAGGTCTGGGATGACCTGTCAACCCGCCATCCTCACATCGAAGTAGAAATCTTTGTGGTCATGCCCAACCACGTCCATGCCCTGATTTGGATTCGTACACAGGTGGGCGAGGCTGGCACGGCCCGGTCCTATGGCAAACCGGTCGCCGGTTCGCTCTCTGTGCTGATCAACGCCTACAAAACGGCTGTCACCAAACGGGCAAGCCAGGCCGATATCAGCGGGGAGGGTGCGCTCTGGCAACGCAACTTCTACGACCGCATCGTGCGGGATGAACAGGAACTGGCCTATGTCAAAGAATACATTCGGATGAACCCCTACCGCTGGCAGGAGGATCAACTCCACCCGGACGCACCGCCCAATCAATTCAACCGCTGGTAGGGGTTTGGGTAGATGGAATCCCGGGCAGCTTTTTTGCCCAGGATTCCATCTACCCAAACCCCTACGGGAGAATATCAATGACCCAAACCAATGCCAGTGCCATCGTCCAGCGCATCTGGAACTACTGCAACGTCCTGCGCGACGACGGCGTCTCCTACGGCGATTATCTGGAGCAGCTCACCTATCTGCTCTTCCTAAAAATGGACGATGAACGGGCCAGCGTGGGGTTGTCCACCAAAATCCCCGCGGCCTACAACTGGCAGAGTCTGCAAGCGTTGGAAGGCGACGACCTCGACCGCCACTACCGGGAGATTCTGACCGAACTGGGCCGGGGCAGCGGGCTGATCCCCACGATTTTCCGCAAGGCCCAGAACCGCATCAGCGACCCGGCCAAGCTGCGCCGTCTGGTGCATCTGATCGACGCAGAGACGTGGATGGGGTTGGATACGGACGTGAAGGCCGACATCTACGAGGGGCTACTCGAGAAGAACGCCCAGGACACCAAATCGGGCGCGGGCCAATACTTTACGCCCCGCCCGCTGATCCAGGCGATGGTGGAGGTGATGCAGCCCCGGCCCGGCGAGCGCATCTGTGACCCCGCGGCAGGCACAGCGGGCTTTCTGATCGCTGCCTACGATTCGGTGAGCAGCCGCTACACCCTGGACCAGCGGCAGTGGGATCACCTGAGCCACGACGCGCTCAGCGGCTGGGAGATTGTGGACAACACCGCCCGGCTCTGCGTGATGAATCTCTATCTGCACAACATCGGCCACGACCGGGAAGAAAGCCCCATCCGCGTGGACGACGCCCTGGCCTCGCCCACAGGGGATACCTTCGATCTGGTGCTGACCAACCCGCCCTTTGGGAAGAAGAGCAGCGTCACGTATGTCACCGATGCAGGGGAGGTGAAGCGGGAATCCCAGACCATCACCCGTCAGGATTTCTGGAGTTCGACCAGCAACAAACAGTTGAACTTTGTCCAGCACATCTACACACTGCTCAAAACCAACGGCGGGCGCGCCGCTGTGGTAGTGCCAGACAATGTGCTTTTCGAGGGTGGGGCCGGGGAGACTGTGCGGCGCAAACTGTTACAAGAGACGAATCTGCACACAATTCTGCGCCTGCCTACGGGCATCTTCTACGCTCAGGGGGTCAAGGCGAATGTGCTCTTTTTCGAGAAACGACCGGGCCGATCCACGCCCTGGACGGAGAAGGTCTGGTTCTACGACCTGCGCACGAACATCCACTTCACATTGAAGCAGAGTCCGTTGAGCCGGGCTGATCTGGACGATTTCGTGGCCTGTTATCGACCGGGTCAGCCTCTTGAACGTCGCCAACCTGTCTGGTCCGCGCAGAACCCGGACGGGCGCTGGCGATCCTATACCCACGATGAATTGGCAGCCAGAGATAAGGCCAATCTGGACATCTTCTGGCTGCGGGACGATTCATTGGAAGATTCGGCCAATCTACCCGAACCGGATGTGATCGCCGAGGAGATTGTGGAAGAATTAGAGGCTGTGCTGGAACAGTTCCGGCTGATCGCGGAAGATTTGGGCGCAGCACAACCATTCGTATTTCCATCAGCCTATTCCAACCCGTAGCGCCAGCCCAGATAGGCGTGCCAGCCTGCCTCCAGCTCCCCTGCCGAGACGCCGAAGACCGAACGACTCAACTGCTCCCAATCCTCAGCAGTCGTCAGCCCCACAATCAGATCGTCGATGCGATCCGCACCGTAGGTGTCCATTGCATAGGCTACCAGCGAGTGGCCTGCTGTAGAGGCCCAGCCCGACCACCAGGAATAGGCGGATGTGCGTTTTTCCAGCAGATCGTCCAGTCGGGGCAGGCCAGTTTGAGAGACCCGCTTGCGCAATGGGCCGGTCTCCTGGTTCGGGTCTCTGGGCAGCAGGGGATTCACATCCTCGGCCAGCCAATCCAGCGCGGCTTCGTAGGTGACAGACCAGCGGGGGTCAAAGCCCCGGCCCTGCATAAAGCGGTCCATCGCCCGCCGGGTCAGGGCTGTGCTGACCATGCGGGAGAGAGTCTGAGCGTCGTCCTCAGCGACCGGAGCGCGGGTCAGTTTGGGGGAAAGCAGGAGTAGACGGTCGCCCTCAAAGCGGAGAGGGCCGACGCCTACATTCTCGCCCTGGATGACGATCTGAAGAGTTGTGTCGTCAGGCATCGCTGCCAACCCCAGCCGTTCGTTCAGATTCTGCCAGATTGACTCGACTTCTGAAGCAACTTTTGCTACGGCAGCCCCATCTTGAGCGGCATAGGTAAAGTGAAAAAGTCCGACGGTCTGCTCGGCCTCGTCTCCCCACAGGGCGGTATCTGTAGATGTGCGCAGCCATTCCCCGGCCAGATTGCGGTAGAGACGATACTCCCGGTATTGCTCCACGTCTGGCACTTCTGCCGTGACGAGCCGCACCTCTACCAGCGCCCAACCCCCGCCCAGAAACTCCACATTGCCCACCGAGACTCGTGGCTGGCGTGTATCCTGCCCCGCCCAGTTGCGCCGCCCCTGCTGATAATTGGTATGCCAGCGCACCCAATCTTCCCGGGCCTGCGGGTCGAGGGAAGCGGTGATGGCCGCGTAGTCCAGCTGATGCCAGGCCCAGGCTTCCCTCTGCACCGACTGGCTGATGACCATGCGCATCCGGTTCTCTTCCCAAACCAGGTATTCCCGGCCCAGCGTGATGGCGACGACAAGCAGCGCCAGCCCCATCAAACTGCGCACAGCCCAACGCTGGCCGGGGCTGGCCCAGCGCTGACGGCTCTGGGCTAGCTGGGCCAAGAGCATCTCTTCCCGCAGACGGGCCTCTTCGTCAAAATACCAGTGGAGGGTGGTGTTGCTGATCATTGGATTTTTATCATACAGTGGCGGGATATTTCTGCAAAGTGGTTCATATCGATATTTGCCGTAAATTCCCTCTTGAACTGTGCGTAAAGTGATGATAGAATGGTTCTTGAAATTGGCTATCCGAAATTCAGAGGTCCGCCATTTTCTGAGAAGATACATATCTGCCACGTACAAGGAGTTTACGATGAGTTTGTCAATCTTGCGCACCTGGATATTCAGTCCACGCCACCGGCACTGGGGCATTTTGGTCGCCGCGCTGCTGATCGGGCTGAGTCTGTTCGCGCTCAGCAGCGCGACCCGCACCAGCGCCAGCAATGTCAACGTCCTGGCCAACGGCAATTTTGAAGATGGCTTCGTCGCCCAGCCCGGCTGCGGGATGGTGGGTGCAGGCTGGGGCTGTTTCACCAATGGGGGCGGGGCCAACTACGGCTTCTATCAGGAGCAGTGGGGGCCAGTGGTCGCCAATGGGGCCAGCAGCCAGCTAATCGAAATCAACACGAAAGGCAGTTTCTCCGCCGACGTCGACCGTTACGCCGGCATCTACCAGACTGTGTCTGTGGTGGATTGGGCCGAATATACGCTGGATTTGAAGGGGATCATCCGCACCACCGAACTGAACGGGGACCCCTGGCGCTACCGGGTCCAGGTGGGCTGGAGCAACGGCAAAGCCGCCGACTGGACAAAAGTAACGAACTGGAAGGATCTGGGCTGGGACACCTACTATCCCCGTGAATCCCCCGGCGCGTTCAGCAGCTACTCCACCAAATTCATGGCCGAAGACGACTACATTACCGTCTATGTGCGGGTGTGGAAGAAGTGGGGCGTGGGTGGGATGGAACTGGATGTCAACTTTGACGCCATCAGCCTGACTGGGCCAGCCGGAGGTCACAAACCAGCAGCCACAGCGACCACTGCGCCAGGGCAGACACCTGCACCCACACCGTTGGCACCCACAGCCACACCTGTGGCATCCACCTCCTGCGCTGCGCAGAATCTGGTCGCCAATGGCAACTTTGAGAGTGGCTTCAACGCCACTGCCATCGGTCACGTGGGCAAGAGTTGGGGCTGGTTCACAAACGGCGGCGCGGCCAACTACGGCTTCTACGACGAACAATGGCCGCCGGTGGTCAGCGATGGCAGCCACGGACAGCTCATCGAAATCAACTCGAAGGGGGTCTACCCCACCGACGCCGACCGCAACGCAGGCATCTACCAGAAGATCAGCGGCCTGAAGCAGGGCACAACCTACCAGTTGACGGTCAAGGGCCAATTGCGAGGAGCCAATATCGGGCCGGACGCCAATGCCTTTGCGGCCCAGTGGGGCTACACCAGCGGCAGCGAGAGCGATTGGGCCAAAGTGAACAACTGGCAGATTCTCGATCTGGGCGCTATCCATCCTCGCACAGGGCCGGGAGCCATGGCGACTGCGACGGTGAAGTTCACTGCGCCAGCCAATGAAATAGTTCTCTTCATCCGAGGCTGGAAGAAGTGGGCCACAAGCGAAACCGAGATGAACCTGAATCTGGACAGCATCAGCCTGAGCGGTTGCAGCACAACCACCGGCACACCGCCCAGCACAAATTGCCAGTATGTGGTCAAGCCCGGCGACAGCTTGGCCTGGATCGCCCAGAAGTATTGGGTTTCTGTGCAGGCGCTGGCGGCGGCCAACGGCATCTATAACGTAAATATCATCTACGTGGGCCAGGTGCTGACGATTCCGGGCTGTGCGGCGGCTCCCGCGCCGACAGCCACACCAGCACCCCAGGTCACAGCTACACCAGCGCCCACAGCGACGCCGGGAATGACGCCGAGGACCTACACCGTCCAGCCGGGTGATAGCCTGAGCGCCATCGCCGCCCATTACGGCGTGGACGTATACTATCTGGCCCAGGCCAACGGCATCTGGAACATCAACCACATCTACGTGGGTCAGGTGTTGGTAATTCCGGGGGACTAAAAATATTGGGTATTTCGTGGGGTGAGCGGAGTGCTCGCCCCACGAAATACCCAATACCCACTATCCAATTGAGGCTACCGTCCTAAACGCTGAGGGGGATTTCCAGCCCAACGGTTGCGGCTCGCACACCGACCCTCTCTCCCTCCGGAGAAACGTCCCGCACAAAACGGCCCTGCATACTCCACGGCCCGGTCCAGGTGATCTGGGCCTCAATCAGCTGCCCGCGCAGGTCGAGGCCACTCTCCACAAAGACCAGTTTGTTCTGCCGGGTACGTCCCCGCCACTTGCCCTTGTGCATCCCCTCCACCAGAATCTCCACTGTTTCGCCCAACAGAGAGGCGTTGATTTCGGCGCAGACCTGCTCCTGCAGATCTTCCAACAGCCGATGGCGGCGGGCCTTTTCGTCCGGGTCCACGTCGTCCAGCATCCGCCGCTCGGAGACTGTGCCGGGGCGGGGGCTGTAACGGGCCAGATGGGTCTTGTCCAGCTTCAGGTCGGCCAGGAGTTCGTAGGTGTCATCGAACTGTTCGGTGCTTTCGCCGCAGAAGCCGACAATAATATCGGTGTTGATGGCGACATTCGGGATAATTGCCCGGATGCGGCCTATCAGTGCCCGGTATTGGGCGACGGTATAGCCCCGCTTCATCACCGCCAGCACCTCGTCGTTGCCCGCCTGCACCGGCACCTCGATATGCTCGCAGACTTTGGGTAAATCGCGCACGGTTTCCAGAATGCGGTCGGTCATATAATTGGGGTGGCTGGTCAGAAAGCGGATGCGCCAGAGACCGTCGATGGCGTGGACGGCGGCCAGGAGGTCGGCGAGATCGGGTGATTGGGGATCGGGGATCGGGGATTGGGAATCGCCGTCACTTGCCACCTGCCACTTGCTACCTGCCACCTTCGACCAGTCGTAGCCATAGCGGTCCACAATCTGTCCCAGAAGGGTCACTTCGCGCACGCCCTGGGCCACCAGCCCGCGGATTTCATTGACGATCTCCTGGACAGGGCGGCTGCGCTCCACTCCCCGGCGGAAGGGGATGATGCAGAAGGTGCAGGCGTGGCTGCACCCGTAGACAATCGGCACGTGGGCGGAGACGGGCGCTTCGCCGCTCAGGGCCAGGTGTTTGATGGACTGGACTGTGCCCACGGGCTGCACATCGTCCTGCATCCGGTAGCGGCGAGCCAACTGCTCCTGCTCCATGTGGGAAGCTTCGGCGGCCAGCTCCTCCTCGCGCAGAAAGCCGATGAGGGGCGACGCCTCGCTGGGCGGCATAAAGACATCCACGTGGGGGAAGGCGGCGCGCAGTTGGGGGCTGGGTTTTACGCCGACCATACAGCCCATCAGGGCCAGGGTGCGGTTGGGCTTCTGGGATTTCCAGGGCTTCAGGCTGCTGGCCTTGCCCGCGCCTTTGTCCTCGGCGCTCTGGCGCACGACGCAGGTGTTGAGGACGACCACATCGGCCGCGTCCACATCATCGGTGGGGTCGTAGCCGATCTTCTCCAACTCGGCGGCCACGTGGTTGCTGTCGGCCACATTCATCTGGCAGCCAATCGTCCAGATGTGGTATTTGCCGTGACCGGGCGCGGCAAAGTCTGTCACCCGCTCGCGGCTGGAGGTACTCTCGGAAATTTCGGTTTCAGACAAGGGGTTGTCGTTGCGCAGGGACATAGAGTTCCTTCCTGTGCTCCGGTGTGTGCCGGGCAGGGAGAGTTGGGAAAAGATAGAGGGTGTATTGTAGCGGGGAGGGGCAGGTGTGTCAAAGAACGCGGGCAGGGCTTTCTATTAAAACGCCTCTTGCCCATGCACATTCAGGTCTTTGCTGAGGTGGCCGAGGGTGGACATCACACCCGGCCCCAGCTTTTGCATCAAAGACCAGTTCATTTTGGGGAAGACATCCTTGAAGCAGTAGGCGCGCAACGACTCGCCTTGGCCCGGATTGTGCCAATCCCCGATTTTCGTGTCGGAGGTGCCCACGACTTTGCCCTCGCCATCTTTGATATCTACGCGCACTGTGTCGGGCAGGCGAGCCAGAATACTTTGGGCGGTGTTGCCGCCGTCGTTGCCGTTTTGGATGGTATTGAGAATCGCATCGCGTGACATATTGGCGGTGGTAGCCGAATCCTTCACGCCCTGCGCACTGCCCGCGTTGAACATTGCGTCGTCCCCATACACTTTGAAAACGTGCTGCCCGTCGCCAGAAAGCACATTCAGCCCGCCCTGGCAGAAGGTGTCGTGCAGGGCATTGGTGGATTTCTGCAGGAAGCTGCTGTTCATAAACTCGAAGTAATCCCCGTAAGTGACGGACGCGGCCATGCGCTGGTAAGTCGTGTCGTCGCCCTGCTGGCTTTCCAGGCGGGCCTGCTGGAAGCGTTGCCCATCTTTGGGAATGTACTCATCGCGCAGGGCGAAAGAGAAGAGCGGGAATCTGTCCTGGAAGTTAATGACTTTTCCCTCTTGCATCATTCCCCCTCTGGAAAGGGCGGATTGCCCCTGCAACACAACAACGCCATCCTGCAACAGATCCTTCATCACATCTTCCAAAAGGTTCTGATTCTGAATCGGCCCGGCGGTCAGCAGATTTGCGCCAGTTATCAGATTGCTTTCAGGCTGCATCGCCCGTTCCTGCCACCACTCCACCAACTCGCGTTCCAGGCTGCCGGAGTGCCGCAAGGAGGGGGGAATGGTCAGCCCGAGCGCGTCAAAACGATCTTTCCAGTCCTCCGACTGATTGTCCTCCACGGCCTGGGGGTTGCGCGCTTGCAACTCCTCTGCCTCGTTGCTGCCGCCGCGCACCCTGGACTTGTCGTACATAATCATCTCGGCCAGACCCGGCTGGCGATAGGCCATCTGCTGCACCCGCTGCCAGTTCTTGTCGGTGAAATACTTCATGCCGTCGTTCTCATCGAGATATTGTACATACCATTGCATGATTTGGGTCTTGTTGAGCATATGTCCAGAGGCGTAGGAATCTTGCAGGTAATGATCCCCAAAACCGTTGTTGAGCATCGCTTCATTGGCCGCTTCGTCTGCCTCTTTGTGATACCGATCCGCCAATTCCGCCAACGCGCCGGGGTCATCTTGGCCTATATTTTGTTGATTAATATCGTCTTCAATCGCCTGCGCCTCTGCCCGTCTGTCAAAGGCAACGTCAGCCTGGGTGCGCGCCTGGGCGTGATAGCGCGCCCAGGAGTGCCAGCTCTCCGGCACAAAATGGCAGGCGTTGCGCCCCAGGCCAGCGCCGTATGCGTTGGCCTCACCCTTCGCCCCCGTGGACTGGGCACCGGTGAGCAGTTCCCCCTGCCCCCTTTTATCGCTGATATAATCCGTGAGCGAAATCGCCCCCTTAAATTTGAAGCCAAGCACCTGATTGTACAATTCATTCTGGCCCATCATCTGCTGCGCACCCTGCACACCTTTGTCTTTCTTCTCCGTCTCCGTCAAACTGTCCTGCAATTTGGTGTAGATGTCCTTAAGCTGGAAGAATGTCTCCTGGCGCACACTCTGCACAATCTGGCGGCGCATTTCCGGATCCGCCGACTTCATCGTCTCCAAATCGCCGTAGAAATCGGCCAGGGTGTTCATCTCGCCGTATGTAATGATCAGCGGCTGCTGCCCTTCGGGAGCGGGCAATGACAGCAATTCCACCTGCCACATCGGGTCTTTTTTCGGATTTTCTTTGCCATAGAGCTTCTCTTTGTCCTCTGTCGCTGTCCCGGTGGGCGGATTCTTCTGCCAGGCGGAAAGGCGCTGCAACTCTTGGGCAATCACGTGCATAATTGTGCCCTTTTTGATCGTCCCAATCCCGTCAATGTTGATGGACGCCTCTTGATTTTTGGGCTTGCGCCAGCCCCACGTACCGACAAGTTCAGTCTGTTTGATCAAATCTTGCCACGCGCCGATTTTGGCAACCTGAGTCGGCGGCACGTCGCCCAACAATTGATGCTCCCAGGAGGAATGGCGTTGGACCAAAGGCGAGCGCATGGCCTGCTCAATGACCGTAGCAGTCGGCTGGGCAACGATCTTGCTCTGTACACGCAGCCCATCCTTGCGCGTTGACGTCTGCTGCGCCGTGGCTTCTGCGTAGTAGCGCTGAATGCGCGCGTCTGGCTTGCGCTGCGCACCGGCGCAAGACGAGCAGCCGCAACCGGCTGCGTGGGCGGCGCTGCGCTGGAGCAACCCCTGGCGTTGCGCTTGTTCCACGGCTTCTGGCGCGTGGTGACGCTGGATTTCGGCCTCTGGCTTGCGCTGCACACCGGCGCAGGACGAACAAGCGCAACCAGCAGCGTGGGGGACGCTGCGTTGCAGTAGCCCCGGCGCTTGCCCTACATCAGCCGATGCTCTTTGCACCGCACAATGCCCGCAGGCACAATCGTGGCCATGTTCCGCTGCACTTTGCCGCTGCACGCCCGCCGCGCCCTGCTGCACCGTATGCGTCAACTCGTGGGCCAGCAACTCCTGACCCCCGCTTGACCCCGGATTGTATTCCCCCTTGCCAAAGAAAATATCGTTGCCGGTGGTGAAGGCGCGCGCATTGAGCGACCGGTTCAGCGTGTCCGCCTGGGCGTCTGTGTGTACGCGCACCCCGCCAAAATCCGCGCCGAACGCGCCTTCCATCCCGTGGCGGGTTTTGGCATCCAAAGCGCTCCCGCCGCCCTGCGCCCGCTGGATCGTCTGGGCGACACTTGGCTGCACATCGCCGCCTTCCAGCCCGTGGCTGGGCGCAGCCTGCGCTATCTCCTCATCCATCTCTTCCCGCTGCACCTTCGGTTTTACAAAGGCGTGCGGTTTTACAAAGGCGTGGGCAAAGGCAGGCCGTTCGCTGCGCTGCACTGTCGAAATGGTCGCTGCCAACAGCTTGGCTTGGGCCAATTTCTCGTCGGCTTTCTCACGCTGAACCGTCGGCGCAACAAAAAATGCGCGTTTGGCTGGGGCAGGCTGGGGCGCTGTATACGCCGAAGTGTCATAACGCGGCTTGGCTTGTACTTCTTCGCCCAATTCGTCGTCTCGTTGCACTGGCGGCGCGGCCATCCGCCGCACGACCTGGCGGGCTACGGCGTCGGCTTCCTGCTCGTATTTGTCGTTAGCGGGGCCAAGCTGCAATTTCGTCTGAACCGATAATTGCTGGGCCAGCAGGCGTCCCGTGGCCCGGTTGCCGATGGATCGCTGCAAGTGCTGAATATCGGCAGCGGTCAGCGATCGGGGGTCAACCTGGGCGCGCTGCAATAGACGGCCCGCAGCCACAACACCATCTACCCCTGTTTTTTTGGCGCTTTTCTGCTCAGGGCTGGGTTCAGATGAATGATGGACGGCGCTCTGACTACTCATATTTGTAGCTCCAAACCTGTTCGTAACATCGGGCGCATTCTTCGAAAGATCATTTTTTCAACGGGGACGGTCAGACTTTATCACAAACATTTGCCCGCTGTCAATAACGGGGCAAATGACCCGCCAACCGGGTGAACAGCTCATAGCCGGCCCAGCGAAAAGGCTCCGGCGGGATGCGCGTGTAGCTGTCCTGATAGAAGGGCAGCCCGCGCCACTTCTCGTCATCGCCGGAATACATATCAGTCAGGAGTTGCCCGGCCACATTGGCCAGCGTCACGCCGTGACCGTTGTAGCCCACCGCGTAGAAGACGTTACGAAACTCACCGCGCACACCCATCAAAATGTTGCGGCACAGAGTCAGGCCGAGAGTGCCTGACCAGCGCTGGACGATAGGTACTCCTCGTCCCCCCGGCGTATAGCGTTGAAAAGCCGCTTCGATGGACGCGCTGATGCGCGTCGCCTGCGCCGGGCTGCCGTTGAAACGCGTGCCGTTGTTAAAATTGTAGACCGATCCAAGCGGGCTGCCCCCGCCGAAGACCACCTGTCCCTCTTTTGTGATACTGGAATAGGAGATACGATCCATATCGTCATAGAAGCCCGCCCACTGCCGCCAGCCCAACTGCTGTGCCGGGTCGAGCGGCGCGGTGGCGAAGACGTGGGAGACCACCGGGAAGAGGGCGTCGCGGAAGTAGCCCAGTTTGCTGGTGTAGCCATTCGTCGCCAGCACAATCGCCTGCGCCCGCACAGTGCCGTTGGGCGTTGTGAGCGTAATTGTGCGCCCCTCCTCCACCTTCGGCACAGGCGTACGCTCGTAAATTTCCACCCCCTGCTCCACCAACACCGGGCGCTGGCTGCGCACATATTGCGCGCCGTTGAGCTGGCCGCTGTTGGGGTCCAGGATAGCGCCGTGTGCGCCTTCCAGCCGGAAACGCCCTGTCAGGTCGGCGCGGTCGATAAATTGGGTAGGCAAGCCAATGCTGCGCTGATATTCGGCTTTGGCGTGGGCGGCTTCGGCCCGTTGCGCGCTGGTAAAGACACTGAGCGTGCCGTCGCGCCGGTAGCTGACGGGCAGGCTGTGGCGGCGAATGATCTCTTCAATCGTGTCTATGCCGGCGTTGGTGGTGGCGTAGACCAGCGCGTCCACTGCCGGGTTGGGCGGAGGATCGAGAGGCAGACCGTTGAGCGTCATCCCACCGTTGCGTCCGCTGGCCCCGTTGGCCAGAGTGGCCGCTTCCAACAGCAGCACCCGCTTCTCCGGGTAGCGGCGGCTGAAGTGATAGGCGGTGGATGTGCCGGTGAAGCCGCCGCCGATAATTGCCAAATCCGCGGTCGTGTCGCCGATCAAAGGTGGACCGGAACGATAGTCGGGGGTGGAAGCAGCCCAGACCGAACGGTTTTCGTCAATCTCTAGCTTTTCACGGAAGATACGCCCGGCCACGGGCCAAGTGCGGGAAGCCAGACTGGCGCCGGCAAGCAGGCCGCGGCTGAGGAGGTTCATCGCTCGCTCCGGGGAAGATAGGACGCAGATTTTCATGATCTGGATTGATCTGCGCTAATCTTTGTTTCAATCTTTTAATCTGCGTCTGCTTTTGCTGCTGCCAAATGCGCCTTCATCCACTTCGCCATAGCGGGGCGCAGGGCGGGTGGCGGTGCCGGCTGGCGATAGTCGATGCGTCGTGCATAGGCGGCGCGTTCATAGACAGTGCGCAAGGTTGCGTTCATATCCAGCCACACGTCAGCATCGGGTGGATCCAACGGGATGGGCAACAGCGGCAGCGCTTTGTCCAATGTCACCGGCCAAATATCTGACCAGACACCGGGATTGACCTCTGTGCCGCGGTTGACCAGCAGAATATAGTCCGCAGCATCGAGTGGCGGCCCTTGCACTTCACTGCCGGCGCGCTGACCGCCCCGTAAGAGGTCAATTTCGACCAGATGGACGTTGGAGGCCAGCAATGTGGAACGTTTGCGCCGGTATTCGGCCAGACCTTCCCCCCGTTTGTTGTAGGGGGATAGGATTTCGATGGAGGTGATTAACTCGTTCGTCTCTGTTACATAGACCCGAACCGAACGCAACTTAGTCGGCATCATCACGGCCGCCCGCCGTACTGGCGCACTGATCGCCGGTGCGTCTGCCGTCAAAACCGGAGAGGCAGGATTGCGTGGCATTGACGTAAGTACGGCTACATCAGGGATGACAGGCCGCAGTTTGCCGATTTGAACCTCTTCAAAGGTTGTGTATACCTCAACATCAGCGTAGTATTTCGCGTCCATACTGGAATTGAGTCGCCCACGGATCTCTTCGGCTAAGGCGTGATGAAAGCCACGCCAGATCGCCGGGTCTTCCAAATAGGGGTCCATGCCGGGAAAGCGGTATGCCATACAATCCTCTCCTCTTACCTTCCGGGAAGCGGTCACAACAACTTCCCTACGCCCTTAATTTTGTGGCCGCTTCCCGGAAGGTTCATGTTTCTATTTTCAGAAGTTCGACTTTTCGGAAAAAGTCGAACTTCTTCTACCTTACGCCAGCTCCATCCCCACACCCATCAGGTCGAGTTCGGCCAGTTTGGCATAGGTGGGCACGCCGTTCTCGTCCCAGCCGGCCATGCGGTAGTAGGTGGTCAGCGCCTTCATAAAGTCGCCTTTGTTCAACGAGACGCCTTCCAACTTGCCCTTGCGCAGGGGTTCAAAGAGGCGCTGGGGCAGCATATCGTCGGCAATCGTAAAGCCTTCGCGCAGGTTGAAGAGGCGGGCCATTGTGTTGGCGCGCTCGCCTACTTTCAGTAGCTCCCACAGGCTCATATCCCAGCCCGTGGCACCGTTGACAAAGTTCTGCAACTCCTTCAGCTTCAGTGTGCCGATGGGAATGCCCACGAAATCGCACATCCCCACGCTGTTGTAGAGACTCCAGACGGCTTGGGCGTAGAAGAAGGCGCGCACTTTTTTGCCGCCGAAATCCATGCGATCCACCGGCTCGATCAGCCCGGCTTCGGAGAGACCGTTGTCCAGCACGCCCAAGCCCTCAAAGGCCGGGTCGTGAGGGGATTCCATGTGGTCCGCGCCCGTGGGCGAGACTGCATAGGCCAGGCTCAGACCGACTTTGCCGCGCGGTTCGTGCATAGGCAATTCCTGCCCCTTCACATGCAGGGCAAATTTCTCGGAACCTCTGCCCAGCTTCTCGGCGGCCTTCTTCACGCCGTCGGCCAGGAGATTGCCGATGCCTTCGCGCTTTGCGATCTTGTGGATCATCGCCAGCATAGCGTCGGCGCTGCCCCAGACCAGTTCGATACCGTCTGTATCCTCTTTGGTCAGGATTCCGGCCTCGTAGCACTCCATGGCAAAGGCGATGCAGACGCCGGTGGAGATGCCGTCCAGCACATAGCGGTTGACCCACTCGCTGCCCTCAGCAATCGCCGCCAGATCGTCCACACCGCACAGGGAACCCAGCGCGGCGATGACCTCGTATTCCATGCCGCCGTGCTTGGCAGTGACGCCCCGTTCCGGCACTTCCACTTCGCGCTTGCAGGCCACATTGCAGGCAAAACAGGTGCCCCGGTTGACCAGAATCGTGCTGGCCATCGTCTGGCCACTGATATTGTTCCAGCCGTCAAAGCCGCCGTCGCGGAAGTTGTGGGTGGGCAGAATGCCATCCTTTTGCAGGGTGGGTACTCCGCCAGCGGTGCCTGTCTGGTGGTAGCGGTCGGCTTCTTGGTCGTAATGTTCCCGAAACCACTTGACGACGCCGTTGGTCTCCTCCCGGCTGCTGGGCACGAGCCGCTCTTTGCCGCGCACGACAATCGCCTTCAGCTTCTTGCTGCCCATCACCGCGCCCAGACCGGAGCGCCCGTGAAAGTGGCGCAGTTGGTTGGTCATGGCTGCATAGAGGACTTTGTTCTCGCCCGCCACGCCGGTCTGCAGCACGCAGATTTTCTTGTCGCCCAACTCTGCTTCCAGCCCGTCCTGGACAACATCGGCCAGTTGCCCCCAGTAGTGGCTGGCGTCGCGGATGTCACAGCCGCCATCGTGGACGTAAAGATAGACGGGTGTCTCGGATTGGCCGTGGACGATCATGCCGTCGAAGCCGGTGCGCTTGAATTCGGGTCCCCAATAGCCGCCTGCTTCGGCTTCGCCAAAGCCGCCGGTGAGGGGGGATTTGGCCGCGGCTGTGTAGCGGTTGGCTCCGGAAAGGGCCAGGCCATTGATGACGCTGGTCATAATGATCAGGGGGTTTTCCGGGCCGAGAGGGTCGATGCCCGGCTTCACATCCCGCAACAGGAAGTGGCTGGCCAGGGCGCTGCCGCCCAGATAGCGCCGGTACAGAACTTCATCCAACTGTTCTACCCACGTTTCGCCGCGGGTGAGGTCTACGTGCAAAATCTTTCCGGTAAAGCTTTGAGGCATTGTTTCCTCCGTTGGTGGATAATCGATTGGCAGAGATTAGGGATACTGGGGTCTATTGTACCCTTTGGGACGACAGGGAGCAAGTCGGAGAAACGGCGACGGTTCCAGCGCTGTCCGAGTCGAGAATCGGATCGCCGGGCCTGCGCAGACCTCCGACACGGGCGTGGAGAGAGCGACCGCACTGATCGTAGGCGATTGCTTGCATGGCAGCTCTCAACAATGGAATCACCTAATCTCTCAATCTCCAATCTCCTGTCTGCATAAGATTGAGAGATTGAGAGATTAGAGATTGAGAGATTGGAACTCAGCCGTGCAATGCCCGTTTGAGGAGGCGGGTGTATTCGCTGGTGAAGCGCTGGGCTGCGTCGGACTCTGCGGCGAAGGAGTCAAAGCCGTGGAAGCCGTCCGTATAGACGTGCAATTCCGTAGGAACATCCGCTGCGATCAGGCGCTGGGCGTAGGCGATATCCTCGTCCCGGAAGAGGTCGGGTGTACCCACGCCGATGTATGTGGGTGGCAGCCCGCTCACATCGGCGGCCCGGCTGGCCGCGGCGTAGGGTGAAACGCCGTCGCTGCCCGGCTCCTGCGCCAAGTAGGCCCGCCAGCCGCGCAGATTGTTGGCCCTGGTCCACACTGGCGCGTCGGGGAGACCCGGCCCGGCTGGGGCCACATTTGTGTCGTCGATCATCGGGTAGATGAGCAATTGGTAGCAGATATCGATCTCGCCCCGGTCCCGCACGAGCAGGCCCAGTCCAGCAGCCAGACCGCCGCCCGCGCTGGCCCCGCCGATGGCGATGCGCGCCCGGTCGACGCCGAAGCTCTCCGTATTGGCCGCCAGCCATGCGAGCGCGGCGTAGCAATCCTCCACCGGCGCGGGGAAGGGGTGTTCTGGCGCCAGGCGATACTCCACCGAAGCGACGACGCAGTTCAGGGAAAGGCAGAGGGTCTTGGCCTTCAGGTCGTCGGCGCCCACGCTGCCCAGCACATAGCCGCCGCCGTGAATCCAGAGCAGAGCAGGCAGGGTGGCAGGCCGATTGGAAGGCTGATAGACACGGACCATCACATCCGGCGCGCCGTCGGGGCCAGGCGCGTAGTGGTCGCTGGTCACGACGCCGGGGATGGCCGGGGCCATACTCGCCATGGCCGCGTTCAGCCCGTCCAGAATGCGGCGGGTGGTGGGGATGTCGTCCAGGGTGAGTCCGCCGGGCAATGCCTGTTCAAAACCGGCCAGACCAGCTACCAGTTGAGGGTCTCGAATCGGGTGCATTTGTTTTCTCCTGTGGGTGGGAAAGGTGGGGGAGTCGCGGGTTTCAGTATAACAAAAAAGCCGGATGGCTGCTATCCGGCTTCTTGTATAAATATCAGGCGGACAGGAGACAAGCACTCAGTCCGCGTAGGCTGGCCGGGCCAATTTTCGTCGTTGCAGCCAGCGCTCGAACGAGGCGGGGCTTTCGGATGAACGCTGGCCGAGCAGCAGCCCTTCGGCGCCCAGGTCTTCGTCGAGTGCAGGCCAGTGGATGCCACAGCCCGCGCCGCTAATCTGCCAGTGGCTGCGCTCGGCGTGGGGCGTGGAGCATCCCCAAAGGACACTTTCACGCCGTCAGATTGTTCGGTGATTCGGAAAGCCATTGCTCGATATCACCCAAGACGTAGCGCAAATCTTCCACAGGACTGCCTATGAGCGGTGATTCATCGACTTCTTCTCTTTCGTTGTGAAAGTGATGGGGCGCTGTTGCAATGTCAGGATAGTGAGGTGAGTTGTCCCAGCGCAAGACAGGTCTATCGGTGAATAGCTGATAGGCGTAATCTTGAAACGCTGGCTCGTGATGCAGCCAAACTTGAAGCTGATACCTGCCGACAAGACGGCAGCGGATTTTCAACTCGACTTTTCCAGCCGGTGTCTCGTCGTAATTGACAATCCGCACACTCTCGACCAGTCGGTGTCCCCGCAAGAGTCTCAGCAACGCATCAGCGAGCGCGTTCATCGCTCAGGTCCCGGTAACTTTCCTGCCAGTCAGCCAACATCCGTCGAGCAGACCGCCAGGCAAACCAGTCGTCCTCTTCGGCGGGAGTAGCGCGTCCCTGCAAGCGCTCCGAAAAGGTGTCGAAGTCGGTGGCGTATTTGCGTTCCAGGCGGCGGATGCGCTGTCGATAGTGGAGGGTCTTGCCGCGCACAGCCGAAAGCGCCAGATCGCGCAGCGCCGCTTCCATTGTTGCGTAGCGCTGTGTTGCCACCAGCGTTCCGGCGACGGTTGTAAGAATCTCCGTGGGTGAAGTATTGGATGACATAGCACATCTCTCCCAACTTGAACGATGACCACTTGTGAATTTATCCACCCACAGTATACCCAAAAAGCCAGGTAGCTGCTATCCGGTTTCTGTGGGTATATTGACTGGCGGACAGGAGACAAGCGTTCAGCCTGTGTAGACTGGCTGGGTCAATTTTCGTCGTTGCAGCCAGCGATCGAACGAGGCGGGGCTTTCGGTGGAACGCTGGCCAACGTACACCTTGCAACGCCAGCACCTTTCCATGCCCTTTTACTTCAACTAACTACCACACTTTGCCAAAGGGCAGGGGTAAAAATCTCGCGCAGACGACTGGCAGGCAGCGCAGGCACAGGCAATTCGACCAACTGCAAAAAAGTGTTCAGCGGCGCTCGGTGCAAGAGTTTTAGGATTGTTGCCTGCAAAGCAGCAGGTAGTCGTTCCAACCCGTCAAGGGATAGGGGCGTCTGTGAATGAGCCTCGACCAGTGCCTGATAGCTGGACAGGATCAGTTCCAGGGGCTGTTCTGTGGCGGAGTCGAGATAAAGAACGATATTGTCTGAAAGCTCTACGCCCGTATGCCCATGACCGTTTGCCTCGGAGAACGTAATCGACAGAATATCGCCTTCGGTATCGTAATGGATAGCTTTCATTCTTGTCACCACTTTTGGATCAGATAGGCTGTGAGCACAAAATTATTGGTTTCGGGAGGATCGCCCGTCCATCCCATCTTTACGATCACGACGAAATGTGTATAGGGTTCGGGAAGATCGAAAAACTCATGGGTGTAGATGAACTTGGCTGGCACGTACTTGTCTTGTCTGCGGCTTCCCTCCCGAATTGTCTCCACTATAGCACCCAGCAACCCGGCGTGCATAGCTGGATGTCCTAGCGCATGCTCCCAGCGCTCGAAAGTCATGTAGATGAAGTGTCCCCGCCGGTCAGTAACTGTTATCGGCCAGGACGGGTCGGAAAGAGAAACCATAGGTCATCTGCAACCTGAGTGATACCAGAGTTTGGAGACGTTCGGGTAAATCCACTCCCATCACAGTATACCAAAAAAGCCGGATGGCTGCTATCCGGCTTTTTGTGTTGGCTCAATACTCGTTTTGCTATGTCCACAAGAATGGCCGAATTTCTATCAATCGGTGCAAATTCCTTTGGTCTTCTTCGTACCATTCGTTTTCGAGTTCCGAAGACTTGTGCATAGCTGCATAATACTCTGGATACTTCTCTCGATCAGGAAAAATTGGTCGGCCCCCTTCAGAAATGACAAACTCCTCATCTGGTGGCGATACTACATCATCCAGAGGGTCATGTCGGTTAGGTCGTTCTTCTTTCCACCATCTACACAACTGGGATATTTCACTCCACGCATTCCGATGCCATTCGTCATGCTGCCAGTCAACAATCTCGTCTGGTTTTTCCTGTTCGATGAAATCAGTCAGTACCTGAAAGGCTGCATGAAGAAGAAGCGTATCTCTGTCGTACCACTGTCCTTTATTCAGCGTATGAATTTTGAGATACTTCATAGAACCCTGACTTTCTAGGAATCTTTAGTAAATTGTGTATAAGCCTTAGTACACGACGGCGAAAGTAAGACAGTAGCACAGTGTCCAAAGCAGACTCGCATCCAAAATGCGCAAAGCTCCCTCCTACCGGACACCGCAAGCCATTCTTTATGACGAGAGTACCATACGCGCCGCCGTTACTACTGTCAAGCACACTTCCGATCCGCCCAATCCCGGCCAGGAATGCAGAAGAAAATCTCTGCGTCTTTGTGTCTCGGCAGGAGCATTTCTGTTGGGTTCTCCCGGCATTCGTTGACCCGAAGACAACGCCGCCTTGCCGGGAGAACCCAACCTACAAATCCGCGCAGTTTCCGTCCCTTCCGCGTCGATCCGCGTTCTATTCTTTCGCAACCACCGGCGAAAACTTCACCTGAAAACGAAACTCCTCTGGTGTGAGCTGATATTGGGGCAGGACGCCCGGCCCGCAGCTTCCGTTGCCCAGGCCGCCCTGTCGGTGATCCACATTCAGCACGACTTCGGCGTGGCGCATCCGGCGCAGTTCGTGGGTGTGCTTGGCCGCGGTCAAATCGGCGACGTTGTAGTGGGCCGCGCTGATCTCCAGCAGGCCGTCGCCGCTGACGCGCAGACCGTTGCCCGCGGCGTCGGTGAGGCTGGCCCAGCGCACGTCCGTGTGGTTGCCGCTCTCCTGGGGTTTGACGTAAGGGACAACCTGCTCGTCCACGGCCTGGCGATAGAGACCCACCGCGGCGCTGGCTTTGCGGTCGGCGTAGTTTTCGTGGGGGCCGCGCCCGTACCATTCGAGAGTCTCGTAGCCAGCAGGCAGTTCCAGGGTCAGGCCGACGCGGGGCAGGAAGGGGGGCTGATCGCCGCCGGGGATGACGTGGACATCCACTGTCACGTCGCCGCTGGCGAGGACGGTGTAGAGGTATTCGGCGTCGAAGCGGGCCGCACCCGTGGGGCCGGAAGCGGCTTTGAGGTCGGCCTGGCTCTTGTCTTTGTCGCGGCGCAACTGCTCCTTTATTTCGGCAGGCGCGTTGGCACCAAACGGTCCCTGGAGCATTTCGTACATCTTTTGCAGCAGGGTGGGGATGCGCCAATCGGCTTCCAGAGTTGCGAGGAGGGCGTCGGCTTTGGCGTGCTGGTTGGCTCCGGCCAGGTCCACGTAGTTGTAGCCCAGGCTGTGGGCGAGGGCCTGCAACTGCTCGCTGTCCAGCATATATTTGAGGAAGTGGCCCAGTTGGCTGGTCATCTCCTGCCAGCGGGTAGCCTGCAACGCGTTGACGTCGATCTGCGCGGTGCTATGGCTGCGCACTCGGAACTGGATTGTGCCCGCCTCCACCTGCACCGTCTCTGCGCCGTCGATGTGTTCTTCCAACTGGTCCAGCCCCACTTCGCGCCAGCGCATGGCCGCGCGCTGGTCGCCCCAGGTGTTGGCGTCGTTGTCGGTGGGTGCGCGCCAGAGGTTGAGGCGGGGACCCACGGCGAGAAGGTCGCGGCCGCCTGCTTTCCATTCGTCGATGCGCCCGGAGTCGTGATTAAAGCCGAGAACAAACCCCGCCCCCTCCACAACGCTGCGTGGGCCAGAGGTCAAAAGGGAGAGAGCACCGCGCGGGGTGGGATCGTCCTCCGCTTTTTTGCCAGAGACAGGCAAGGCAAACTGCGCCCAAGCGACTTCGTGGCCGGCCACCGCCCAGGGGGTCTCCTCTTTCAGAACGAAATGCAGATTCAGAAAGGCCTCGCCCGTCCCCGGCCATTCGCCATTCACAATTCGCAATTCACCATTCACAATTTCCCCGGCCCCACTTGCCACCTGCACCCCCTCCGCCTCCACATCCCAACGCACGGAAAGGTGGCTGAGGTCTGAGAAGTGGTAGCGGTTTTGCACGGCGAAGCGGCCGGCGGCCAGAGCAATGGGGGTGACGCGCACGGGTTCCAGGACTTTTTTGTATTCGATCAGGCCGGGATGGGGGGTGCGATCCGAGTGGATCAGCCCGTTGCAGCAGAAGTTGTTGTCGTTGGGTGTGTCGCCAAAGTCGCCGCCGTAAGCCCACCATTCGATCCCCTCTTCGCTGACCCGGCGCACGCCCTGATCCACCCAATCCCAGATGAAGCCGCCCTGTAAGCGCGGGTAGTCGTCCACCGCCTGCCAGTATTCGACCAGATTGCCGCTGCTGTTGCCCATCGAGTGGGCGTATTCGCACATAATGACGGGCCGGGTTTCGCCGGGCACCTGGGCCATATCAATAATTTTTTGCACGCTGGGGTACATCGGGCCGAGGATGTCAATGGTGGGCGCATCCTCGGCGGGGTGGTAGTGGACGGGACGGGTGGGGTCGTTGGCGCGCACCCAAGCGGAGCAGGCCGCGTGGTTGCGCCCGTAGCCCGATTCGTTGCCCAGCGACCAGACGATGACCGACGGGTGGTTTTTGTCGCGCTCCACCATCCGGCTCACCCGGTCGAGAAAGGCGGCTTCCCAGAGCGGGTCTTTGGTCAGCCGATCCCAGACGCCGTGGCTTTCGATGTTGGCTTCGTCGTAGAGATAGAGGCCGTACTCGTCGCACAGTTCGTACCAGCGCGGGTGGTTGGGGTAGTGGGAGGTGCGCACGGCGTTGATGTTGTGCTGCTTCATCAGGCGGATGTCCTGGATCATCAACGCTTCGCCGACGGTGTGGCCGGTTTCTGGGTCGTGCTCGTGGCGGTTGACGCCTTTCAGCAGCACGCGCACGCCGTTGACCAGCAGCAGGCCGTCGCGGATTTCCACGCAGCGGAAGCCGACCCGACAGCTTTCCACTTCCAGCAGGCTGCCATCCGCGCCGTAGAGGGAGAGAAGAAGGGTGTGTAGGGTGGGATGCTCGGCGCTCCATTTGGCCGGGTTGCTGACCGGCGCGCTGAGGGTGACGGACGTTTCGCCGTTTGCGTTTAGATTGGCGGTGGCGGTCAGGGGTTGGGCAAAGACCGGTTGGCCTTGCGGGTCGAGAAGTTGAGCTTCCAGCCGGCACGCCTGGGCGTCGGTCCGGTAATTGCGAATCTGCCCGCGCAGGTGCAGCGTAGCGTCCCGGTAGGCCGCGTCCAGTTCGGTGACGACGGCGAAATCCCGTATGTGCAGCGTGGGCGCGCTCCACAGCGTCACGTCGCGGAAGATGCCGCTGAGCCGCCAGAAGTCCTGATCCTCCACATAGCTGCCGTCGCTCCAACGCAAGACGCGCAGCGCGAGCAGATTCGCGCCCGGTTGGACAAAATCGGTGATGTCGAACTCGGCGGGCAGACGGCTGTCTTTGCTGAAGCCGAGCATACGGCCATTCAGCCAGACGTAGAAAGCCGAGTCTACGCCGTCGAAGGTGAGGAAGAGACGGCGGCCTGCCCACTCCTCCGGCACAGTGAAGCTGCGCCGGTAGTGGCCCGTGGGGTTGTCGTCCAGGGGCACGCCGGGCAGCCGGTCAATGGGGAAGGGGTATTGGACGTTTGTGTACATCGGTTTGTCGTAGCGGTGCTGGCCGCGGGCGATGTCGCCCTGTAATTGCCAATTGGACGGTACGGGGATGTCGTCCCAGGCGGAGTCGTCGAAGGCGGGCGACTCGAAGCCCTGCACCGCCGAGGCCGGGTTCGCGTCCAGGTGAAAACGCCACGTCCCGTTGAGCGAACTGCGGAAGGGTGAAGCCGCGCGGTCACAGCGGGCCGCAGTCTCCGCGTCGGCGTAGGGGATAAGGGTGGCGTGGGCTGGCTCTTTGTTGATGCCAGTGATCTGGGGGTTTTCCCAGTCGGGAATGGACGTGGAGTGGGTCATATTGGGAATCCTTTGGTGGGAGCAGAATCCGTAGGGCGGATTGGCAATCCGCCCGGCGCGGACGGAATACCATTCCGTCCTACGTTATCCTACGCGATTGGGTGGGGATTGGCAAACGGAGGGGTGTTACAACGAATGGGAGGAGGGCACGAATGGTTGGTTCGTGGGGGAGGTGTTGGGGTGGAATGGGACGAAATCGATGGGTGTACCGTCAACTATTCGCGTCATCCTTTGATTCGCGGTCAGAGGGCTGTTACCGCGAATGGGAGGATTGCGCGAATGGCTGGTTCGGAGGAGGTGCGATGAGGTGGAATGTGGCCAGGAAGATCGCCGGCTTGCGCAGGTAGCCGAGCTGGTTCCACGAGAGGATCTCGAAGATCTCGTCAAGTGTGCCGAACCCACCCGGCAGGGCGATGAACGCGTCGGACAGCTCGGCCATCTTGAACTTGCGGGCGTGCATCGAGTCCACGACGATCAGCTCGTTCAGCCCCCGGTGGGCCACCTCGAAGGGGATCATCGCCTCGGGGATCACCCCAATCACCTCACCACCACCGGCGAGCACGGCGTCCGCAATGATCCCCATGAGACCGACGTCACCCCCGCCGTAGACCAACCCGATC
>CAMDQF010000079.1 GCA_945905745.1 Litorilinea aerophila
AGAAGTCCAAATTCAAGGCAGTTATTGAAGAGATCGAAGAGTCTCACAAGAAGGGACAGCCCGTGCTGGTGGGCACAGTCGCCATCGAGACCAGCGAACTGGTGAGCGGAATGTTGGAACGCCGGGGCATCGCACACGAAGTCCTCAACGCCAAGAACCACGAACGGGAGGCCACAATCATCGCCCAGGCCGGGCAGCCCGGCGCGGTGACCATCGCCACCAATATGGCCGGTCGTGGCGTGGACATTCTGCTGGGCGGCAACTTCGAAGGCATGGCCCGGGACCAGTTGCGCAGAGATGGTGCCGAGTTGACCGAAATCCCCACCCGGGCCTGGAACCACAGCCTGGACCAGCTCAAAAAGGGCCAAGACCCGACCGTCGAGTACCAGACCCCGTGGGCAAAGGTGCTGAAAGAGAAATACGACGCGACCCGCCGGGACCAGAAGAAAGTCATCGCCGTAGGTGGGCTGCACGTGGTGGGTACAGAACGCCACGAGGCCCGACGCATTGACAACCAGTTGCGTGGCCGCTCCGGGCGTCTGGGTGATCCGGGCAGCAGCCGTTTCTTCCTCAGCCTGGAAGACGAACTGGTGCGCCGCTTTGGCGGGGATCGCATCACCGGCATTATGGACCGGCTGGGGCTGGAGGAGGAGATCCCCATCGAGGCCGGGATAATCAGCAAAGCGATTGAGAGCGCCCAGACCCGGGTGGAAGGCCACAACTTCGACATCCGCAAGCACGTGCTGAAATACGACGAAGTGGTCAACGAGCAGCGGGAGACAATCTACGCCGAGCGGCGGCGCATTCTGCTCGATCCTTCCCTGCGCACGACGATCACCGATATGATCGAGCAGGAGGTGGAAGATGTGGTGCGCCACTACACGGCCAACTCCCATCACGAAGAATGGCAACTGGACGAGATGGTGCAGGCCCTGCGGGTGGTCTTCCCCTTCCCCGATTCCTTCGAGACCAGCGAGTGGGAAGGGTTGAGCGCCGATGAGATCACCGATCTGGCCGTTGAATTGGCCCTGGCCTTTTATACCCACAAAGAGGAAGAGTACGGCGAGGCGGTGATGCGCGACGCCGAACGGCAAATTATGCTCCATTCAGTCGATCACCGCTGGGTGCGCCATCTGACCGACCTGGACCGGCTGCGCGAGGGCATCGGCTTGCAGGCTATTGCCCAGGTGGACCCGCTGGTGGCCTACAAACGCCAGGCTTTCCAGATGTATCAGGAGTTGATGGGGGACATTCGGGGCGACATTGTGAAAAGTATGATGGCCCTGCGCGTGGAGCGGCGGGAGCCGGTTGTGCAGAAACCGATTGCCGCCAACATCCGCACCAACCGGGACGCGTCTGGGGCCGCGCCCAAGCAGCAGACTGTGCGCAACGCCAACAACAAGCCAGGGCGCAACGATCCCTGCTGGTGTGGCAGCGGTAAGAAGTACAAACAGTGTCATATGAAGGAAGATTTACGCAAAAGTCTGACGCCTGCCGGGTAAATTCCCTGGACCGTCCACAAGTATTGCTAAAGGGGGGGACGCACTATTGCGTCTCCTCCTTTTTGTTTTGTAATCTGTAATCTTTATCTTTTCATCCGTCAGATACTATCTTGACACCTCAACTAGTCCGCAGATAACCTCTTCGCCCTGGCCCATCCCGACCACGATTTCGTATCGCCCGGCTGGTGTTGCCGGGTTCAGGTTTACATCCGCCTCCACCCGCATCCACTCGCCCGCCAGCCAACGGCTGGGAGGAAAGCGCTCCAGGGCACTATTGGGCCGTGCCAGCATCTCGCCCCACACCCCATCCTCACCCATCAGCCGGGCCGCCAACCCGTAGTCCTGGCCCACTGGCCCGGTTGCCCGCAACCAGAGCCGAATGTGTACCCAGCCGCTGGGCGGATGCATCCGGTCATCCAACGCCGCCACCTGGGGCGTCATCACTTCGCAGGCGGTCAGCTCGATAGCGGGCGCGATCTCGGCGCGGGGGAAAAGTGCATGGCTGCCCAATGCGGGCAAAGTCGCATAGCGGGTATGTAGCGCGTATCCCTTCAGCGCCACACCCGCGGGAAACTGCTCCGTAATCAGTGGGTAGTGCTCGTCCAGCCACTGCTCTACCAGCCCCAGATCATCCACACCGGCCAAATGACTCTGCCACAGCCAGACTGTCTGCGCGCCCAGCGCCGTCTCAATGCCGTGCAGGGGTGGACCGATGACTGTATCCATCTGGTCTAGGGTCAACGGCCCGCCAAAGAGACCGTAGACGGGTAAACTTTCCCGTGGGACCCGTTGGTAGAGATACCACTCCACCGCGGGGTAGAGATAGTTGGCGTGGGCCACGCCACCGGCAGACAGCCCCGGCGACAGTTCCTGATAGTCGGCCACATAGGCCGATGCGGCCCGCCAATCCTCCCGCAGCAGCCCCGGTGTCCACAGCCCAGGCAATGCCGCGGCCAGCAGCCCCCCGGCCAGGGCTGCGCTGCCCCAGCCAGCCCAGCCCTGCCAACGGGCAAGCGCAACAATCCCCCTTGCCCCAGCCCACAGCGCAAAGGGGGCCAGAAAGAGATAATAGCGATCCTCTTTGAAAATGTTGGCGTTGGTCGCTTGCAACAGCCCGGCAATGGCAAGGGGAGGCAACGACCAGAGCAGCAGCAGCAGCCCCACCGGTTTCCCCTCTTTCCCGCGCAGGAGCAAGCCAGCGACAATCAATCCGGCAAAGAAGATCAGACTACCCGTCACCAACCAGTCAGCCCAATCTACCCGCCAGACTGTGAAAACCCGTATCTGCCGCCACAGATTGGCTCCGAAATCGGCATAAGCATCCATGCGCGGGCTTTCGCTGTCGTTGATCAGCCAGGCATTGCGGGCCAGAGGCAGAAAGAGCAGCCCGGCCACACCCAGACTGATCACCCCTTCGGCCAAGTGACGCCAGCGCTTCCAGGCCAGCACTAGCAGAGAAAGCCCCAATCCGGGCAGGAAGAAGGCGGCGAAGAGGTAGCTGTAGAGGGCGTAGGTGAGGGAGGCGATCAAACCGAGCCAATACAGAATGCGGGATTGGGGATTGGGGATTGGGGATTGGGGATTGGTAGCCAGGGCAGTGACCAAACAGTAGACGGCCCACACAATCGCCGTGGCTGTGGGCTGGAACATGCGGAGTTCTTGGCTGTACCAGGCGAAGGCGGGGCTGAGGGCGACAAAGAGCGCAGCCAGCAACCCAGTGGCCCGCCCGCTCAGACGGGTCGCCAGCAGTAGCACACCCAGCACAGTGAGAACCCCAAGCAGACTGCCCAGGGAGCGCAATGCGATGTCGCTCTGCTCCAAGCCAAAGAGTGAGAGCCACTGTTGCCAAAAATGGAGCGTCAGGTAATAGCCGGGGGGGTGCTTCTCCCGCACCAGTTGGAAGCCGATATCCCAAATTTCACTGGGTGGCTGGGAGGCCCAATCCAGCGAGACGATCTCGTCAAACCAGAAGCTGTGGTAGTCCAGCCGCCAAAGCCGGACAAGCGCAGCCAGGGCCAGCACAAGAATCTCTGGCAAGGGCGCTTTGGGCAAGCGGAGCTTATCAGCGTCAATCATTCTTTTCAGCGTCATCAGCGTCCTATCTCCTTCCCAATCCCCAATCCCCAGTCTCCAATCCCCATCTTCACAGCAGATTGGCGAGGAACGCGCCGGGCTGGTTGAGAAAATCCCGGGTGATGGTGACGTGTTCCAACTGATCCCAGGCAACGGCGCGCAGGGGCGTTTCGTCAAAATTCAGAATCGTCGCGCCAGGGAAGGCCATCAAAATCGGGGAGTGGGTGGCGATGATAAACTGGGCTTCCCGCTGCACCATTTCATGCAGCAGGGCCAGAAAGCCGACCTGACGCAGGGGCGAAAGGGGCGCTTCCGGCTCGTCCAACAGATAGAGACCGCCGGGCACAAAGCGGGCCTGAAAGAGGGCCAGAAAGCTTTCGCCGTGGGAGCGGGCATCCAACCCATCGCCATAGCGGGAACGAATGGCGGCCAACTCACCGGCGTGGGGCATCCGGGCCAGACCTTTGGCATACTCCGAGCGCCCCGCGTATTCTTCGTCCACCGCGGCCAGATCGGCCTCCAACTCTTGCTGCATCTGATCCATCCGTCGGGCAAAGCCAAAGAAGTCCTCGGCCCGCAAAAAGAAGCCCCGGTGGTTGCGCTTGGCCCAGCCAAAGGTGAAAGAACGGGCCAGTTGGCGGGCCGAAGCCAGGGTCGCATCCCGCTCCACATCCGACACTCCCACAGCCGGTAAACGGCTGCCCGCTGCGATCATCTCCATCAGTGTCGATTTGCCCGATCCGTTCTCCCCGACCAGAAAAGTGACAGGCGTCTCAAAGCGTACGCCCTCCAGCCGGGCGATCACAGGCACATTGTAGGGGTATTCGTCCCGCGCGTGGGGGAAGGAGGCTTTGCGCTCGACCGATGTCAGGTGGATCATCGGCTCTGGCTCTCGCGGGCTACCTGCCAGGTCTGAATGCGCTCTTCTGCCCAACGTCTATCGTCAGGGCGCAGGGGCGGCGGCGGCGCTGGCTGGCTGTAGTCGAGGCTGTAGGCATAGCGGGCGCGGCGATACATTTCATCCCAAACCGCCTGCAAGTCCAGGGCTACATCGCTGTGGGGTGGGCGCAGGGGAACGGCAATCGTCGGCATCCGGTCTTGCAGATTGAAGAACCAGACGGCCAGCATACGTGACTGGTCACCCCGTTTGAGCAGCGCGTAATAGTCGCCTTTGGCCGACACTTGGGCAGGACGCGCGCCGGCCCGCAGCAGATCGATCTCAATCCAGTGGGTCGCGGAGGCCATCACCGCGCTGCGTTTATTCTGAAAGGCGTCAAAGCCCTGCGCGCCGGGACGTTTGTTGAACGGGGAGAGGATCTCGATGGTAGTCACGACTTCTAAACTTGCCGTGTCTCGAATTTCCAGATAGCGATGCTCTATTTTTGGTTCATCATCCAGCATCTTAAAAATTAACGGCGGCGTCACCGTATTGGGGGTAGACATGGCTAAATAGGGAGCAGCCTGCTCGTGAACAATGTAGACATCCGGTTCAATCGGGCGTCTCTCCTGATCGCCGGGTTGGGTGATATAGACCCTTTCCTCGATCTCCACAAAATAGGCTGGTGGCAATTGCAGAGAGAGAGCGTCACTCATACCAACGATGAGCCGAGTGTGAATACTTTTCCACCGGTAGGCTGTTTCCAAAAAGGGGTCCATCCCCGGAAACGGCGAAGATAGCGGATCCATCTGCCCTCCTTATTGCGTACCAGCGCAAGACCTAATGGACAAGCGTTAGTTGGTCGGCCTGCCCGTAAAACGTGAATTCAGGCCGAATGATCTCACGTTTCACGCTTCACGTTTCAGACCGCACTTTGTGGCTTCGCCACCCTATAAATTCTGCGCCCTTTCCAGAGCAGCCCGCAGCACACGCCCAAGCAGAACCCCCACCATTTCGTAGCGATATTCTTTGCTGGCCCGATGCTTGCTGGTACGCAGTTGGGCCTGGGCCTGGGCCGCGGCAATTGTCGCGGCCAGCACTGCGTCATCAAAGCCAGGGGCTGCGGTCAGGACAGCTTCGGCGTCCGTAGCGCGAAAGGGAATGGGGCCAGCAGGGCCGATGGCGATGCGCGCTTTGACAATCCGCTGCTTGTCCTCGGTCAGTTGCAGCCAGGCGGCCAGGCCCAGAATGGGCAGGGCCACCCCCTGGGGACGCATAATCCGGTCAAAGGCGCTGGCCTGGCCTGTAGCGCGCGGCGCAAATCGAAAGCCCCCCACCAGGCGAGCCGGGCCAAGATTGTTGCGACCTGGCCCGGCAAAGATGGAAAGAAGGGGTTGCCAGCGCCGCTCCACTGCACCAGCAGCGAGGGAACAGACTTCCACCTCGGCATCCAAAGCCAGCAGGCCAATCGTGCCATCGGCCGCGGGCAGGGCGTGGGCCACATTACCCCCAATCGTGGCCACATTGCGCACTTGAGGGCCGCCCACCACACCGCAGCTTTCCACCAGACAGGCGGCGTGGTCTCGCAACAAGGGGCTTTTCTCAATTTGGGCGTGGGTCACGTTTGCGCCGATCACAATGCCGGCGTCGGTCTCCCGAATCTCGTCCATACCCACAATCCGGGTTACATCGACCAATACATCTACGCCGGAAGTATGCCCCCCTTCCATATCCAGAATGAGATCGGTCCCCCCGGCAATGATACGGGCGCGTTCGCCGTGGCGGGACAAAATCATCAGGGCGTCAGCCAGAGCGCTCGGCGTATGATATTCGTTCCAGCGGGAAGAGGCAGTAGTCATGCGCGGTTCCATAAGGTGCGATGGATGAGTTCACAGGTAGACGATCACCCCGGCTGTAGTATAGCAAAGGCGCGCGCCTCTGTCCATAGGCTGGGCGTAACAAAAGCATGCCCCAGCCATTGATAGCCGGGGCCTGCTTTTGTTTTCTCTCCCTTAGCGGGAAGCGGATTCTGGTTCTACAGCTTGGTAGAGCTCATCCACAAAATAGACAACCAAAGAATCCAAAATGGGGAGTCCATCCCGACGGATTACCACAGCATCGCTCAGACTGTCAGGCAAAGCGGCCCGGCTCGACTGGGGAGCGAAGCGCACTTTCACCCATATCTCATTGGCCTCTTGGCGCACATCCACAATCTGCACCGATTCGCCCAGCCGGTCCATGCCCGGAATCGCCACCAGCACGATCTCCTCACTAAAGTCTGGGCTGATCTGCGCTGCCGCCTGCTCCGGCGAAACTGGAAGACTGCCCGGCGTACTGGTCGAAGCAGCATCGGCATCTGATGCTGACGCCACCGTCGTGGAAGTGGCAATGGGTGTCGAGGTCGGCGTCGGTGTCAGAGTAGGTGTTACTGTCGGCGTCGCTGTCGCCCCCCGCCCAGATGGAGTCGATCGAAGGCCGGGCCGGGGGTTGGGGGGCAGGCGCAGACTGCTCAACAGGCCATTCCACGCCTCTTCTGAATCCACCATCAAAAAAAGGCTGCGCTTGGGCGACAGAAGTGGGGGCAGTGTCAACCGAACAAAGGCTACCGGCTGGCCGATTTCCGGGCTTTCGGCGCTGGGTGTGGGCGTGCCACCGCTGCTGGCAACCACCGTTACAGTCCCAGTGATAGTCGGCGTCTCGGTTGGGAGAGCCGTCGGGGTTGCCGTGGGCGTTTCTGCCGGAATTTCGGTAGCCGTTGCGGTCGGTGTCGCGGTCGGCTCCGGTGAGGACGTCGGCGTCGCCGTGGGTGTCGCCGCGGGCGCATCCGTAGCTGTCGGCGCGGCTGTTGGAATATCCGTCGCCGTGGACGTAACTGTCCAGACTGGCGTGAAGGTAGGTGTGGCCGCGGGGGCCAGCTCCCACCAGAAACTCACCAGCGCGCCGCCGCTCCGCTCGTAGTATTCCACTTCGATCTGATGATTGCCACCCGGCAGTTCCACATCCGTGGCAACTGTGCGGTCCGAGCCGTCCTGCCATTCGTCCAGGAGCAGTTGGCCGTCCATACGCACGCGCAGACCGTCGTCCATCCGGCCATAGAAGCGATAGCGGCCCGCATCAAAGGCAACCGTGCGTCTCCAGCGTACAGAGAAATTATCCCCGCCGATGGCCGAAGCCGGGCTGCCGTTTCCCCAATCAAAGTTGATGGTGGCGTCGTCCCGTACCAGCGCGGGGTTGCCCTGCAAGTTGGGATTGCTGAAATAGTGCCCTTCCCAGCCGGTGAAGGAGAGCTGGCGCTCCCACCAGAAACGGGCCAGGGCATTGCCTGTGCGCTCGAAATATTCCACCCGCAAGGAGTGGCGGCCCGCAGACAGAGAAACCGTAATCGAGGCCACCCGTTGGGAGCCGGCCTGCCATTCGTCCAGCACCAGTTGATCGTCGATGAAGAGCCGCGCTCCGTCGTCTACTTCCATAAAGAAGCGATAGATACCCGCATCGAAACTTAACTGACGGGTCCAGCGGGCGCTGAACTGGTCGGCGGGCAGAGCGGGCGCGGGGGCGCCGCTGCCCCAGTCAAAGAAAACTGCGCTATCGTTGCGCACCAGCAGCGGATCACCGGAAAGGGTGGAGTTGGCCCAATAGTCACCCCGCCAGTCGCTGATCACAATTGGTGTGGGCGCGGAAACCGGTGTCGAAGTGGCATTGGGCGTGGCTGTGGCCGTCGCGCCGGCGGCGGATGTTGCAGTCGGTGTCTGAATCGCCGGTCGCGTGGCCGTTGCTGTGGGCGAAATGACGGGCGTAGCGGCTACGGGCGTCACCCCTTCGCCGGGTGTCACCTGAAATTCTGCGCTGGCCTGCAAATTGCCGTCGGCGGTGTAGGCCACAATCGTATGCGGCCCCGGACTAAGCCAGCGGGGGCTGATGGGATAGAGAAAGCCAGTGGTCACCTGACCGTTGGGGTTGGCCGCGCTGGCGGCCAGAATACCGCTACGTCCGGTATCATCGCTCAGCACCACCAGCACCAGATCGTTGGCGGGCCAGCCGTTGCCCACCACCTGCACATAGACGCCGGCGTAGCCGCTGGGTGGCGAGATGGCGATTCGGGGCTGGTCGCCACCGTCCCCCGGCAAGACGACGGGTGTGCGCACGGGTCCTGTCGGCCCCAGCAGAGAAAGACAGGCGCTCAACATCAGGCCGGCCAGAATCAGAACCGCGATCAGCGGCCCGCGTCCCTGGCGAAATCTGGCCCAGCGGGTGAGCGGGGAAGGTTCGAATGAATAGTTGGGATGAGACATAAGGGTACCTGCGGAATGAGAACGATCAATAATGGATGCTACACCTATTGCGACGAGACAACAGGCACAAAAGTTCCCCCACAGAAGGACACGGATTGACACAGATTGTCAGGATTTTCACAGATCGAATCCGTGCGAATCCATCCCATCCGTGTAAATCCGTGTCCTTATTTTTAGGCTAACAGATTGACCAGATCGCGCAGCATGGCGGCGGCGGTGGGCAGGGGTTCCCGCTCCCAGATTTTGTAAAACTGCTTCCCGTAGAGATCGCTGTGGATTTCTACACCCATCTCCCAGCCGCCACACCCGGCCAGGAAGTCACTGGCAGGCAGGGGCAGCGGCGCAACTGAAAGCCGGTAGCCATTCTCCACCTGTCGCGCCTCGGCCACCAGTTTGATCACCTCGCCCTGCGCCCTGTGCGCCGCCAGTTGCTCGGCTGTGATGGCCGTAATCCCCTGCACAGAGACATCGGCCAGTGTCACGTCCACGCCCAGAAAGCTGTTGGCGAGAATCGTCAGTTTGTTGGCCGTGTCCCAGCCCTCCACATCCAGGGAAGGGTCGGTCTCGGCGATGCCCCTGCGCTGGGCCTCGGCCAGCGCGTCGGCGTAGGAGCGCCCCGCCGCCATCTCGTCGAGAATGAAATTGCTGGTGCTGTTGAAGATGCCGCGCAGCAGGGAAACGTCGGCGGCGATCAGGTCGCGGCGGCCAATGTTGACCACGGGCAGCGCCCCGCAGACAGTGGCGGAAAAGGCCAGCCCCGCGCCATTCGCCGCGGCCAGCCGGTGCAGTTCGTGAAAGGCCAGCGCCAGCGGGCCTTTGTTCGCCAGCACACAGGAGATGCCCGCGCCCAGGGCGGCGCGCACATACCCCAGCCCCGGTTCGCCGTCGCTCAGGTTCACCGGCGAGGCTTCCAGCAGAAAATCACAGAAGCCGGCCAAGGCCAGGAATTCCGCCAGCGTTCGCCCCGGCTTGTATTCGGGCAGATCGGCCACGCGGCCGCCCGCTTCCTTGCGCAAACGCAGGGCGTGGGGATCGAAGCCGTCGAGATTCACCGCGCAGCCGCTGCTGTCCGCCACGGCGACGACGCGCAGGGCGAGGCCGTAGTCGGCGGCTAGGCGGTCGGATTTCGTTTCCAGAATGCGCAGGAAATTGCGTCCCACGTTGCCAAGGCCGGAGAGGGCGAGGTCGATGGTTCTGATCATCAAAACTCCTGTAGCAGTTGTGGAAAGGAGGAAAGGATTAGCGCCGGTTGAGTAGGCTGGGGCTTTTTCCAACCGTATCGCTTGTACTGAGCCTGTCGAAGTGAAACCCAGCGGGTGAAATGGCACGACGTCACCCGTTCGCTGGGTTTCGATACGCCTCGAAGACTCGGCTACTCAACCGGCGCTCACTACCACTTCCCGGAAGGGCGAGTCGCCAAAATCGCGGCCCTGACGGGCCGAAGCGAACAGCCACAGCGAAACTATTGGGGCAATTGTGTCTCTGACGCCAGCGGACAGTTGACAGCAAAAAATTGACAATTGCCTAACGAAAGTAGGTCCTGGCGAGGCGAAATCCGTTGTGGCTGAACAAGAACCAAGCATCATTCCCGTCGCGGTCGGCGCACCGCTCGTGCTTACGGTTTGCCAACCATTGACCACCGCGAAGGATACGCACGCCCGTTGCATCCAGATTTTCTAAATCAGCGTCCGGGTCGTAAGGATAGACAGTGTAGCGGGTTGCCGTCCATTCCCAGACATTGCCTGCTAGGTCGTGAATGCCGTCGGGCGTGGCCCCCTGGAGATAGCCCCCGACCGGCATTGGCACCACACAGCCTTCCAGGGAATTGAGCTTTGTTTCATCCCAGCCTCGGCCCCAAGGGAAGACACACCCACCCCGGCGCGCCGCCCACTCCCATTCCGGTTCGCTGGGCAAGAGGTAGGTCGTGCCCGTCACTTCACTCAGCCATTTGGCATAGGCCACGGCTTCATACCAGCAGACACCCACTATCGGCTGGGATGGATTGTTCAATGCGCCGTCTACCCAGTAACGGGGTTCGCGTACAGCCTCACCACGGGGAAACCACTCATGTACCTGAGCTGCGACGTCTCCGTAAGTCATTAGTCCTCGCTCAACCCATCGGCCAATCTCCGATGAGTAATCTCTTAAGCGGCGCTGCAACATGCGAATGTATGAATCCGCGGGATCATCTTCCCCGGGCACGGATTCACCCCGCAGCCAATACTTGCCTCCGACGCTCCAATAGCGATCCTCCTCGTAGCCGCCCGCGTTCATAAAACAGGCGTACTCGGCATTCGTCACCGGGTAGCGCCCGATGGCGTAGGCGGCCAGTTCTACGCTGTGGCGCGGGCGTTCGTCGTCGTCTGCTTCGGCGTCATCGGTGTCGCTGCCAATCTCTGCTTGCCCACCGGCGATCTCCACCATCTGCGGCAAAATGACTTTCACCCCGTTGACCGTCTCCACGGGGAAGCGCGGGTCTCCCAGACGGCCCAGCAGCAACCCTGCTTCCATGCGGCTGCGCAGGTGGATGGCGATAGTGCCCAGCCGTTCCAGCAGGGCTGTTTGGCTGCGCTCCTTCTGGCCGGCATCGCTGTCGTCGCCCAATTCGAGCAGGCAGCGGGCGGCTAATGCCGGGTTCACCGGCTGCACCGCGTCGATCAGCGCCGGGTAGAGACCGGAGGCCAAAATTGTCGTCTGTTCCCAACCGCTGGTGGGCGGTTCCGGCAGCGGGTCCCACTGTCCGCGCTCGGCTGCGGGCATCTCCTCCACCCGGCTGGGCACGCGCCACAGACGGGTCAACTCTTCACCCGCCCGCTTGCGCCGCAGCATCTCCTCGGCGGCAAAATACTCTTGCAACAGGTGGTGGATAAAGCGGAGCGAACCCCCATCGGGCAAGGCCAGCAGATTGGCCGCTGTGCCCAGGCGCAGGATGGTTTCCGGCGCTGTCGCCACCGTTTGCCACTCGACACGTACGCTGGGGGGGATGGCGGCCAGCGCCCAGGCGATCTCCACTTGTGTGCCTGTGCCCAACTCCTGCATAGCAAAGGCCAAGCGCCCCAAAGCTACGTTCTGGGCCGCGGCATCCACCCAATCGGCGTGGTGCTTCTCCATTTCGCGCTTGAAAAGCCGCTCCACAAAGCTGGCAAAGAGACCAGCCCGGTGGCTGGGCAGCGCCCCGGCAGCGGCGTAGGCTTCGGTCATCAGGAGCAGGTAGTAGGGGATGGCGGCCAGATCGAGCAGGTCGGCGTGGGCGCTCTGTAGCTCACGCCAGAGGGCAGCGCCCTTTTCTTGGCCCAGATAGAGGCGGGCAAAGTCTTGAATCTGTTCTGGGGAGAGGGGGTCCACCTCCACCTGTTGTACGGCCAACCCGCCGTTGTAGTCCTGGCTGCGACAGGTGAAGATCAACCGGTTGCCTGTGGGCAGACGCCGGGCAAAGTCGGCCCACTCCTGCATGCGCTGCTGATAATTCTCCCGTCTCGCTTCGTTGAGCGCGTCGCAGAGCAGGCAGAGACGCCCCTGACGCAGGGCAATAGCGATTTCGCCTTTGGCGTCCGCGTGCAGCCCCGGCGCTTCCTCCTGCCATACGCGGGCCAGAAAGTCCAGGGGCGCTTCGTCCGGCTTTTGGGCGGCCAGACGCACAAAGAGAGGCAGCCGGGCGTCGTCGCCCTCTTGCAGCCGTGCCAGGGCCATCTCCAACGCCAGCCGTTGCAGCACAGTCGTCTTGCCCGCGCCGGGCTGGGCCAGCAGAATAAAGGCCGGGTGTTCGTCCAGGGCCTGGCGGATGTCGTCCAGACGCACCCGCTCGATGGTGCGCTGGGGTCCGTCGCCGCGCACCAGAATGCGGCTGTAGGTGGGCGAGAGTTCGCGCACGGGCCGGTAGCCGCCGGAGAGGGGCACGTAGCGGCTGTAGATGCGGCGCAGCCCCGCGTCCAGGCAGAGACGCACCAGATAGGCTTCTTCGCGCTGCTGGGCGTCGGCCAGGGGTTGGGCGGCGAGGTACCTGCCCAGCGCGTCGGCAGTGGCCGTGTCGATGGCGAGGCTGTCGTTGCGGCTGCTCACTAGACCGTCGGCTATACTCACGTCCGGCCGGCGCAGGAGGGGCAGGAGCTGCTCCCGAATATCCTGCAACTGTGCGCCGGAGAAGTGCAGTTCGATGTTGTACTGGTCTCTGCCGATAAAGTTGCGGGCACGCACGTCCCCGCCCACAAATGTGCCAGCGTGTACGTTTTGGGGGTGGGGAGAGGGTTCGGATGGGGTCGTCACAGGCGGCTTCCTGGCTGGGCACGGGAGATTCGGGGCGCTGCCGTTAGGATAGCACAGGGTGGGGTGGCGCGCAAGGGGCGCGTGGAAAGGCGGGTGTATTTCAGAATCGTCGGAAAGATGGGAGATATGTACTGATCAGGAGGATGATGAAAAAATCTGGACGCAGATAACCGCTGAAAACGCAGATTTCTGTCTCTGGATCAGTGTCTATCCGCGTGAATCAGCGTCCCATTTTCTGTTATATCATCATTCTGATCAGTACAGAAAGATGGGAGATAGCACGAGATCAGCGACGCCGATTGAGTAGCCGAGTCTGCGAGGCGTATCGAAATCAAGGAGCGGGTCAGCCAGAACTCTCCAGTGACCCGCTCGGTTTCGATACGGCTGGAAACAGCCCCAGCCTACTCAACCAGCGCTAGTCTTGCATCGTCGGTCAAGAGTACTGTGCGGTTACAAACCGCACCTACAATTCCTTCACCCGATACCAATACGTATACACCTCCACAAACCCCCACTTGTCATACAATCGCCGGGCTGGGGCGTTGTCGTCCATCACGGCCAAATAGGCGTGGGATGCGCCGTTCTCCCGCGCCCAGGCCAGCAGCGTGTGGAGCAGATGGACGCCGTAGCCTTTGCCGCGCTGGGTGGGGCTGGTCACAATATCGTAGAGACCGAAGAGCGGGCCTTCCCGCACACCCAGACCGCTGGCAACCGGGACGCCGCCCACCGATTGGGTCACAAAACAGCAGGCGGGCGCGATGTTTTCCAGAATGGCGCGCATAGGCGCGAGGGTCTCTGGCGGGGTGGCGCTGAAAGTGGTGTAGCTGCCCAGCCAGGCGTCAGAAAGGGCAGACTCGACGACCGCGTGACCGTCGGGCAGGGTGTCGGGTGGGGTCAGCGGCTCGGCCAGGCTACGGATGCGCACACCGGTGGGGGCTTCGTAGCAATAGCCCCGCTCGGCCAGGAAAGCGTCCAGGTGGAGCGGCTGCACCAGCGGCGTGATTTTGAAGATGGCAGGACGCCCGCGCTCCGCATAGAAGCGCTCCCATTTCGCCACGCGCTTCAACAATTCTGCTTCACTGGCAGCGGACGGATAGAGAGGGTTGACCGAATTGGCCCGCCGCGTATAGCCGTCGTGGAAGCGGATCAGCCAGCCGTCGTCCACCAACTGCTGGCGGGCGGGCCAGGCGTTGAGCGAGGCTTCTTCAATTGTGCGAATTGTGGGTAACGACACAACATTTTTCCATAAATTTCATTTTTTACACAAATAATTATTCTTTTTTTGCATAATTATAGCACAACAAACACACAAAATTTATCGCTTATTTACACAAAAATTGAGTATTTTCCAGTATCTCAAATCGAACACACAAATAAGCGCCGATATTTATCCACACAATACATCACTTGTCCACCACTTTATCCACAATTTTACGCACCACGCACCACGTTCTTATGTATCATTTGCGCAAATTTGGCAAAAAGCAGGTCGGCGTCGTGGGGGCCGGGGCTGGCTTCGGGATGGTATTGCACACAAAAGACGGGCTGATCGGTCAGACGCATCCCTTCCACTGTGCCGTCGTTGAGGTTGCGATGGGTGATTTCCACATTGGCGGGCAGGGTAGCGTCGTCCACCGCGTAGTTGTGGTTCTGCGCGGTGATCTGCACGTTGGCGCTGTCCACATCAGAGACGGGCTGGTTGCTGCCGTGATGACCGAATTTGAGTTTGTAGGTTGCGCCGCCCAGCGCCCGCCCGATGATCTGGTGGCCGAGACAGATGCCAAAGGTGGGGATGCCCGTTTCCAGCAGTTGGGCCACCGCTTCTGACGCGTAGGGCAGACCAGCGGGGTCGCCCGGCCCGTTGCTGAGGAAGATGCCGTCGGGCTGCATAGCCAACACATCGGCGGCAGGCGTGTCCGCGGGGACGACGACGACGCGCAGGTTGTGGCTGGTGAGGCGGCGCAAAATGTTCTGCTTAATGCCGAAATCGTAGGCGACGACCAGGGGGAAGTGGCGTTGGGCAGTGGTGGCTGTGGCCTGGCTGCGGGTGTCCGGGCCGGAGGCGACGGGCGTCCACTCGACTTTTGTGCCGTCGCTCCAGGCGTAGGTCTCCCGGCAGGTGACTTCTTTGACCAGATCGCGGCCGTCCAGCCCTTCCCAGGACTGAGCCAGAGCGATCAGTTCGTCCGCATTCTGGCTGCCGTCGGTGCAGAGCGCGCCGTGCAGAACGCCCTCGTCGCGCAGCAGCCGGGTAAGGGCGCGGGTGTCCACCTCACTGATGCCGGGGATGTCGTGCCGGTTCAGATAGCTGTGCAGGCTCTCGTTGGCCCGCCAGTTGGAGACGACCGGGCTGATCTCGCGCACGACAAGCGCGGTGATCTGGGGGCGGTCGCTCTCCACATCCTCCCGGTTGATGCCGGTATTGCCCACGTGGGCGACGGTCATACAGACCATCTGCCCCCGGTACGAGGGATCGGTAATGACCTCCTGATAGCCGGTCAGGCTGGTGTTGAAGACGACTTCGCCGACGACAGTTGTGGCCGCGCCAAAGGCGATCCCATTAAAAGCGCGGCCATTGGCCAATGCGAGAATTGCATTCACAAAATGCTCCGTACAGTGGGAGTGAACAGTGAGCAGTTACCAGTGAACCGTTACCAGTTGATTTGTGTACACGCCAACTGATTACTGCTCACTGTTCACTGCTTACTCTTCCTCGTGCAGATGGATCGGTTTATAGGAATAGGCCAGCTTCAGCGGTTGCCACGCCTGCCATTTGAGCAGGGGATTGGCTGTGACAACTTTGCCCGGGTTGGCCTCTTCCGGGCGGCGGATAGTCAGATGTTTCATCACTGCCACTTCGTCGCAGCGGTGAAATTTGGGACAGTAGATGCACTCCTGCCAGAGCTTTGGGCTGATGCTCCAGCGGTCCACGATCTCAAAGCCCAGACGCTGGAAGAATTCTTCGCGCAGGGTGAGCGCGCAGACCTGGCTGAACTCCCGGGCTTTGGCCAAGGCCACCAGATTCTCAACGATCAGACTGCCCACACCTTTGCCGTGCCCCCGTTCGTGGACGGCCAACGAGCGCACTTCGGCCAGTTCGGGCGTCAAGACGACCAGTGAACCACAGCCCAAAATCGTTTCCGCGCCCTCTATCTCCCGCTCCACCGCCACCAGCCAGTCGGGCAGGGTCTTCATCACAGCTTCCGGTGTGCGCGGCAGCATTAAATTGCGCGCCGCAAAACCGTTGATCATCTCCACCAATTCCGGAATATCCCCCGGCTGGGCCTGACGAATCGCGACAGCCATTGTCGGTTCTCCAAGAGAAGATAATGAGGAGATGAGATGATGGGGAGCAAAGTCACCAGTGATCAGTGACCAGTAATCAGTGAATACGGCTCGTGCCCACTGATTACTGGTCACTGATCACTTCGCTCCCCATCATCTCATCATCTCAGCTACATTTCGTGTAAAATATCACCCAGAATAGAGACTGCGCTTGCCAGTTCTTCCTTTGTGATTGTCAGCGGCGGGACGAAGCGCACGACATTTGGTCCCGCGCTGACGAAGAGAACGCCCCGCTCGTAGCCTTTGTTGACAATCGGCCCGGCTTCAATGTCCAATTCCACGCCGACGATCAGCCCTTTGCCCCGAATTTCCTTCACGTGGGGGCTGTTGAGTTCGGCCAGCAGTTCCATCAGATATTCGCCCTTTTCCCGCACATCGGCCAGGAATTCGGGCTGGGAGACCCGGCCCACCACATAGTTCGCCACGTGGGTGGTGAAGGGGTTGCCGGCAAAAGTGCTGGCGTGATCGCCTTTGTGCATTGCGTCCGCCACCTTCTGGCGCATGAGAATGGCGCCGATGGGCAGGCCGGCGGCCAGAGGCTTGGCAACGGTCAGGATGTCCGGCTCCACGCCGTAGCCCTGATAGCCCCAGAGCGTGCCGGAGCGGCCCAGGCCGCACTGCACTTCGTCGAAGATGAGGAGGGCGTCGTGTTGGTCGGCCAGCACACGTAGTCCCTGCAAAAATTCCTGGGAAGCCGGATAGACGCCGCCCTCGCCCTGGATGGGTTCGACGATAATCGCGCAAACTTTGTCGCTCATCGCGGCCTGGGCGCTGGCCAGATCGTTGAATTCGGCAAAACGCACGCCGGGCATCAACGGTTGGAAGGGCTGCTGGTACTTCTCGCGGGGGGTGGCAGCCAGGGAGCCAAAAAGCCGTCCGTGAAAAGCGTTGCTGAAGGCGAGGATTTCGTATTTGTCCTCGTGGCCCTGCTCCCGGGCATAGCGGCGGGCAAATTTGAAGGCGCCCTCATTGGCGTCGGCCCCGGTCAGGCTGAAATGCACTTTGTCGGCAAAGCTGGTCTCGCAGAGCTGTTTGGCCAGACGGGCGTGGGGTTCCGTGTGGTACAGATTGCTCACATGCAGCATTCCCGTCTCGGCGGCTTCGGCGATGGCCTGGTTGACGCCGGGATCGCTGTAGCCCAGCACACTGACGGCGATGCCCGCCACACAGTCCAGATAGGCTTTGCCTTCGCTGTCATAGACTGTGCTGCCCTGGCCCCGCGCCAGCACAAAAGGCGGGCGGCTGTAGACGCCGAGGACATAGTTTTGTTCGTTTTGGATGACTTCTTGGGTGTTCACGTCTGTTTTCTCCCTTGTGATTGATGGGGAGATTAAGGGATTGGGAGAGTAGGAGATAGGGAGATTCTGTCGAATCGCCCTATCTCTCAATCTCTCAATCTCTCAGTCTCCTACTTCCCTCCAATAATCCCCGTCCCGCTCTCCTCTAACACACCGGCGATATTTGTGATCACCGCCTGGGCCACGCCGCTTCTGACCGCTTCGATGGCACTCCTGACTTTGGGCACCATCCCGCCGAAGATATTGCCATCGGCTATCCACGCCTCGGCCTGGTCCGCAGTGACGGCCCGGATCACCCGGTCGGCGATGAGGACACCGGGCACGTTGCTCACAAAGACCAGGCGGATCGCGCCCAGTTTGGCCGCCACCGCGGCAGCCACGTGATCGGCGTTGACGTTGTAGCTTTTGGCATCGTAGGCTCCAAAGCTGACCGGGCTGATCACCGGCACAATATCCGCGGCGAAAAGGGCTTTGATCAGGCGCAGGTCCACATCCTGGACTTCGCCCACCCGGCCCAGATCACCGGCGGGATGCCACATCTTTTCCACATAGACGGTCCCGTTGTCCACGCCGCTGATGCCCGCAGCCTGGATATGCTCCTTGACCAGTGCGCGCACGATGCGTTTGTTCATCAGCCCGCTCAGAATCATCTCCACCACATCCACATCCGCCTCGCTGGTGATGCGCAGGCCGTCGAGAAATTCGGTCTTCAGGCCCAGTTTGGCCTGCATCGCGGCGATGGCCTTGCCGCCGCCGTGGACGATCACCACCTGTTTGCCCCCATCTTTGAGGGATTGCACCGCTTTCGCCAGACCGTACAGAAAGGCTTCATCGTCCAGTTCGTTGCCGCCGACTTTCAACACAACGACATAGCGTTCCTCGGCTGGGGCGGTCACTTCAATCGTCTGAGGGACATTTTGTGTGTTCACGCGAGTTTCCCTTTGTAGATGGTGGGATGATGCGATGATGGGGGGTTGTGGCCTTACCCCATCATCGCATCATCTTTCTTTGTCTCATCACTTCATAGCCCAGAATCGCCGCGGCTGCGGTGACGCCCAGGGATTGGCGAAACTCCCTAGCGTAGGGAATCTCCAGGCGCAGGTCGGCCTGGCGCAGAAAGGAGCGGGTGATGCCCCGCTTTTCCCCACCGATGAGCAGAAAGAGGGGCCGGGTCAGGTCAGCCCGATCAATCGGCAGCGATTCCTCCTCCGCGGCGCAGGCAACCGTCAGCCCTTTGCTCTGAAAAAAGGCGGCTGCCTCCTCCGCGCTCTCGGCAATCGCGGTTGGGATCAGTTCCGACGCGCCGGCCGAGGAGCGGGCCACTGTCGCCGCCGCGCTCAGCCAGTTGCGGGGGCGCAGCACCAGCCCATCCACCCCACAGGCATAAAGCGAGCGCACAGCCTGCCCAAAGTTGAAGGGATCTTCGATCCCGTCCAGCATCACCACAAAAGCCGGGCGACCAGCGGGCAACAGATCGACCAGTTCGACAGTGCGCCGTTCGCCCACCAGTGCCACCACCCCGCCGTGGCTGCTGCCTTCGGCCAGGGCGTCGATCTCCTCGTCCGACTTGCGCTCAATGGGCACATTCGCTTCCCGTGCCCGGTGTTCCAGCCAGCGCAGGGCGCGGTCATCCCGATCTGCCCGCACATAGACCACCTGCACGTCCCGATAGGGCGATTGTAGCGCCGCCGCTACCGAAACCTGACCTTCCAAGAATATCTCTGTCAATCTGTGTTCATCCGTGAAAATCCTTTAACGACAAGAAGCGGACGCAGATTCACGCAGAAACAACTGATCTGCGCAGATTCTATCAGCGTCAATCATCTTTTTCAGCGCCATCAGCGTCCTATTTTCAGGTTAGCCCGGCGGTCTCGTCCAGCCCTTTGATGATATTGAAGTTCTGCAACGCCTGGCCGCTGGCCCCTTTGATCAGATTGTCCAGGCTGGCGGTGACAATATACTCCGTGCCATTGGGCTGGGACGGGTCTACCGGTGTGACAGCGATGGCGCAGCGATTGGTATTGACTGTATGGGCGAGGCTGGCCTGCTGTCCGGCTGGAATCAGATGGATAAAGGGTTCGCCGGCGTAGCTCTCGGTATAGAGACCCCGAACCTCTGCTTCGGTGACGCCCGCGGGCACGTCCACATAAATTGTACTGAGAATGCCCCGGTTTACCGGCAACAGATGGGGCGTGAAGGTGAAGCGGGTGTTGTGCTGCTTGCCGTTGGCGTTGTTGAGCACCTGCTCCATCTCGGCTACGTGGCGGTGGCGGTAGCCCACGCTGTAAGGGGTGATATTCTCATTGGCCTCGGTGAAGTGATAGTTCAGTTTGGGTTTGCGCCCCGCGCCGGAGACGCCGCTCTTGGAATCCACGATCACCCGCTCCCCCAGCCAGCCAGCCTTTGCCAATGGATACAGCCCCAGATTGACGCTCGTGGGGTAGCAGCCGGGCACCGCGATCAGTTGGCCGCCCCGGATCTGCTCCCGGTAGAGTTCGCACAGACCGTAGCGGGCCACTTTCAACAATTCCTGGGCTGTGTGTTCCAGCCCGTACCAGCGGGTATAGACGGCGGGGTCCCGCAGTCGAAAATCTGCGCTCAGGTCGATAGCCAGCGTACCTGTGTCATAGAAAGACTTGACCGCCTCCATCGACGCCGCGTGGGGCAGGCAGAGGAAGACCACATCCACCTCGCCCACCCGGGCCAGGGCATCTTCCAGAGAAATCAGCGGATAGTCCCAGTCCACCGGGTAGAGATCGCTGAACGTGCCGCCGGCGCTGCTTTCGCTGGTCAGCCAGCCCACTTCCAACTGGGGGTGGCGATGGATCAGTTTGAGCAATTCGTAGCCTGTGTAGCCGGACGCGCCGGCAATGCCTGCTTTGAACATTTAGAGTGCCTCCTGAAGTTGTGCCAGGTCTGCCGCCATGGCTGCGGCGACTTTCCGTTCGTCCGGGTTTCCATACTGCAAAGCGTCGATCACCCCCTGCCGGTCGGCCAAACTGCGATTCTGGCTCAGTTTGCGCTTACCCTCCAGCCGGGTGATCTCAATCGTAAAAGCCACAATCCCCCGGGTCAGTTTGACAACCCGCTCGTCGCTCCAATCCGCCGCATAGGGCGCGGGCCGGGGCTGTTCGTAGACCGCCACCAGTTCGTCCAGCATTCCCATCACCGCTCCTGGTTCCTCCACAATCTGCGGGATGCCGTAGGCGTGGACCGCGCTGTAATTCCAGGTGGGCACGCTGAAACCGGGGGTGTAGAAGGTGGGAGAAACGTAGGCGTGGGCATCCTGAAAGATGACCAGCACCTCCCGCTCCGGTTGAAAGTGCCGCCACTGGTTGTTGGCCCGGGCCAGATGGGCCACCAGCATACCCCATTTGCCTTCTTGCGGTCGCAGCAGCACAGGCAGATGGGTGGCAACCGGCGCGCCGCCGTCGCTGGTGACGAGGGTGGCGAAGCTGTTGGCCTGCATCATCCCGTGCAGAAGGGCGATATCTTCTTCCCGATTGAAGGGTGGTGTATACATTTGGAAAACTGTTCCCGCTCAAAAAGTTATGGCAAACAAAAAAGGCTCTCCGTCCGGAGAGCCTTGCATAGCTGGGGTGAAGAGTTGCACCCTGCCCGCGCGCAAAGGTCCAGACACTGTCTGGCTACTGCTCAGGGCTTTTCCTCAAAAAGTAGGTGCAATTCATTTTCTGGTTTGCCATCGGTCAAGATCATCGAGAAATTGGGCAAGATTGTGCAAGTCTAGCACGGCAACGGCAGACTGTCAAAAGCGTAAAACGGTGAAAATGATCGCGAAAACCCACAAGATGCGAAGCGCTGCCTTTCTCTGTCTCTTCGGGGTGTCAAGCCGTATACGGCCCCACAATCTCCCGCAACATCGCCAGATTGTCCCATTCATTCTCGCCCCGATGCAAAGGGGTGTCAAAGATCAACGAAATCGGCCCGTCGAAGCCCCCAGCCTCCATCAGATCCAGACAGCGCTCCATCTCGACCCGATCCAGGCGGCCTTCGTCGTCATAGAGCGCTTTGGCGTGGGCCGAATTGGCCTGGGGCGCAATCGCCGCCAGTTCGTCGTATTTGTCTGGCCCTTTGAAATTGCCAAAGTCCGCGCAAAGCCCGACTTCCCCTTCGCACAATTCCAGGATCGCGAGAAGCTGATCCGCCCGCTCGCCGGTAGAGCGGAAGTTTTCGGTGATCACCTGCACGCCCCGTTCTGCGCCATAGGCAGCCAACGTATGCAGATTAGCCGCGCTTTGCTGGATCAGTGGATGATCCCGCAGGTTCCCCCCGTTGCGTTCAACGGACCCGTTGTATGCAACCGGTGCATAGCCCGCAATCACCCGGCTATGGGACGCGCCAGTAACCGCTGCCACATCCAGCCAACCCCGAATCCAGGCCAGTTCCTTCTCCAATTGGGCTGGGTCTTTGTGGGTGATGTCCCCGGCGTCAATCAGAACGCTGAAAATTTCCACGCCCGCGTCCTTGGCTGCGGAGCGCAACTCGGCCAGATAGCCGGCATCGGTGTTGGGGAAATGAAAGTGGCAGATTTCCAGGGTGCCAATTCCAGCCTTTGCTAGACGACCAGGCAGTTCGAGCAGGGAAAGTTGCGCGCCGGGGACTGGCCCGGCCGCGGGCGGGCTGTCCGGCGTGGGTATGGGTGGCTTGCCCAACGAGCGGTGCAGACTCCAGGATGATGTGGAAATACGGGGCATTAGGGCTCTCCTTGACAGTTGGCTTGTGGTCGGTACGTGGATCAGGTCACTCACTTCTTCCGCGGCTCACGCTCTTCCGCGGCTCACGCTCTTCAGCGGCTCACACTCTTCAAATTGTACACCAGTTCTCCTGGCAATCCTCACTCCCACATCTCATACACCTGCAACCCGGCCCGTTCCCGGCGTCCATCCCGCCAGGCTTCATTGCGGTTGTGGACCCGCTGGAATTTCACCGTTCGCCCGCTGTAGGCGCTCTCTTCGTGGCGGCTGTACCACTCGGCCAATTGCTCATCCAACCCGGCCTGCACAGAGCGGTATTCGTCCCAGCCCGCCCGGTTGAGGCTTTCAACCGGGTCTTCGGCCAGGCTGAAGAGATCGAGCGGGCCATTGGGATAACGTCTGACGAATTTGAAATCGGGGGTGCGGATCATCCGCAGGTCGCCGTATTCGCCGTAGCGGGTGTCGTCCCAGGCGCGCTCTTCGCCCCTGGCAATCGCCGCGTAGCTGTGGCCCGGATAGTTGCAATCCGCCAGTTCCACGCCTGCCCAGCGGCAGATAGTCTGGAAGCTGTCGTAGTGATCCACACATTGCTCGGCCACTGTGCCCGCAGCGATCCCCGGCCCCCGGGCCAGCAGGGGAACCCGCAGTGAAGTCTCGTACATATTCAGCGGACGGGTGCTGTTGCCTTTGCCCCAGAAACCGTGATGGCCGAGCGCGCAGCCGTGATCCGAGGTATAGAGGACGATTGTATTCTCCAACTGGCCTGTCTCCTCCAGCTTCGCCAGCAGACGGCC
>CAMDQF010000080.1 GCA_945905745.1 Litorilinea aerophila
GAACGCAAGCCCGTACAGATTCCTGGTCTGCCCCGTTTTACCGGCGGCGCGGTGGGCTACTTCGGCTCCGATCTGGTGCGCTTTATCGAACGGCTGCCGGAGACCGCCCAGAGTACTTTGCGCATCCCCAACATGCTGCTCCTCTTTGCCGACAATCTGGTCGTCTTTGATCACGTGAAGCACAAGCTGATTGTCATTGCCAATATGCGGGTGGAGGAGGATTTGCGGGCTGCTTATGCGGATGCGGTGGCCCGCATCGACAATATCATCGCGGATCTGCGCAAGCCACTAACCCCGCCCCAGCCAGTGGAATGCGCCAACGGCGCGCAGTGGACGAGCAACTTTAGCCAAGCTGAGTACGAGGCGAATGTACGCAAGGCCAAAGAGTATATCGCGGCGGGGGATATCTTCCAGGTGGTGCCCAGCCAACGGCTCAGCCGCCCCACCGAAGCAGACCCTTTTACGATCTACCGGGCGCTGCGTATGCTCAACCCATCGCCTTATCTCTTCTTTTTGGACTTTAACGGTGTGGCTGGCGTGGCCGAGGCGTCGGGGACGAACGAACCCATCCGCATCATCGGCTCCAGCCCCGAGATGCACGTAATGTTGGAGGACGGCACGGCCTATCTGCACCCCATCGCGGGGACGCGCTGGCGGGGCAAGAGCGAGGAGGAGGACAACGCCCTGGCCGAGGATCTGCTCAACGACCCCAAAGAGCGGGCCGAACACGTAATGCTGGTGGATTTGGGGCGCAACGATCTGGGCCGGGTCTGTGAATACGGCTCGGTGACTGTGCCGATGATGATGCAGGTGGAGCGCTACAGCCACGTGATGCACATTGTCAGCGATGTGCGCGGGCGCATCCAGCCGCAGCACGACGCCATCAGCCTGCTCAAAGCCACCTTCCCCGCGGGCACAGTCAGCGGCGCGCCCAAAGTGCGTGCGATGGAAATCATCGAAGAGTTGGAAGGAACCCGGCGCGGTCTCTATGCCGGGGCAGTGGGCTACATCGACTACGACGGCACAATGGACACCTGCATCGCCATCCGCACGATTGTGATGCAGGGGAAGGTCTGCAATTTGCAGGCGGGGGGCGGGGTCGTCGCCGACAGCGATCCGACGATGGAATATAACGAGAGCAGGAACAAAGCGCGGGCGTTGTCCGTGGCGGTGGATGAGGCGGAGAAGGGACTTTAAGGTTGCAGGTATGCAGGTTGCAGGTAAAGAAGGCATACCACCTGCCACTTGCCACTTTCGACCTACCACTGGCGACAGGAGGAAATCAGATGGGACAAGTGAAAGTCTATGGGCTGCGGGAAGCGCTGAATCCGATCAAACGCCAGTTGTCTGATGTGATTCACGCGTGTGTGGTAGAGGCGCTGGTCTTCCCGGAGGACAAACGGGCGCACCGCTTCTTCCCCCTGGAACGGGAGGATTTCTTCTGGCCGGCGGGCCGCACAGACGCCTACACAATCATCGAAATCGGGCTGATCGAAGGGCGCAGCGTGGCGGCCAAAAAGCGGCTGATCCGTCTGCTCTTCGACCGCATCAGCGCCGAATTGGGCATTGCCCAGCAGGATATCGAAATCTGCCTCAACGAAAGCCCGGCGCACAACTGGGGCTTTCGGGGAATGCACGGCGACGAAGTGAAATTGAACTATCGGATTGACGTTTGAAGCAAAGGAGTTGACACAATGACAAACCGCAAACGAATTTTGACCGGAGATCGGCCTACGGGCAAGCTGCATCTGGGCCATTTCGTGGGCAGCCTGCGCCACCGGCTGCGCTTTCAGGACGAGTACGAATGCTTTTTTATTATCGCCGATCTGCATATGCTGACGACGAAGCCCAGCAAAGAGGATATCTACGCCATCGGTGAGAACGCCCGCGAGATTGTGTTGGATCACCTGGCGATTGGCATTGACCCGGCGAAGGTGACTTTTTACCTGCAATCGGCAGTACACGAAATCTACGAACTACAACTGCTGCTCAGCGGGCTGGTGACTGTGGAACGGCTGCAACAGCTGCCCACCATCAAAGATATGGCGAACGCAGCCCATCTGGACCAGATGCCCTACAACCTGCTGGGCTATCCGGTGCTGCAATCCGCCGATATTCTGATGCCTCGCGCCCATCTGGTGCCTGTGGGCAAGGACAACGAGAGCCATGTGGAGATCACCCGGCAGATCGCGCGACGCTTCAACAATCTCTACGGCGAAGTCTTCCCGGAGCCGGACGCCTATGTGGAGGGTGGAACGCTTGTGGGTACCGACGGCCAGGCCAAGATGAGCAAAAGTCTGGGCAATGCCATCCATCTCAGCGACGACAGCCGAACGGTCAAGAAGCAGATAATGAGCATGTACACGGACCCCAACCGCATCTCCGCCGACATTCCCGGCAAAGTGGAAGGCAATCCGGTCTTTGCCTATCACGACTTCTTCAACCCCAACAAAGCGGAGATAGACGATCTGAAAGAACGCTATCGGGCCGGTCGGGTCGGCGATGTGGAGGTGAAAGAGAAGCTGCTGGTGGCGCTGGAAAACTTCCTGGAGCCTATCCGGGAACGTCGTGCCCACTTCGAAGCCCAGACCGGCCTGGTGGACGAGCTGCTCTACGAAGGAACCCTGCGCAGCCAGAAGGAAGCCCAGGCCACGCTCATCGAAGTCAAGAAGGCGATGGGCTTTACGGGGGTCTGGAATCGGATTCGGCGGGCCGTGGAGAAGAGACAGAAGAAGGCGGAGACAGGAGATTAAGAGATTGGGAGATTGGCTGGCGTTACCTAATCTCCTAATCTCTCAATCTCCTGCAATTTTATTCGAGAGATTTTCGATTTCGACGATGCACGGGGAGACACTTTCAATGATCGCAGTCATCGACAATTACGACAGTTTCACGTACAATTTGGTACAGTTCCTGGGCGAGATTGTGCAGGAGCCGCCTTTCAACCGCGGCGAATACGAGATACGGGTCTGGCGCAACGACGCCATCGACGTGGAAGCCCTGGCCGATCTGCGCCCTAGCCACATCATCATCAGCCCCGGCCCCGGCTCGCCGGACAAAGACAGCGGTATCAGCAACGACGTCATCCGTATTCTGGGCGAGACGACGCCGATTCTGGGTGTTTGTCTGGGCCAGCAGTGCATCGGTCACGTCTTCGGCGGGAATGTGATCCGTGCGCCCCGGCTGATGCATGGCAAGGTCAGTCCGATTCAGCACGCGGGCGCGGGCATCTTTGCTGGGCTGCCTAGCCCCTTCACGGCCACCCGCTACCACAGTCTGATTGTGCAGGAACCCTTGCCCGCCGAATTGGAAGCTACGGCCTACACAGCCGAGGGCGAACTGATGGGTGTGCGCCACCGCACACGGCCCATCTTCGGTGTGCAGTTTCATCCAGAGAGCATTCTGACCGAACACGGCCACGATATCCTGCGCAATTTTCTGAATGTGAAGTGAAAATGGCGGGTTCAGAGGATTCCCGATGACCAAACACAAAACGCTCTTTCTGACCCAACGAGGCCAGCGTCATCACCGGTGGGCGCTGGAAGCAGCTCCCGCCGAATTGGAGATCGCCATCCGGCGCAACCCCAGCCATGACGAACTGCTGGCCCTGCTCGCCGATGCCGAATTTCTGATCACGGAGCGCACGGGTGTAGTGGATGCCGAAATGATCAGGGCCGCGCCCAAATTACGCCTGATCCAGCGCCTGGGCCGACAGACCTGGGACATCGATCTGGAAGCCGCACGGCGGGCCGGTGTGCCGGTCTGCTACTGGCCCCAGAAAGGCTGTGTGATGGTGGCCGAGCATATGCTGCTGCAAATCCTGGGCCTGCTCAAGCGGGTGCGGGAGGCGATGGTGATTACCGCTGAGGGCGCGGATTGGGGCATCCCCACTGTGCGCGGCGATGAGGACCACTTCAGCTATAATTGGTCCCGGCGGGGCGGTATCGGCAAACTGACCGGCGCGACGGTCGGGATTCTGGGCTTTGGGGAGATCGGCCTGGAATTGGTGGGGCAACTGCGGGGATTTCACTGTACGCTGCTCTATCACAAACGGTCACGATTGCCTGGACCGGTGGAGGCACAGTTGGGGATCACCTATGCCACGCCCGCCGAGATCGCCCGCCAGAGCGATGTCGTCTGCTCGCTTTTGCCCTATTCCGGGCCGAAAGAGCCAATCGACGCCGGATTTTTCGCCCAGATGAAACCGGGCAGTCTGCTCGTCCACTGCGGTTCTGGCGCGGTCATAGACGAAGCCGCGCTGCTTGCCAGCCTGCGTTCCGGTCATCTGGCCGGGGCCGCCCTGGACACTTACACCTACGAACCCCTGCGCGAGGGCGACCCGCTGGTAGCCGCGGCCCGGGAGCCGCTGCTCAACCTGTTCCTCACCCCGCATATCGCCGCGGGCGGAGTGACGACCGGTGTGCGAGGCCGCAGCGAAGAATACGACAATATCCTGGCTGTGCTGGCCGGGGAATCCTTGCACTATCGACTGGACGAATGATTCTGACGCAGCAACGAGAGTAATGTAAAGGAGAATCCAATGCCCACGCCCATCCATACTGCCCTGGAAAGCCTCTTCGCCGGAGAAAATCTCTCCGCCCAGGCCGCGGACGACGCAATGATGCAGATAATGACCGGCGAGGCCACGCCCGCGCTGATCGGCGCCTTTCTGGCTGCCCTGCGGCTGAAGGGCGAGACCGTTGACGAGATCACCGGCTGCGCACGGGCGATGAAGCGCAACGCCACCCAAGTCCGCCCCCTGCTGGGCGATACGCCTGTGCTGGACATTGTGGGGACAGGCGGCGACGGAACCCAGAAGTTCAACATCAGCACCACCGCCGCCTTTGTGATTGCCGGCCACGGGGTCAAAGTCGCCAAGCACGGCAACCGCTCCAACCGGCGCGCGGGCAGTGCGGATGTACTGGAGGCTCTGGGCGCGACCCTGGCAACCAGACCGGAGCAGGTGGCCGAGTTGCTGGACGAGGTGGGCATCGCCTTTCTCTTTGCCCCCTCCTATCACCCGGCCATGCGCCACGCCATCGGCCCCCGCCGAGAAATCCAGACCCGCACGATTTTTAACATTCTGGGCCCGCTGACCAATCCGGCTTCGCCCACGAATATGCTGGTGGGCGTCTTTGCCCCGGAACTGACCGAGACAATGGCCCAGGTGCTGGGCAATATGGGCGTCAAGGCAGCCTACGTCGTCCACGGCTACTACGAAACCGGCGCAGGGCTGGACGAGCTGACGCCAACAGGCAAGAGCCAGGTCAGCCATCTGCACGACGGCGCAGTCACGACCACCACCTTCGACCCGGCTGAGTTGGGAATGGCTAGGGCTACTCTGGCCGATATGCAGGGGGGCGATGGAGCCACGAATGCGGCTATCCTGCGCGGCATCCTTTCCGGCGAGATACGCGGACCGAAGCGGGATGCGGTTTTGCTCAACGCTGCGGCCGCCCTTAGCACCGAATGCGGCGACTGGAAAGCCGGACTGGTCGAAGCAACCGAGAGCATCGACAGCGGCGCGGCGTTGAACTCGCTGGAGCGGTTTATCGGGAAGACGAAATCCTTTGCAGCCCAATAGCCAGTAATCAGTAATCAGTAATCAGTAATCAGTAATCAGTAATCAGTAATCAGTAATCAGTAATCAGATGGAATGCACGATTCACTGGTCACTGGTCACTGGTCACTGGTCACTGGTCACTGGTCACTGATAACTGATCACTGGCAACTGGTCACCGGTCACTACCAAATATCCAATCCCCACTACCCAATACCCTCCTATGCCAAAACACTCTGCGCTCGACATCGCCAAACACAAAGGCGAAGTGCTGGACGAAATTATGACCTGGAAGCGCCAGGAAGTCCCCCGCCAGATGGAGGAAGTACCTCTGGCCCAGGTCAAAGCCTTCGCACGTCTGTCGCCACCCGCCATTGACTTCGCCGCTAGCCTGACCCGCAAACCGGGTGCCAGTCTCATCGCCGAAGTCAAGCGGGCCAGCCCGTCGAAGGGGCTGATCGCCCGGGAGTGGGATCCGCCGTTGATCGGGGAAACCTACGCCCGCAACGGCGCGGCGGCCATCTCCTGCTTGACCGACAGCCGCTTTTTCCAGGGCGAACTGGCCTATCTCACGGCCATCAAAGAGCGGCTGGCCGAGAAAAAGCTGGCCGTTCCCGTGCTGCGTAAAGAGTTCATCTACCATGAATATCAGGTCTACGAAGCCCGTATGGCCGGGGCCGACGCCATTCTGTTGATTGTCTCTGTGCTGAGTGACAACGAGTTGCGCCGCCTGCAAAAACTCTCCAACGACTTGGGGATGGGCGTGTTGGTGGAGGTCCACGACGAAGCCGAGTTGGAGCGGGCATTGAAGTGCGACGCCCACATCATCGGCGTCAACAACCGCAATCTCAAGACTTTTGAGGTGGACATCGAAAACACGGCCCGGTTGCGCGCGCTGATCCCTGCGGGCAAGGTCGTGGTAGGTGAGAGTGGCATCCGGGATGAGGCCGATGTGCGACGGATGGCGGAGATGGGCTGCGACGCCATTCTGGTGGGGGAGACCTTCTGCAAACTGCCGCAGAGCGAGCGGGGGGCAAAGGTCAGCGAATTTGTAAAGGCAGGGCGGGGATAGGAACAGAAGGACACGGATTGACACGGATGGCACGGATTTTCACGGATAGAGAATCCCGTCGATCTCGCGCAGAACACCGGTCAGGTGCGTCGGCGGCGACGACGCCATTGGGGGTGTGTTTGTGGGCAGGAAAAGTCGGGAGATTGGGATAGTGCGGTGAGTTGTCGTAGCGGAAGATGAGCGCGCCGTCACTGGTCTGATAGTGAAAGGCGTATTCAACCCGCTCGATCTCTCGCCGACCCAGACTTTCCAAATCCTCTGCCACATAAAGATTCGAATTGTCATAGAATCGAAGCCGCGCTCGAAAGAGAGCGCCCGTGGAGAAGGTGTCGCTCCATATCTGCTCAATTGTGTAATCCTGCCGGGAGCGTAGGGTGTTTTCCAGACGGGCGAGATAGCTGCGTAGCGTCATGCGGCAACCATCTCCTGCTCGGCTATGACCATTTCGTGACTGGAAACAGCGGGTTCAATCTCCGGATATACAGCAGCACGCACCAGGGCATTCTCAATAGCTCGACGAGTTTTGCTATACATTCGATAGAAGGAAGCCCACTCCATACAGTGCTGCAATTCTTCGTTCAGAACACCGGCTTTATACTTCCGGTAGAATTCATCCGACGCCATCTCATATTTCTGCTCAAAGCAGCGCAAATCCGCGGCCAGTTCCAGCAGATCGTCGATGGGATTGGACGCGGCCATTGCCTCGGCCAGTTGGCGCTGGAATTCCTCCGAGGATTTGGGCATTGTTTCTTGGGTGTAGGACAGTGTGGGCATCAGTGATTCTCCTGAACAGATAGACACGCAGGACAATTCTAACACAGGTTTGGTCATATGCAGAGCAATGAATCCACAGCAGCGCCATCAACGCCGATCCACAGAGAAGGCGGCCTGTCCATCGACAGCGAGCAGGCCGAGGGCTTTCTTCGGCAACATTTCCATCCCGCCTCTTCCGCCGTGGAAGAGATCGGTGCCGGCGCGTGGAGTCGCTGTTTTGGCTTTCGGGCAGGCGGCGAAGAACTGGTCGTCCGCTTTGGCCGCTATCTGGACGACTTCCAGAAAGATCAGCGGGCCAGCCGCTACGCGACGCCGGACCTGCCCATCCCCCAAGTGCTGGCGGTGGGGCGGGCCTTCGACGGCTACTACGCGGTCTCTACCCGCTGCTACGGACACCCCCTGGAACAACTGCCGCCAGACGAATGGCGGGCGGTGATTCCCTCTCTGGTCGACGCGCTGGAGAGGCTGCGCACCAGCGATCTGGCGGGTACATCAGGCTTTGGGGGATGGGGCGCAAGCGGCGACGCAGCCTATGCCCGCTGGTCGGAACACCTGCTGCGGGTGGCGGACGATTCGCCCGAACAGCGCAAGCACGGCTGGCGGGATCTGCTGGCGACCGCGCTGGCGGATGAGGCGGCCTTTACCCAGGGCTACGAACGGCTACAAACGTTGGCCCCACTTATCGACACCCACGCGCCCCGTTCCCTCTATCATGCCGACCTGACGAACCGCAATGTGCTGGCAGAAGGAGATCGTATCTCCGGCGTCTTTGATTGGGGCTGCGCCTGCTATGGCGATCACCTCTACGATCTGGCCTGGTTCGAGTTTTGGGCACCGTGGCATCCCAACCTGGATATTCCCCTGCTGCGCGCCGCCCTGGAAGAACGCTGGCGAGAAGTGGGTTACACACCAGTTCATCTGACCGAGCGTCTGCAAGCCTGCCATCTCCACATCGGTCTGGACCACCTGGCCTACAACGCCTGGCTGAAGGACTGGCCTACACTCTCCGCTACCACAGCCCGTATGAAGCAGCTCGTCCCATAACCTCCTACCTTCCACCACCTGCAACTTGCCACTTTTCTCCTTTCCGAGTACCCTACTCTCTATGGCTATCGATGCAATCCTCTTCGATCTGGACGGAACCCTTGTGCAGCACGGCCACGTGTTACTGCCTGCGCGATTGGCAGCCTGGGGCCATCCTCGCAGCCAGCCGGTGGTAGATGCGGCCTTCGCTGTGCAGATTCAATGGTTCTACAGATATACCGCCCAGCTGATGGCCGCCGGTCGGGAAGACCCCCATCTGCTTCAACGACTCTACGAGCGGATAACCATGGAACTGGAAATCGACGATCCAGCGATCCCCCTGCGCATGGGTGCTTTCTTTGCGGCCAATCCTGTGCCCCCGCTCTTCGATGATGTCGTCCCGCTGTTACGTTCTCTGCGTCAAACCGCTTTGCCACTGGGGATCATCACCCAGCGGGATCGGCTGGGCGCGCAGCATTTCCTGGTCGAACACAATCTGGACCACTGCTTCTCGGTTCTCATCGCCGGTGACGACGGCCACGGGCGCAAACCCACCCCGGACCCCTTCCACGCCGCGCTGGGGAAGATGTCGATCGCACCGGAGCGAGCCATCTTCATCGGTGATCGGATTGATGATGACTGTGGCGGAGCCAAAGCCGCTGGTCTGACTCCCTTCCTGATTGATCGCAACAACCAACATGCAGATGCGACGGCCCATGCTGATTTTGTTTGCCTGCGCCGATTGACCGATCTGCTGGCCCATCTACCCGACGAAAGGGCCACAGTACAATGACAGAAATACAGGTCAAAATTTGTGGAATTACCAATTTTGACGACGCCCGGGTTGCCTTGGAAGCAGGAGCCGACTATCTGGGCTTTATCCTCTATTCCAAGTCGCCCCGCTACACCCCGCCAGAAAAAGTCAAACAAATACGAGTAGATATTGGACATTGGGCATCCGAGCGCAGCACATCTTTGCCCAATACCCAATATCCAATACCTATCCTCCCCCGTTTTGTGGGCGTCTTTGTCAACGAGACAGCCGAATACATCAGCGAGATTCTCACCTTCACATCGCTCGACTATGCGCAAATTCATGGCGACGAATCGCCCGATTTTTTGCGGCAGCTTGCAGGGAAGGCGTACAAAGCTGTCCGCCCCGCCGACGCGGAGGGAGCGCGGACGGAGGCTTCCCGCTTTGCGCCTCTCGGCCTGGCTGATGGCCCCCAATTGATGATTGACGCCTACGATCCGGCGGAATACGGCGGGACAGGCAAGAAAGCGGATTGGCATGTGGGGGCCGAACTGGCCGCCCGCTACCCCCGCATGATGCTGGCGGGCGGTCTGACCCCTGCCAACGTCGCCCAGGCCATCCACACCGTACAGCCCTGGGCTGTGGACGTGAGCAGCGGTGTGGAAGCTGCACCCGGTCACAAGGATCACAACGCGGTGCGGGCCTTTATCCGCGCCGCCAAAGAGAGTGAGCAGTAATCAGTTATCAGTGGATGTCCCGTCACCAATGACTGCTCACTGATTACTGTTCACTGACTACTGTTCACCGTTCACTACACCAACGGAGACACCAATGACCTTTCCCCATCTCTCCAATACCCAACGGCTCGCCCGGCTCGCGCCACCCACCGGCCCCGTGCGGATGGTGCTGGACACAGATACCTACAACGAAATTGACGATCAGTTTGCCCTCGTGTGGGCACTACTCTCGCCGGAGAAGCTGGCCATGGAGGCCATCTACGCTGCGCCCTTCCACAATGCCCGCTCCAACGGTCCCGCCGATGGGATGGAACGCAGCTACGACGAAATTTACCGATTGCTCGATCGGTTGCCCGGTGTCTACAGCGGGCCGGTGCTGCGCGGCTCCCCAGAGTTTTTGCAGAGCGCCCACCGCCCGGTAGAGAGCGAGGCCGCCACGGATCTGGTCGAGCGGGCAATGGCATCGTCGCTCGATAACCCGCTCTACGTCGTCGCCATCGGTGCGCCGACAAATGTGTCGTCGGCTTTGCTGCTGGAACCCCGTATCGTCGAACGCATTGTGCTGGTCTGGCTGGGCGGCCACCCCACCTTCTGGCCCACCGCCCGGGAGTTCAATCTGCGCCAAGATACGCACGCCTCCCGCCTGCTCTACGACTGCGGCGTGCCTTTTGTGATGTTGCCCTGCGCCACCGTCGCCTCCCATCTGCTGGCGACTGTGCCGGAGTTGGAGGCGTATGTGGCGGGCCGGGGCGCCATTGGGGACTTTTTGGTGGAGACCTTCAAAGGTTACAGCGACGATCACTTCGGCTGGTCAAAGGAAATCTGGGACCTGGCCCCGATTGCCTGGCTGCTCAACAGCGAGTGGACGCCTTCGGTGCTGGAACACAGCCCGATCCTGACCGAACAGGTGACCTGGAGCATTGACCGCAGCCGTCATCTCATGCGCATTGCCACGGGCGTGCGCCGCAATCCCATCTTCGCCGATCTGTTTCGCAAAATCTCAGCATTTGCCCAGCGCCCTGCTATTCGTCAACAGGTTTCGTAAGGATTCAAGAGTAGTCCTCTTTCGATGATGTATGGTAAACGGAAATTCTTGCATACTTACAGTATGCAAGAATTTCCGTTTACCATACATCCATAGGGAAGAGTCTGTTTAATACTTCTGCGTCCGCTTTTTCATATCACCCCCCAACGGAGTTAGACCCAATGGAAATTCTTGGCGGCCCCCTCTTTGCTGTGGCCGGCGCGGGCGAATCCCACGGCCCTGGCGTCAGTACGATTGTCTTTGGCTGCCCGCCGGGGTTGCTCCTCCGGCGGACAGATATCCAGCGCTTTCTGGACAGACGGAGACCGGGCAGCAACCGCCACGGCACACCCCGCCACGAAGGGGACAAAGTGGCCCTGCTCTCTGGCCTCTACAACGAAGGGAATCTGGACGCGCTCCTCTCCGGGCCGCCCGTGGAGATCGTCGTGGATGGCCAGCCCCAGGCTACGGAAAGCTATGCCGAGGGCTATACCACCGGCGAACCGATTGCCAGCCTCGTTCTCTCCACCTCCCAGCGCTCTCGCCACTATGAGCAATTCGCCGGGCCGACTGGCGCGGTGCGTCCCGGTCACACGGATCTGGTGAAGCACGCCAAGTCACAGGGCTTTGTGGACATCCGGGGGGGCGGGCGCAGCAGCTACCGCTCGACGATTTCCGATGTAGTCGGCGGCTCGATTGCCCGGCTCTACTTGCAGGCGACTTTTGGGACAGTTTTTCTCTCGTCGATTGTCCAGGTCGGCCCCCTGCGCACGGAGAAGAGTCTGTCCGCTCACTTCCAGGAACGCATCCAAGAGCAAGGCCATTTGGGTGTCTCCGCCCAGGACATTGGCGAAATCGAAGCCCTGTTGGACGAAGCCGAGATTCGCTCTCTGGACGCTGCCTTTGCCGAGGAGGCAGGCGAACTGATCAAACGAACCCGCATTGACGGCGACTCTTTGGGCGCGTCCGTGGAGGTGGTGGCGATCAATCCCCCCGCCTTGCTAGGCGAACCCCTTTACCAAAGCCTGAAAGTGCGGCTGATGGGGGCATTAGGCGGGCTGAACGCAGTACAAAGCTGCGAAGTGGGCGACGGGGGGGCGGTTGTCTCCCGCCGGGGCAGCGAGAACAATGACCCCATCCGTTCCAGCGGCTATCAGACTAACAGCCACGGCGGACTGCTGGGCGGTATCACCACCGGTTCCCCGCTGGTCTGCCGGGTGGGATTCAAGCCGACTTCCACCATCACCAAAGCACAGCAGTCCGTGCGCAAGAATCTGGAGGAGATGGAGTACCAGTTGGCCGAGGGTCGCCACGACCCCTGCGTAGGCGTGCGCGCCGGCGTCACTCTCGAATCCCGCATGGCGATCGAGTTGATGAACGCGGTTCTGATGCACCAGGCGGCGCGGGTCGATCCGAACAACTTTCGTCTTTTCGACGTAGAGTGAATCAGGTATTGGGTATTGGATATTTGGCATTCTGTGCCGTCAGCGCTGAATGCCAAATATCCAATACCCAATATCTGTCTATCCATTTGTCACTAGAGCCAAAATGGATGACAATAGCGGAGAGATAAAGTGTGTAGGTGGTGTGTAGAACGGAGACGGAGCGATGAACAGCCAAATCCAATCGGAAACAACAGATGGGCGGGAATACGATACGGCCGCGGCCAGAGAACGCAAAGCGATGCTGGAGAAGGAACTCGAACGCTATATGCGAATTCTCATTGAGGAGGGGAATCCCGAGTTGATTCTCGTTTTTGGCTCGATGGTCACAGGCGAAATCCATGACTCTTCCGATATCGATCTGGTCGTAGTGGAAAAATCTGAGCTACCGTTTCTACCGCGTACCAGAAATATGCGTAGAATGCTCAAACCGCAAGTAGGAACGGACGTTTTGTGGTATACGCCGGATGAATTCAGCCATATGTTTCAGAATCGTCTTTTCTTCAAGCAGGAGATAGTGGGAAAGGGGAAGGTGCTTTATGAACGAGGAGAGCAGACGCTGGATCGCCTTTGCCAACGAAGACCTGCGTGTAGCAGAGCTGATCATTGATGATGAAATTTACAATCAAGTCTGCTTTCATGCGCAACAATCCATCGAAAAGACACTAAAGGCCGCTATTCTGGCACAAGGCAAGACACTGCGTCGCACCCACATCATTGTCGATCTACTCAATGATCTTGCCGTCCCCTGGTTGTCTGATCTAAACGACGAACTTAAGGAAATGGACCTATACTACGTGCCTACCAGATATCCTGATGCACTGCCTGGTATGTTGCCGGACGGTCCGCCGAGTCTTGCTGACGCACAAAGCGCTCTGCTCCTGGCGCGCGAAGTCTATGAACGGGTAGTGACCGAATTGAATATCCTCGCGTATTCCAACGACGAACCCAATGACGACTAACCACCCCAACATCACCCTCACCGGCTTTATGGGCACGGGCAAAAGCACTACCGGACGACTGCTGGCTGCGCGCCTGGGCCGGGACTTTGTGGATATGGACGACCGGCTGGTAGCCCATTTTGGCAAGCCCATTGCCGCTGTCTTTGCCCAGGAAGGCGAGGCCGCTTTTCGCACTGCCGAGGCTCAACTCTGCCACGAATTGGCCGCACAGAACGGGCTGGTCATCGCCACCGGCGGCGGCGCGCTGGTCAACAACGAAAACCGGGACGCCCTGGCCGCCAGCGGACCAGTCATCTGTCTGACAGCGGACGCGGAGACGATTATCGAGCGGGTGGAGGCCGCTACGGATCGCCCCCTGCTCCCCGGTGGACGGGCAGAGAAGCTGGCAAACATCGAGCATCTGCTGGCGAAACGGCGCGGCGCATACGGCAGCATCCCCCTGCAAGTTCCCACAGACCGCTGCACGCCGGAGCAGATTGTGGAGCGGGTGGCCGACGCTCTGGCCGCTCACGCCGAAATTGCCGGGATGAATCGCATCAGCGTCGCCACGCCGGAAGGAACGACCTATCACATCTGCATCGCCAACGGTCTGCTGGGCCGGGTGGGCGAATTGATGGCGAATCGGGGCTTGACAAAAGGTAAGGCTGCGATTGTCACCAACCCGGTGATCGCCGAACTGCACGGAGAGACGGTGGCCGAAAGTCTGGCAGGGGCCGGTTTCGAGCCGATCATCTGCACTGTGCCCGAAGGCGAGCAGAACAAAACCCTGGCCAGCATCGCCTCCCTCTACGATCAATTCCTGGCCGGAGGGTTGGACCGGCGCAGCCCGGTCATCGGTCTGGGCGGCGGCGTGATCGGGGATATGGCGGGTTTCGCCGCGGCCAGCTTTCTGCGCGGCGTGCCCTTTGTACAGATTCCCACCTCCGTTCTGTCGATGGTGGATGCTTCTGTCGGCGGCAAAACCGGCGTGGATCTGCCCCAGGGCAAGAATCTGGTCGGGGCCTTCAAACAGCCCAGCCTCGTCATCATCGACCCGGCTGTCATCGAAAGCCTGCCCGCGGCGGAGTTTCGCTCCGGCTTGGCCGAAATCGTCAAACACGGCATTATCGCCGCACCCGAAATCTTCTGCCAGTTGGAGGGCGACGGCCCCACCAATCTGGGCCAACTGGTCAGCGATGCGGTGCGGGTGAAGGTGGAGGTGGTGGCGGAGGACCCCTTTGAGATGGGCCGCCGGGCTACGCTGAATCTGGGCCACACCTTCGGCCATGCCATCGAACAGACCAGCCAATACGCCGTCCGCCACGGCGAGGGAGTGGCATTGGGGCTGATCTGCGCCGCGCATATGGCCGGGGAAACAGGCCACTGCGATCCAGCGTTGGAAGAGCGCATCCGCCAGTTGTTGATCCGCCTGGGACTGCCCGTCAGCGTCTCGGGTTACAGCCTGGACGAAATACACGCCACCATGTTTTTCGACAAAAAACGCCAAGGCAAGACCCTGCGTTTTATCCTACCCACCCGCCTGGGCGACGTCAAAATCGTCAACGACCCCGGCGAGGAGTATGTGCGTCGCGCGTTGGAGCGGGTACTCGCGTAGGTTGGGTTCGCGCAGCCCCGAATCATTGCATACGATTCAACGCCCGCTGCCAGAACCCAACACCCACCCGCAGATGTTGGGTGAATGCCTGGGCTGCCGGTCGGGAAATCGACGACCCATGAACGGCATTCGCCCAACCTACAAGGAGAATTTTATGGCAAAGATTGCCCTCATCCACGGGCCTAACCTGAATCTATTGGGACGACGGGAAAAATCCATCTACGGAACCGTCAATCTCGATACCATCAACCAGGCCGCGCTGGCCTGGGCGGGGGATGTCCACGAGGTGCGCCCGCTGCAAAGCAACCACGAGGGCGTGATTGTGGACGCCATCCAGGCCGCGGGGGATTGGGCCGACGGGCTGGTGATGAACCCCGGTGCCTTCACCCACTACTCCTATGCCATCCGGGACGCCATCGCCGGGGTCTCCCTGCCGACGGTGGAGGTACATTTGAGCAACATCCACAGCCGGGAGGAGTTCCGCCACAAGTCTGTGCTGGCTCCCGTCTGCGTGGGGCAGATTGCGGGCTTTGGCTGGCGCAGCTATCTGCTGGGGCTGCAAGCTCTGGTGGACTATTTGGCGGACCGAGCAAAATGAGCAACCACGAAGACACGAAGATACAAAGTGGTGCGTGGTGCGTGAACTGGTTCAGCCATCGCGTACCGGTTTTCAGCAAACTGGCCGTTTTGCTCGTTGCGCTTGTTTTGCTTGCTGCCTGTCAGGAGCAGACGCCGACGCCCCTACCGCCCGCTGCAACAGCCGGCGCGCCGGCTGCTGCAGCTGCTGAAGCGGCGAGCGTTGCGCAGACGGCGACACCCCTCCCCCAGCTCCCCACGGCCGACACGCCGACGCCCACTCCCGCAGTCAACAGCGGCACAGTCACTCTCTGGCACAGTTGGGCCAGGGGTGATGGCGACGCGCTGGCCCAGATTCTGGCAAGCTTCGCCGCAATCAATCCGAATGTCACAGTGCAGACCCTCTTTGTGGCCTACAACGATCTGCCCCAGGCCTACGCCGACGCGGTGGCAGCCGGTGGCGGACCCGATCTGATCCTTGCGCCCGCCTGGTGGCTGCGGGAGCTGGTGGAGGCTGATGCGCTGCTCCCTCTCTCCGATGGGCTGGCCGCAGACGAAAGTGGGCAGTGGATGGCCGCGGCCCTGGACAACCTCTCCCTCGACGGAACACTTTACGGCCTACCTACCAACTACGAACTGGTCAGCCTCTACTACAATCGCTCGCTGGTAGAGGACTCAGCCCTGCCCGCCACCGGCGACGAACTGTTGGCTCTCGCCGCGGCCAACCCGACCCAGGGCGCCGGTTTGTATCTGAATTTCTACCATCTCTATTGGGGCATTCCCGCCTATGGGGGTGAACTGTTCGACGCAAACGGCGAAGTGGCCTTGGACCAGACGCCGGGAACGGCCCAATTCCTCAACTGGCTGTTGCAGATGTCCCAGACGCCAGGCACTTTTGTCAGTTCGGATTACGGGATGCTGCTGGAACGTTTCAAAAAGGGCGAGTTTGCTTTTTTTGTGGATGGCCCGTGGAGCGGCGCTGATCTGCGCCAGGCGTTGGGCGACAATTTGGGCCTGGCCCCTCTGCCTGCGGGGTCGTCTGGCGCTGCCCGGCCCTGGCTCAGTGGCGATGGCGTTTTTCTGAACCCAGCGGTTGATGAGATCCAGCAACAGTTGGCCCTGGGTCTGGCCCGGCATATAGCCAGCGGCGAGAGTGGCACAACTTTGGCAACGGTGGCCGGGCGGCTACCCGCACACCGGGAAGCCAGAGTCAGCGACCCGCTCCTTCTGGGCTTCGTTGCCCAAGCCGAGACGGCCCTTTCCGAACCGCACCAGCCCGCAATGTCCCAGGTGTGGGGCTATGCCGGGGATATGCTGGTGAAGGTGATCGACGGCGGGATGTCGCCGGATATCGCCGTGGCGGAAACGGCTACTCTGCTCAATGATGCGCTTGGGCAGTGACCTTTCAGAAGTTCAATGGTACGCCGATTCTATCTCTCATCTGCTTGAAAGGCTCCCGATATGTCATCTCCGCTCATCCCCGGCCCCACCTATGCCGAAATGCGCAACCCCCTGCTCCTGCCCCCGGAACTGCGCAAGAAGGCCCGAACTGCTTTGCACAGCGACGAAACCGGGCTGGTCAACCTGTTCAATATCAACTGGAAAAACACAGACAGAGAAGTCGAACATCTGGTGCTGCCCCGAGAACTGACCGGCGTAGAAGCCAATATTATCGTCCTCAGCGGGCGCAACTTCCCCAGCGGATCGATGAAAGTTGGCCCGGCCTACGCTACCCTGGCCGAGGCCGAGGTGCTGGACAATCTGCGCCCCGGCGACAAGCGGGTGATCGGCCCCAGCACAGGCAATTTCGGCATCGGCACGGCCTATGTCAGCAAGCTGAAGGGCTACCAGGCGGTAGTGGTGATGCCCGACAATATGAGCGTGGAACGCTACGAACGCATCCGCAAATATGGCGGCGAACTGGACCTGACCCCCGGCACCGAATCGGATGTGATTCTGACCCTGGAGCGCACCCACAGCGAGTACATCAGCCAACCCGACAAATATATGGTGTTGGCCCAGTTTGAGCTGCTGCCCAACTATCGCTTCCACCGCTATGTGACCGGTGATGCGGCTGTGCAAGCGGCCCGCATCCACGGCAACGGACGGGTGGCCGCCTTTGTCAGCGCGCCGGGCAGCGCCGGCACCCTGGCCGCCGGCGATCAGATCAAAACCGTCTGGCACGACAGCAAGACAGTTGTGCTTGAACCCCGGGAATGTCCCACGCTCTACAGCGGCGGCCAGGGCCAGCACCGCATCGAAGGCATCGGCGACAAAATGGTCACGCTGATCCACAACGTTTTCAATTCCGATCTGCTGATGCTGATCCACGACGAGGAGACTGTGCGGGGGATGGAAGTGGTGGAGTCCGGCGCAGATGTCCTGGCCGAGCGGCTGGGTGTGGAGCCAGCGATGGCCCGCTCCTTGCAGGGCAAATTCGGTCCAAGTTGTATCTGCAATGTCATCGGGGCCATCAAAACGGCCCGCTATCTGGGGCTGGGACCAGAGGATAACGTCGTCACCATTGCCACAGACAGCTATGACCGCTACCCATCGGTGAGCCAGGCACTCTATGAACGCAACGGCGGCAAACCGGACGACGAGCAGTTAGAGATGTGGGCCAAGAGTGTCTTTCTGGGGGCCAGCCTGGGCGAGATTGTGGACCTGAACCGGGACGGCCAGCAGCAGCGCTTGCAGCAGATGAAAGAAGGGCTGTGGACCCGTTTTGGCTACAACGCCGAATATATTCGCAAGATGGCGAGCCAGGACTTCTGGGACGAGGAATTTGCCCGCATCGGGGAGATCGATCCGCTGATCGAGCAGATGCGGGGGAGGATTGGGTAGTAAATGTTGGGTATTGGATATTTCGTGTGCAGCGCCCTATGCGACGAATACGAAATATCCAATACCCGTTATTTTTCTTTACAACAAAGGCAGCAGCGTCACCACTTCCACCCAGTCACTGACTCCCCTGCAAAAAGCTGTTTGAACCACAAAAAGCACAACGATTTACAGGAGAAACATCCGCGTTCATCCGCGTTCATCCGCGTTTATCTGTGGCTCAAAAGGCCATTTCCACTGGACTCGTTGTTTTTCTTGCTAAATCAATGGGAACCCCTACTCGCTCGGAGTAGAAGACAATTTCCTGCGGTGTTAGAGGCTGGACCCGGATCCAATCGTTAGCCGGTTGTGCTGCCAGCGCGATCGAGAACAGACGGCACGCGCCGCAATCGCCTACCTGATCACGAATCTGGCTGGCGTTCCCCAGATCGAGTCCGGCAAATTCGGCGAACTCCATCATATCGCCGCGGTCAAGTGCCTGGCAGAAAGGTACGTTGCGCAATGCGGCCATACCCGCGGCAAAATCTGTACGGGTGAGATCGAATAGCCCGGGTGACAGTTCGTACCAGCAGCACGGATGCACCCATCCATGCGGGTCAATGACCACTTCAGAGCAATCCGGATGTTCCTTTTCCGTGCCCGTCAGGAAATTAGCGGCAGCCTCCCAAGCGTTCGCACAGTAGCCTTCATCAAGCAGCAGGCTTGCCCCAGCTTGCTCTAGCTCGTTCAGATTTTCCAGAGCACGGCCCGATGGCACCAGCCGATGGGGCGACTTGCCATAGATCAAGAAGTGTACGCCGTGCTGCTCTCCGTACTGCTTCAGATTGGCGCGGAATGTCTCCCACGGGAAAGTGGGCCGCTGTACCTCATGGAACATATCATTGGAGGCTATATGAAAATAGTCCACGCCTTGATCCAACCAGTAATTGATGATCTTCGGGTTGGGATTGCCGGCTGCATCGGCCAAGGGTGTCCCGATGGTCTGTAAAGCCAGGATTACGTGGCCTGCTGCGCGCCGTTCCGCCACTGTCGCCTGGGCACCACGCGGGTACTTTGCCCGAAAGCCGCCAATCAGATGCTCCATTTCATTGTTCCGCATCAGCGACTCTCCGCCACCGACCAAGACTTCGTCCAACCGGTAGGGAGACTCTGGCCCTGGAAGATGCGCAATGACATCGTCAATGACCTGACGCGACGCATGGATACCGCCCATGACTGAGTCGTTGTGGCAATGTTTGCAGCCGAAGTAGCAAATCGTGTGTGGAACCCAGTAGATTCGTTGTGCCATGCGATGTAGCCTCCAACTTATAGTCAAACCCAACCACAGAAAATTGACGTCAGGGGTGCTGCCCATTCGTCTTCGCCGGGTGGGTCCCATTTTTGGGGGAGACCTGCCAGGTTTCGAAAAACCTGGCAGGTCTGATACCCCCGTTGTGGGATGCACCCGTCTTGGCCGGGGCATCTTCTTTCTACAACAAAAACAGCACCGTCACCGCCACCCAAAGCGGTAGCAGCACAGCGACTGACCATTTAACGTAGCCGCCAAAGCTGGGCATTTTGATGCCGTTCTCCTCGGCGATGGCCTTGACCATAAAGTTGGGGCCGTTGCCGATGTAGGTCATTGCCCCCATAAAGACTGCGCCGAGCGCGACACCTGTCAGGATATTGACCGGGATCTGCTGCACCATCTCCACCGCCGGGTAAAGCGCGCCCAGTTCGGCGGAGGCGCCCTGGGCCAGGGAGAAGAAGGTGAGATAGGTGGGCGCATTGTCCAGGAAGGAGGAGAGGAAGCCCGTGGCCCAGAAGAAGTGCCAGGGGGTAGTCAGTCCCAGTTGCGCGCCATTCTCTTCCAGCAGTATCAGCGCTGGAATCATCGTAATGAAGATGCCGACGAAGAGAACAGCCACTTCGGTGATCGGCCCAAAGCTGAACGCCTGTTTCTCCCGCAAGAGTTTGGGAGTCAGAAACCAGGAGAGCGCGGCCAAGCCAATCATCACCCACTCTCGGGTAAAGAAGTGGGCGACTTCTCCGATGTACTTCTCATTGATAAATGCCACAGCCAGCACAATCCCCAGCAGCCAGAGCAGATTCAGCCCACCCCGCACCTGCAGCGGTTCGATCTGCGTAATGTCTTTCTGCAAAGCAGAGCGGGACTCTTTGGCATAGGCCCGGCTATCCAGCACGAAGTAGATAGCCAGCAGCGCAGCACTGACAAAGAGCCATTCCTTCCACAGGCCAAAAGTCCATTCAAAAGGGACACCGCGCAGATACCCCATAAAGAGGGGCGGATCGCCTAAAGGTGTGAGCACACCGCCCACATTTGAAACAATAAAGATGAAAAAAATCGGCGTATGGATAGTAAATTGACGCTCGCTATTGGTACGCAACAGAGGACGAATGAGGAGCATACTGGCCCCAGTCGTCCCCATAAACGATGCCAGCAGCGCGCCCAGGGCCAGAAAACCGGTGTTGACCAGCGGTGTGGCCCGGATGTCGCCTTCGACGAGAATGCCACCAGAGATGATAAAGAGCGAACCAAGCAGGACAATGAAGGCGAAATACTCTTCGGCTGCATGTTCAATGGGGGCGTACATACCCTGGGCCACGAGAAAGAGCAGAACGGGAATACTCAGCACAACGCTGACAAGAAGTTTATTGCGGTTGTGATGCCACCAGTGTTCAGCTACCAGGGGAAGAATGGCGATGGCGGCCAGCATGACCGCAAAGAAAATAGTCGTCCAGATGGGCATTGTCATAGGTGAAGTTCTTTACTGAATAAAGTTGGAATGAAGAAGTGCTATCGTTTGATAGATTAGGCTGACCAATCGGCAATTTGATTGTGGCGGGGTTCGCTGAAAACCCATTCCCACCCACACATTTGACGCCTACATGGGTCAAATGTACACTACAGTCACCTCCCTCCCCCGCTTTGTCATCTTCCCTTGAAAGACTCTCGGAGAAAATTTATGAACAAGCAGCACAAAGTCACCATGTTGGGCACGGGCCTGATCGGAATGTTCTACACCCTGGCCCTCCACGGCCAGCGCAACCGGGACCGGGTCGAAGTAGTATACTCCCGCAACGGACAAAAAGCACGCGAAGCCGCCGCCGCGTGGAAAATTCCCCACGCCACCGACGATATGGCCGCGGCCATCCAGCATCCCGACACGGATACGGTCGTGATCGGCCTGCCCAACCACCTGCACGAGGAAGCCGTGCGTCTGGCTGCCGAGGCGGGCAAGAATGTCCTCTGCACCAAACCCCTGGCCCGCAACGGGGCCGAGGCCGCACGCATTTTAGAGATTGTGGAGAAGGCGGGAATCTTTGCCGGTTATCTGGAGGATCTGGTCTATACCCCCAAAGCGCTGAAATCCATCGCGGCAGTGCAGGCCGGGGCCGTGGGCGATGTACTCTGGGCACGCAGCCGGGAGACCCACCCCGGCCCCCACAGCAGTTGGTTCTGGGACGCCAAACAGGCCGGCGGCGGTGCGATTATCGACCTGGGCTGCCACTGCATCGAAATTATGCGCAACTATATGGGCAAGGGCAATCGCCCGGTGGAGGTGATGTGCTGGGCCGACACCCTCGTCCACCCCATCGAAGCCGAGGACAGCGCTATCGCCCTCATCAAATTCGAGAGCGGCGCGGTCGGCCAGTTCGAGGTTTCGTGGACCTTCCGCGGCGGGATGGATCTGCGGGATGAGGTGAGCGGGACTGAAGGGACGATCTGGCTCAACCACTTCCTGCGCACGGGTTTTGAGATGTTCACCAGCGGCGCGGGCCAGGGCTATGTGGCCGAGAAGGCGGAGACGGCCAGTGGCTGGCTCTTCCCCGTGGGCGATGAACTGAGCGAGCTGGGCTACGTGGATATGTTTACGGATATGTTCAACGCGATGGACGAGGGCCGCAGCCCCCGGGAGACCTTCTACGACGGTTATGTGGTCAACGCAGTGATGGACGCCTGCTACCGTTCGGCAGCTTCTAAACAGTGGGAGCCGGTGGAGATGGGGTGGCGGGGGGGCAGCACGCCCCGCATCAGCAAAGCCGTCCAGTACCACGACGGCCACGTCATCATCAAACAGGAGACGATGCCCGACGGCAAGGTGAAGATGATTTTGAAAGACCCGGTGTCGGGAAGCTTCAGTGAGCGCGTGGTGTAGAAACAGACGACTGTTTGATCTTTTTTGAGGGAGACCAACCGAGGCGGGTGCAGCCAAGAAAATGGCTGCACCCGCCTCGGTTATTTCTGTAGCCAATCAGCCAGGCGTTGTCTGATACGCCCTAATCGTTTCTGAAAATCAGCCTGTGGAAAATGAATGAGAACGACGTCACCGGGCTTCATGGCCTGTATATTTCCTGGGCATCTGCCAGGGAATACACAACTTCCTCCTCATCCTCCTCGCGAAAGAGTTGGTCAAGAGCAAAGCTTTGCCACTGATTGCCACCCCACTCCTCATACGCGGGAGCGATTTGCCGTCTTGCCATGACAAACAGAGCAAAATCTGCAATCTGCTCAACGACTTCATCGGGCAGACTGTCGATTTGCCTGTACAATTGTTCACGTAGAGTCATTGTGGTCATACCTCTTGCTCCTGTATTTTCGATTGGCTCAATTGTACCCGCGCTGATTGCGCCTGTCAATCAAGTGTGACCCGGCCACGACCCCCACCCAGCCTCCCCCATTCTGGGGGAGGAGTCGATCTTTCGGTAGGGATGCGGATGTACGTTCAACAAACTCCGCCCGGCCAATCAGTCCC
>CAMDQF010000081.1 GCA_945905745.1 Litorilinea aerophila
ACGATTCTTTCGAGAATTCCGCAACAAAGCTGATGAAATCGGGGCCTTTCCCAACGAAACCAGTTGTCTCATCCTTTTCTTTCTCGTCATGCAGCGGGAACATGCCAAACATGGCCGCCTAACCGTGGCGAATAATCCGTGACACTAACTTTTCTTCATTGCAATTTCGGTGATCACAATGGTAATGGCCGGCGTAGTCTTCCATCAGGTCTCGCTCTTTGCCCAGCGGGGCTTCGAGCGGGCCACAGTCATCCAAGTTTTTCAGATGGTGGCGCTCTTTACCGTCGGCGGCAATCTGCTGATGGGCAAACTGCTGGACTGGTACACCCCCCGACGGCTGATGACTGTGGCTCTCTGCGCGCTGGTGTTGGCCCTGCTGGTGGTGCAGTGGATGTCGGCGCCCTGGCACATTGTCCTCTTTTCAGGGCTGGTGGGCTTCTCCGGCGGTGCATTCCGGGTGTTGGATGCTTCCCTCTGGCCCCACTATTACGGACGCCAGCATCTCGGCGCCATTCGTGGGTTGACAATGATGGGCACGATGGGTGGCACGGCGCTGGGGCCGTACCCGCTGGGGCTGAGCTACGATCACTTGGGCTCCTATGTCCCTGCCCTCTGGTCGTTTATAGCTTTGCTGGGGGCGATGGCGGTGATTCTCGTCTTCTTGCGCCCGCCGAAAAAGGCAGTGATAAGGATTGGGTAAGGGGATTCCGTGTACCCTCAGAGCGGATGATGCGCAGGAATTCTGCCGAATGGTTTGGACAGGCCCGCGGTTCTTTGTTACACTGTGCGCACCCTCACCGCAGCACAGCGAATTTGTCACCCACGGAGCAGCCAATGTTCGTCGCCGAACACATCGAAGCCTCAGCCGCCGATTTGGCACTGATCGATCTCTATCGGCGCGAAGCCGCGCCCCTGCTGCCCGTGCTCCACGCCTTCCACGACCGGGACGGCCACATTTCTGACGACGCCATCCGGGCCATCGGCAAAGAACTGCGCATTCCCCTGGCCGATCTCTTCGGGACGGTGACATTCTACCACCACTTCGCCAGAGAAGCACCGGGACAGGGCAACCCGCGGGTCTGCACCGGGCCGGTCTGCTGCCAGCGGGGCGCGCGCGAAATCCTTGCCAATCTGCCCGGCGCGACGGCGATGGCCTGTGCGGGGCGCTGTGACGATCCGGTTCCTGTCCTCATTGGTCATCAGACTTTTGTGGCAAAGGGGCCGGGCCAGTTGGAAACCCGGCCATCCTCTCCCCTCCCCGCACCCAACCCCGGCGGGATTGAGGAGTGCGTTTTTCGCCACATCCGCCAGCCGGATCGGGCCACACTGGACGGCTATCGGCGCACGGGCGGCTACGACGGACTGACAAAAGCTGTCACACAGATGACGCCTCGGGAGGTTATTGAACTGGTGCGGGAGAGTAAACTGGCCGGGCGGGGCGGCGCAGGTTTTCCCACCGGCGTCAAGTGGAAGGCCGTGGCCGACGCCGAAAACGGCCCCAAGACGGTCGTCTGCAACGCGGACGAGGGGGAACCGGGCTGCTTCAAAGACCGAGCGCTGCTGGATCACGACCCCTTCGCCGTGCTGGAAGGGATGACGCTTGCCGCCTACGCCACCGGCGCGAGCCGGGGTTTTCTCTATCTGCGCTACGAATACCCGGAGACGTATGGCCAATTGGACGTAGCCATTGCCGCAGCGGAGGCAGCCGGTTTTCTGGGCGATCACATTTTAGGGAGTGATTTCAGCTTCCAGGTCTATCTGCGCCGGGGCGCGGGCGCGTACATTTGCGGCGAGGAGGGCGCGCTCCTCAACAGCCTGGAAGGCAAGCACCCCTTCCCCCGCAACCGCCCGCCCTATCCCGTCACTCACGGCTACGAGCAGTTGCCCACCGCTGTCAATAATGTGGAGACGCTGGCTTCGGTCCCACAAATTCTGCGTAAAGGAGCCGAATGGTATCGCAGCCTGGGCCTGGGCGAGCACGCAGGCACAAAGCTCATCAGCCTCTCTGGCGATGTGCAGCGACCGGGCAACTACGAAGTTCCCTTTGGCCTGCCCCTGAAGACGCTGCTTTATGCGTGGGCGGGCGGTCCTCTGCCGGGGCGAACGATCCAGGCCATTACAATGGCGGGTATCTCTGGCGGTTTCCTGGCCGCGGATGCGCTGGAAAGCCTGACTCTGGACGAGGCCAGTGCCCGCGCCCACGGCTCTATGCTGGGCGCGGCGGGGATGATGGCTTTTGACGACAGCCGGGATATGCTGGAGATCGCCCGGGTCGGGATGGAGTTTTTCGCCCACGAATCCTGCGGCAAGTGCTTCCCCTGCCGGATCGGCACCCAGCGCCTGGCCGAGCGGCTGGCGGGCACAGCCGGTCCGCATGATTTGGACCTGTGGAGCGGTGAAGTCCACGAAATCGGCGGGGTGATGAAGGCCATCAGCGCCTGCGGGCTGGGCATGGCCGCGCCCCTGCTGGCGGAGAGTCTGGTGAAGTATTTTCCAGAGCGGGTGGAAAGGCACGTTTTGGGTATTTGATATTGGGTATTGGGTATTTCGTGGGGTGTGACACGAGACATCACTACAAAATATCCAATACCCGATTTGAGCAAGCGATGAGATGCCTATATGATTCTCTTTTACATCGACGAAAGCGGAACTGGCCTGAAAGATCGGCAAAGTCCCTATTTCGTGCTGTCCGCGGTTGCCATTCCGTCCCAGAACAGTCGCGAAATTGACGCCCAAGTTATTGCCCTCAAACGACGACTGGTGAGTTGGGCTAAACCGGAGGATTTCGAGATCAAAGGGCGAGATTTGCGACGAGGTGATAAGTTTTTTCGTGGGCTGGATTGGGAACAACGCAGTGAGGCTATCGTCGCAGTTGCCCAGTTGATTGCCGAGTCGGATAGTCGAGTTCTCGCGGTACGAGTGGATACTCGAGATTTACCCGAATACATCGCTTCCGATACTGATTTATATCGACTGGCTTTCTGGCGTCTTCTCGACGAAATCGAAGAACTGCTCCGGGAGGTTGACCAGCCTGGGATGATTTTGCTTGACGCCCGATCTGATTTGCATTCAAGCGTACAGGATAGGCGCATCGTCGAGGCATTTCGGGACTGGCTGGGTGTTCGCACGAGTCATACACGGCTGGCAGAAATTCCGTGGTTCGGATTCAGTGCCTTTTATGCAGGGCTACAACTGGCCGATTTTGTTGCCTATCTGGTCGATTTCGTTGCCAATGAGACGAACCGAGCCAAACGGGAGAACGCAATGCAGCAGGCATACGCGCTGATTGCGCAGAAAACACACCTGTTCCAGATTCCCTAAAAGCAACCGTCCCACGACGCAAACGCCGCGGGACGGTTTTCAAGAGCAAGCAGGCGCACGGCATTGCAGCCGCGCTATACATCCCCGTACAGTCCGGGGCACCTTACCTGCTTCAAGTATACACTTTCTAAATTCCTTTGTCAACCGCGATCAAATAGCGGGGGGAGTCACAATTGCAGTCTTCAGCGCTAACCCTCGACGGTGAATATATCTCTTTCACGCCCGGCGAAACAATTTACGAAGTGGCGGCGCGGGCGGGACAGATGATCCCGTCGCTTTGCTACGACCCCCGGTTGGATCCCTTCGGCGGTTGCCGTCTCTGCGTTGTGCACGTCAAAGGGCTGCGCGGGCCGGTGGCATCCTGCACAACGAAGGCTGTCAACGAGATGGTGGTGGAGACTCTCGACGAAGAGATCGAGCGCCTGCGCAAGACGCTGTTAGAAATGGTGGCGTCGGAGAACCCGCGGATTGACGTGGACCCGTTGCGCGGCTATGCCTCCCAGGAACTGACGACGCTGGTGGATCGTTACGGCGCACGCACAGGCCGCTTTGCGGGCAGCCACTCCGGTCACAGCAAAACCGACGATCCCAATCCTTTCATCCTGCGCGACTACGACCTCTGTATCTCCTGCTACCGCTGCGTGCGCGTCTGCGCCGAGCAGGAGGGCGACTACGCCATCAGTGTGATGAACCGGGGCTTTCACACGCAAATTACGACGGAATTCAACAACCCGCTCAAGCAATCCGCCTGCACCTTCTGCGGCCAGTGCGTGCAGACCTGTCCCACCGGCGCGCTGGGGGATAAGAAGGCGATGCGCTTCGCGACGGAAAGGAGTTAACCAATGCAACGTGAAACAGTCGTGCAAATTTTGCAACGCTGCAAGCCAGAACTATCCGCGAAGTACGGAGTCACCCGTCTGGGTGTTTTTGGCTCGGTTGCCCGCGCGCAGGCGACGGATGCCAGCGATGTAGATATTGTTGTGGAAATGCCGCCAGACCTCTTTCAGATGGTACACATGAAAGAGGATTTGGAGCAACTGTTTGGCGTTCCCGTAGACCTGATCCGTTTGCACAAGCACCTCAATGTCTTTCTCAAAAGTAGAATCGACGATGAAGCAATCTATGTCTGATCCAAAGCTGGTACGCGCCATTTCGGAAAACATCTTGATCGCTGTTGCGCGCATCGAACGTCGGTTTGAAGGAATTGATAATCCCGACGATTTTGTGTCGGACAATGAAGGCATTGACCGGCTTGATGGGATTACAATGATGTTGATAGCCATAGGTGAGCAGTTGAAACAATTAGATTCCATCCCCGGCAGCGATCTGGCTACTCACTATCCACAGGTTGACTGGAAGGGCGCAAAGGGAATCCGTGACTTTTTGAGCCATCATTATTTTCTCCTCGACGCCGAGGTTATTTTTGATGTGTGCCAAAATAAGATTGAGGGGCTGAAACAGGCAATCCTCAATCTATATGACACGCAGAAATAGGAGTTCCTTATGACCTCACTTGCGCAACAATCAATCACCAAAACCCGCACGATCTGCGGCTACTGCGGCGTGGGCTGTTCGGTGGATCTGCTGGTGCGCGACAAGCGCATCGTCGGCGTCCAGCCGGCCATGGATGGCCCCGCCAACGAGGGTGCGCTCTGCGTGAAGGGGCAGTTCGCCTACGATTACGTCCACCACCCGGAGCGACTGACCCACCCGCTGCTGCGCGGCGCGGACGGCCAACTGCACCGGGCCACCTGGGACGAAGCGTTGACTCGGGCCGCGGCCGGTTTCTTGCAGGTGGCGGAGAAGCACGGACGCCATGCGGTCTACGGCATTGCTTCCGGGCGTACCCCCAGCGAAGCCGTCTATCTGACGCAGAAGTTCATCCGGGTCGGCTTCGGTACCCACTACATCGACAACTGTAGCCGTGCCTGACACGCCCCCACCGTCGCCGGTCTGGCGGCAGCAATCGGGCGTGGCGCAATGTCCAACCCCCTCTCCGATATGGAAAAGCCGGATGTGATCTTCTGCATCGGCACAAATATGACCGAGACCCATCCTGTGGCGGCTACGCGCCTGAAGAAGGCCATCACCCGCGGGGCCAAACTGATCGTCGCCGACCCCCGCCGCATCCGTCTGGCCGAGATGGCCGACCTCTACCTGCCCATCCGGGTCGGCTCGGACGTGGCCCTGCTCCTGGGGATGGCGCATGTCATCGCCCGCGAAGGGCTGGCCGATCTGGACTTTATGGCCGCTCGCACGGAAGGCTTCGAGGAATTTCTCGATCACGTCGGTCAGTTTACGCCGCAGTGGGCAGCGGGTATCACCGGCGTTCCGGCAGCGGACATCGAAAAGGCCGGGATTCTGTACGGTTCGGCCAAGCCAGGCGCGATCTACTACACCCTGGGCATCACCGAACACATCTGCGGCGTGGAAAATGTCCAGAGCCTCTGCAACCTGGCCCTGATGACGGGCAATCTGGGCAAAGTGGGCGGCGGCATCAACCCCATGCGCGGCCAGAACAACATCCAGGGCGCGGGGGACAGCGGCGCCATTCCCAACAACTATCCGGGCTTCCAGTCGGTGACCAATCCAGTGATTCAGGCCAAATTTGAAAAAGCCTACGGACGGCCCCTGGACGCGGAAAAGGGCATTACGAAAGTCACCGCGCTGAACCGTTGCGGGGAGAGTATTTTCGGGATGCTAATTGACGGGGAGAATACCGTTGTCTCCGACCCGGACCAGAACCACTGCATCCACGCCCTGAAAAGTTTGGAGCATCTGGTGGTCATCGACATCTTCCTGACTGAGACGGCAGAACTGGCCGATGTGGTGCTGCCCGCGGCGGCCTGGGCCGAGGTGGACGGCCATTTCACCAACACCGAGCGGCGCATTCAGCGGGTGCGCAAGGCCGTGGATGCGCCGGGGGAAGCCATGCCCGACTGGTGGATACTTTCGGAGATTGCCAAACGAATGGGGATGCCGGGCTTCGACTACGACTCGCCGGCGCAGATATTCAACGAACTGTGCGAACTGTCGCCCATCTATGCGGGCATCGACTGGGATCTGGCGGAGAGCGGCCAATATCAGTGGCCTATCCCTTACAAAGGCCATCCCGGCACGCCCCGGCTGCACGAAACCGAATTTACCAACGGGCGGGGCAAATTCAGCTTTACTAACTACCGCGACCCGGCGGAGGTCATCGACGCGGCCTACCCGGTCTGGCTGACGACCGGGCGGCGGCTGGAAAGCTACCACACCCGCACCCAGACAGGCCGCTCCGCCGGGATTGACTATCTGCTTTCCGAGGAGACACTGGAAGTTCACCCGGACGACGTGACAGCCTGGGGGCTGCTGGACGGCGGCTGGGCCGAGATGTCCAGTCGACGCGGCAGCGTGAAGGTGCGCGTACAAGCGACGCGCCGTTCGCCGCGCGGCACAGTTTTCACCAGTTTTGCCTTCAGCGATGTACCTATCAATATTCTTACCGGTTCCGGCTACGATCCCATCACCGAGACCGCGGAGTTGAAAGTTTGTCCCGTGCGGGTGGTGGCGGTGTAAGATGGATTGCGTATTTTGTGTTGCGTAAACAGGGAATTCCCTTATCGAAGAGGAGGCGCGATGGATGACTACTACGATTTGGGCGGGTATGGCAGGCAAGTGACGACCGATTCCCCGGATGCTCAACTCTGGTTCAACCGGGGGCTGATCTGGTGCTATGCCTTCAACCACGAGGAGGCGGTGCGCTGTTTTCGTCGGGCAATCGAATACGACGATTCCTGCGCGCTGGCCTATTGGGGCGTTGCCTATGCCGCTGGCTGTAATTATAACAAGCCCTGGGCTGCTTTTGCCCCGGATGAGTTGGTGCAGGCTGTAGCCGATTGCCGCAGGGCGACCGATGCGGCCCTGGCTCGATCCTCACAAGCCACGCCCACCGAGCAGGCGCTGATCCGGGCTTTGGAAGCGCGTTACCAGTCGGATCAGGTGGTCAGCGAGGACGAATTTCTGGCCTGGAACGACGACTACGCCGCGGCCATGCGGGCGGTCTACACCGCCTTCCCCGACGACCTGGACGTCTGCTGCCTCTTTGCCGAAGCGCTGATCAACCGCACGCCCTGGCAGTTGTGGAATCTGCAAAGCGGCCAACCCGCGGATGGCGCGGATACCGTAGAAGCGATGGCCGTGTTGGAGCGAGGAATGGCCCTGGCCGATGAACGGGGCATTGCCCACCCCGGACTTCCCCATCTCTACATCCACACAATGGAAATGTCGCCCCACCCCGAAAAGGCGCTACGTGCCGCCGACACATTACGGGAGATGATTCCTGATGCAGGCCATCTGCTGCATATGCCCTCCCACATCGACGTACTCTGCGGCCACTACTACGAAGGAATGGTTGCCAATTCCAGGGCAATTGAGGCAGATCGCAAATTCCTGCAACGGGAGGGCGCGCTCAATTTTTATACCCTCTACCGCAGCCACAACTACCACTTCAAGATCTATTGTGCAATGTTTCTCGGCCAGTTTCGCCCTGCGCTGGAAGCAGCCAACGAATTGAGTGCTTCTATCCCGGAAGAACTGTTGCGGGTGGATGGCTCGGCTCTGGCCGACTGGTTGGAGGGTTTCGTGGCGATGAAGATGCACGCGCTGGTGCGCTTCGGCAAATGGGAGGAGATTGTCGCCGAGCCGCTGCCGGTCGATACTGCGCTCTACTGTGTAACGACGGCGATGGTTCATTACGCCAAAGGCGTGGCCCACGCGGCCAGTGGCCGGGTTTCGGAAGCCGAAGAGGAGCAGAGGGCATTTGTGGCTGCGCTGGTCACTGTGCCCGATAGCCGTATGCTTTTCAATAACAGATGTGTGGACATTCTCGCCATCGCCAGCGAGATGCTGGCCGGTGAGATCGCCTACCGCCAAGGCCAGCACGACAGCGCCTTTGCCCATCTGCGCCGGGCCGTGGCACTGGACGACAGCCTGCCCTACGACGAGCCGTGGGGGTGGATGCAGCCTGCCCGCCATGCACTGGGCGCGCTGCTGCTGGAGCAGGATCGGGTCGAAGATGCCGAAGCTGTCTACCGAGCGGACCTGGGGCTGGACACGGCGCTGAGCCGTCCATCCCAGCACCCGGAAAACGTCTGGAGTCTGCACGGCTTTGTGGAATGTCTGCATAAGCTGGGCAAACACAGCGAAGCAGCCATCTTTCAGCCCCGGCTCGATCTGGCCGTGGCACGGGCCGATGTGGAGATCAGCGCCTCCTGCTACTGTCGCATCGGCAACGACACCTGCTGCGATTAACTGATTCAACCAATCAACCAATCACCCATTTCACCAACGGAGACCCCCCATGTCCATCCAAGCACGCGGCGCGATTGCCCGTATTCCCAACGAAGCCGTCAGCATCGAAGAATTTACGCTGGACGATCCCGGCCCGCGCGATGTGGTCGTGCGCATCCTGGCCTCTGGCGTCTGCCACACAGACCTGGGCATAAAGAGCGGCACTTACGGAACCAGCGGCTTTCCCTTTCTCCTCGGCCACGAAGGCGCGGGCATTGTGGAGGCCGTCGGCGCGGCGGTGACGCGTGTGCAGGTGGGCGATTCGGTGATGCTCAACTGGCGCGCTCCTTGCGGGGAGTGCCGTTTTTGTCTGCGCGGCGAACACAACTATTGCGCGTCCAGCCTGCACGCCGAGGGCAAGATGCGCGGCAAGGACGGGGAAATTCTCAACGCCGCGCTGGGCATTGGCACATTCTGCACCCACACGCTGGTCAACGAAGTGCAATGCGTCAAGTACGCGGCTGATCTGCCGGCTGCGCCGATGTCGCTGATCGGCTGCGGGGTGATGACCGGTGTGGGCGCTGCCCTCTACTCGGCAGCGGTGCGCCAGGGCAGCAGTGTGGCCGTCTTTGGCTGCGGCGGCGTGGGCGACAGTGTAATCCAGGGCGCACGCATCGCCGGGGCCACAACGATTATCGCCGTGGATATTGACCCGCAGAAGTTGCAGTGGGCGGTTGATTTCGGCGCGACCCATACGGTCAACGCCGCGCAGGTTGAACCGGTGGCGGCTATCAAAGCCATCACCGGCGGCAATGGCGTCAACTATTCCTTCGAGGCCGTCGGGCGACCGGAGACGCTGGAACAGGCCCTCTTCTGCCGTGACCTGGCGGGAACGTGCGTCCTCATCGGCGTGCCCGGCCCCGGCCCGCGGCTGGATATCGAGTTGCAGCGTCTCTTTGATGTGGGCGGCAATCTGACCATCTGCTGGTACGGCAACTGCATCCCGGCCCGAGACTTCCCCATCCTGGCCGATTGGTATCGCCAGGGCAAGCTGGACCTGGACAGGTTGGTCAGCCGCCTGATCAGCCTGGAAGAGACCGAAGCTGCTTTTGACGCGATGAAGGCGGGGGAGACTCTGCGTTCGGTGATTGTGTTTGATCGGTAGGGTCTTGACTTCTCCCCCATAACCGCAGTACAATGTGGTCACGTTGCCGAATTCCAACGTGACCACATTTTGTTGGAGGAGAGAAAAATGGAAGAGATCGGTGTGCGTGAACTGAAGACCCACGCCTCGGAGATTGTACGCCGGGTGCGCGAGGAGCAGGCGCAGTATACAGTGACCTACCGGGGCAAGCCAGTGGGCGTGTTGATGCCCATTCATGTCGCTGGTGAACCGGCTTTGGAGAAAGAGGATAGCTGGCAGCGTCTGGCAAAATTGCGGGATAAAATGGCGCGGCTGCCCCGCCCTGCCCTTTCTTTGACCGCTGCTCTGGCAGAGATGCGAAGGTAAACGGCTATGCCAACACTCTATACAATTGATGCAAGTGTCTTTGTCAATGCCTACAATATCCACGAAGACGGACACGCGGATAGTTTGCGCTTTGTCGATTGGCTACAAAGCAGTGGGGAACCGATGATTGCGCCTTCCCTACTTCTGCCAGAAGTCGCTGCCTCTATCAGCCGCGTCTATCGGGACGAAGCAATGGCCCTCGAATTTGCGGATAGCCTGCGCGCATTGACCCATCTCACCCTCATTCCGGTCAACGATACGGTCGCCTGGCAGGCCACAGAAATCGCCGCCAAGTACCGGCTGCGCGGCAGCGATGCGGTCTATGTGGCGGTGGCCCGGCGCTACGGAGCTACACTTGTCACTCTGGATCGGGAACAGCGAGAGCAGGCCGCAGCAGTCGTCGAGACTCTTTCGCCAGCCGAAGCCGTGGCCGCGCTTTCACGTCCGCTAGATGAGGAAGGCTGAGATGGCCGTGCGTGTCGGCAGCAAAGTGCGCGCCCAGGTGACGATTGTGGAGCAGGGCCGCGCCCGCAAACGGCTGGATTCTCTGGCCGCGGAAGAACCCCTGGAGATCCGACTGCAAGCGGGCGGCCAGACCAAAACCGTCGCCGTGACAATGCGCACGCCGGGGGCTGACTTTGAATTGGCCGCCGGTTTTCTCTACAGCGAAGGGGTCGTGACCGAACGGGGGCTGATCCGCCACATCTCCTACTGTGTGGACCCGGAAGTGGATGCAGAGCAGCGCTATAATATCGTCAATGTGGGGCTACACCTGGCCGAACTGCCCGAACTGGCGACTCTCGAACGCCACTTCTACACTACCAGCGCCTGCGGTGTCTGCGGCAAAGCCAGCCTGGAAGCACTTGAAATACGGGGCTGTTCTGTGCTGCCGGACGGGCCGGTTGTGGAGCCGGGGCTGCTCTACGGCCTGCCGGAGAAACTGCGCAAGGAGCAGACGCTCTTCGAGTCTACAGGCGGGCTGCACGCCGCGGGCCTCTTCAGCGCTACGGGCGAACTTCTCTGCCTGCGCGAAGATGTGGGGCGGCACAACGCGCTGGACAAAATCGTCGGCTGGGCGCTGCTCAACCGCAAACTACCTCTGGCCGATTGCATTCTGCTGGTGAGCGGGCGGGCCTCCTACGAGATTCTGCAAAAGTCCACAGTGGCGGGCGTGCCGATAGTCTGCGCGGTCTCTGCGCCCAGCCACCTGGCGGTGGATGTGGCCCGTCAATTCGGCGTGACGCTTGTGGGCTTTCTGCGGGGGGAGCGCTTTACGATCTACGCGGGTGAGGAGCGGATTCGCCTGCCCTGAAGAATAGAACGCGGATGACGCGGAAAGGACGGATTTACACGGATTAAATCTGCGTTCCGCTTTTCATCCCCTGTGGCGCAACGAAGACGTATGGGGAACTGCCCTGAAGAATAGCTAAATTTGCATTCCCCTGCGCTACCAGCCGTACTGCTCTGGCCCCCAGGAACGGGTACGCAGGGTCTGCTCCGCCGTCACAAGTGTACGGTCGGGCAGATCGTCGTAGAGGATGACGCCGGGGCCGACGACTGAATAGACGCCGGTTCGTCGCCCCGGCATAATGATGGCGTTGACCCCCGTGCGGCTGAAATCCCCGAAATAGGCCAGATTCGCCCCATTCGTCGGCACTTCCGCCCGCCCCTGCACCCGCCAGACCGTCTCCCGGTCGTCGAAGCGCAGATTGCCGCAGACCGTCGCCGCGCCGAAGTCCACGGCCTGACCCACCACCCCGGCAATCTCGCAGTAGTGGTAGCAGTAGACAGTTTCCAGGGCCACCCCGCTGAATTCGGATCCGTGGCTGTAGACACCCCGACTGCCCAAGCTGCTGTGGCCGCCGATCTGGCAATAGTGGCGCACGGCGGTCTCTGTGCCCACGACGACTGGCCCTTCCAGAATTGCCCCATTTGTCACACTGGCCCCGGCCCCCAGCCAAAGATCCCCCTGCGCCACCACCCGGTTGCCGATGATTGCGTTCTCCCCCAGCACCAGCCTCCCGGAAATCTCTGCGCCGTCATGGATTTTGGCTGTGGGGTGAATGGAATTCCCCTCCAATTCCATCGAAAGCCGAGCGATCACCTGGCGGTTGGCCTGCAAAATGTGCCAGGGCTTGTCCACATCCACAAAATAGCCGACGGTTTCCACCGCGGCCACGGGCTGCCTCTCGTCGATCATCATTTGCAGGGATTGGGCGATCTCTGCCTCCAGCGGTGGCATCCTGCCCACCGGGACTCGGCCCATCACCCCCGGATTGTCCCGCAGATAGGGCAAGGCGTCGGCCCGCAGCGCGTAGACGCCGCACAGCCGGTGACGCCCGTCCCGGCTGTGGCCCTCCACACCAGCCAGTCGCCCTCCTTCCGGGAAGGCAACCAGCCAGTCTCGAGAGCTTTCTTCGCCCAGAGGCTGAATCAGCGCGGCGGCCAACGGGCGTTCGGCGTGGAAGCGTTCCAGTAGGGCAGCGATGTTGGCGGGTGTGGTGGCGATGTCGCCGGGCAGGATGAGCAGATCGCCCTCCACACCCGCTGCCCCGTGCAGGGCGGCGTCGGCTGTGCCCGCGGGCCGGGGCTGGCGCACAAAGCGGATGTCGCCAGCCGCGCCGCGCAGGGCCGCGGCCACGCTGCCCTCCCCTTCGCCCACAACGACGACGAAGCGTTGGATGCCCAGCCCGGTCAGGTCATCCAGCAGACGGCGGATGAGGGGGGTGTTGGCGATGGGGAAGGCGGCTTTGTTGCGGATGACGCTGTAGGGCCAGAAACGCTTGCCCGGCCCCGCGGCCAGGATGAGGGCGGTGGGGGGTGGAGATGAGGTCACAGCAATTCTCTCTTTTCAAAGCGCACGGGCACGATTCTGTACGGTACGTTCCCCTATTCGCCAAAGACCCCCAGCACGCCAAAGCTTTCGTCGCCCTTGCCGCCGGTGACATAGAGCGGACCGCAGCGCAGCCAGGCGTGGGCTTCCATGCCGGTCTTGTCAGCTTTGAAGGCAGCACCCAGATAGAGTGTGGAGGGGATGCCCCGACGCCGCAGCAGAATTTTGGCGGTGAGGGCCTGGGGGTAGCAGTTGCTCTTCCACGGGGTGTAGGGGCTGACGCGCTGGATGGCCCAGGCGATGCGCCGGGCCGCGGCCAGATCGTCCGGCGACACATCGGCCGGCGTCTCCACTTTGTGCGGGCCAAAGTGACGGGCCAGACGGGGAAAGGAGAGGGTATTGATGGCCAGCCGGGTGACGCCCAGCAGCACATAAACCTGCAGCAGCAGCCATTTATCGGCCCAGGGGCGGCGCAAAAGGTTGCGCAGACGGCTGCGCCGGCTACGCGGTCGGCGGATTTGCGTGGACATCGACCAGATTCTCCTCCAACAATTGCCCCACAAAGTCCAATGCGTCCTGCTCGCAGGCGGCCCGCTCCACATCCACATAGTAGGCCATAATGCGGTCGCAGAGGGCAGAAATGGACAGAGGCTCGGCCAGGGCATCCCAAATAAACTTGGCCACATCCTCCACGCCGTAGTAATGGCCTTTGTCCATATTCATCATTACCGCTTCGGTTTCGCTGAGATTGGCGTCGATGATCTCGGCGCGCCGGGAGAGGACGGTTGTCAGGGTGATGGGCGGCTGGGTTTGGGTCATTTTCATCTATCTATCATCTCCAAGACTAACCTGAAAATAGGCCACGGATGGACACGGATGGACACGGATAAAAAATCTGCGCAATCTGTGGTTTCTGCGTCAATCTGCGTTCTAATTTTCATTGCTCATTGTGCCCATTCGGGCATGGACACTGTTGTGTAAATAGCCACGTAACGCAAGCTGTTAGCTTGCGGCAGCCCGCACTGACAGTGCGGGTTACAAAGGACGGCGTCCCGCTTTTCATTCCCACGCCGCCGCGGGGTCCACGTAGGCCAGCCAGCCACCACCGGTAGCCGCCCGGTTTGCGCGCAGCGCCCGCTGCCTGGCCCGACGATCTCCTCCGGACAGGGCGGTGTCTACTTTGTCGGCCACGGCGTCCTGGGCGGCGATCAACTTCTCCACATCCACAAAAGGGTTGGCGGACCTGGCCCGCAGCTCCTCGCGCAGGGAAGACGCGGCCACCTTATGCACGCGCCGCGACTGCTCGACCATCGTTGGGTCTTCCTTGACTTTGTGCCAGCGCACTTTGTCGGGCAGAATCCCCTGCATCGCCGTGCGGTAGAGATAACGTTTCCACCCCTTCTGGAAGTATAAAAAATCGGGAATGCTGAGGGCAAATTCCACGATACGCCGATCCAGCAGAGGGAAGCCATAGGTCAGGCCCAGGCTGGCCCCGTGGGCGGCCCAGGACTCCAGCCGGTAGGGGATGTGGCCGTTTTCCAGCAGGGCGATCTGCATGTGGCGCACGCCGGGCCGCTCGCGCAGTTCGGGGCGGGTGAGGGGTTCGACGCGCGCCAGCGCCGCCACAAAGTCTGGGCGCAGGGCCGCGGGCAGAGTGGGCGGCGGCGGGAAATCGTCCGGGCGCAGATAGCGCATGAGGGCGGTGGGCAGCAGGGGAAAGAGGCCGCTGCTGATCCACTGCTTCCAGACCGCGCCGCCGTGCAACTCGCCGCGTGCCGTAAATTCGCGCTGCAGGGCGCGCCAATGCCCCCGGCGCAGGAGATCGGCGAAGTAGCCGCGCCCGTTGAAGACGAGCAGCTCGTCACCGCCCCAGCCGGAGAGGAGGGTGCGGATGCCCAGGCTCGCCGCATCCTGGCTGGTGGAGAGTTCCATCTGCAAAGTAGTGGTGGGCTGGCGGGTGATGTCCCGGCGGGCGTAGGCCAGGGCTTGCTCCGGCGACAGCGTGGTGTAGCGCAGAGGCAACCCAGCCGCGGCGGCCACCGCTTCTACCAGCGGACGCTCGTCGTCCTTGTCTGGCGTGTCGTTGGGGGCAAGCACAGAGAAGGGGGGCGCCCAGGAGAAGCCGGTGGCGCAACGCCCTGCTTCCTGCAGAATGCGGTGGGCCAGCACCGCCACACTGGAGGAGTCCAGCCCGCCGCTGAGGTGTGCGCCGACGCCATGCACTGTGCCCTGCACCCGGCAGGCCACAGCATCGCGCAGCAACTGGCGCACCTCGTCCACGTAGTCGCTCTCGCGGGCATAGCGGCGCTCTGGGGTCTGGCCCGGCTGCCAATAGGCCCAGAGCCGCATACCATCGCGATCGACGGTCAGACAATGGGCCGGGGGCAGCTTTGCCACGTCGGCATAGAAAGTATGGGCCGGGTGCTGGAACTGACCCAACCCCGTGAGCAGTTCAGCCTTGACGTAGGCCAGGTTGAGACGGCGCGGCACGTCTGGGTGGGCCAGGAGAGCGCGCAGATCGCTGGCGCAGACAAAGCCTTGACCGGGCCGGTGGTGATAGTAGAAGGGGCGCACGCCCACAAAGTCGCGGGCGCAGAAGAGACGCTGGCGGCTGGCATCCCAGAGGGCAAAGGCGAAGTCACCCAGCAAATGTTGAGGGCATTCCACGCCCCAGCGCCGGTAGGCGTGGAGTAGGAGTTCCGAGTCGGTGAGGGTGTCACCTTGGGCCGGGTCTATGCGCATCGCAGCCAGTAGCTCGGCCCGGTTGTCCAGGCGCACATCCGCGGCGATGGTCAGCCCGTTTTGGTGCAGGGGGTGGCTGAGCGAGCGGCCCGCTTCTCCGGCCTGTTGCACGGCCAGGCTACCGCCGCCGTCCTGCACGGCCAGATCAAATGTGCCACCATCCTGCCAGGGATAGGCGGCCAGGGCGGCCAGCATACGGGTGACGCCTTCTTGGGTGGCGGCGGGTGTGTGTTGCCAGGCAATGTGGCCGTAGAGAAAGTGCATAGAGTGCAGAATCCTGATATTTGGAAAAGAAGAAGTCAGGCGTTTAGCAAACGTCTGACTTCATTCAGTTTCTCTTGAGGTGGACGCAGCGCCGCCGGCTTTGACTTCCTGGGTTACCACCTGACCCCCACCGGTCTCACCCCTGCCCGCCAGACCCTCCAGAACTGCTTGCAACGCATTGCCCGGCAACCTTCGCAAGGTGCGGATGAAAACCGCATTGGGCAGTATGTGCGCAACTGGCTGGCATGGCTGCAAAGCGGCGTCCCCGGTTTGTGGGCGAGAGGCGACCAGTTCCATCAACTGCGCGCGAGCGAGAGCCAGGGTATTGTCATCAAGAAGGACTCGGCCGGTTTGAGAATTGCATTCAGCTACGCAATTTCTCTTCAGCGGCACTCTGGTAGTTGCTTCGGCGCGTTTGCGTGAGTAGAGTTTGCCTTCCTCTGGGGTGGTTTGGGGATGATTCATTACCGATGGGTATCCCCCCGGTCACGATCCCCCCACTGGACCCGCTGCGTTGAAGAAGGTCTCTTCGTAAAAGTCAAGTTTGGCGGTTGGGGTTGATAGTGTGAGAAGAGATGGCGTATGGTATGGTGGTGATTTGCGATGTGGGATTTTGATGGATGCGGTAAGTGATGCTCCTAAGGGTAGTTCAGATGATGGGGTGTCCAGCCCACCAGGGCTTGCGAAAGGAACCCGGTTAGGGTGAAGTGAGGTCATGCGAGTGCTCCTAGATACGTTTGAAGATTGGATGGGAAAAGATGCGGTCCGTGAAAAAAAGATAATTGATTCCGAGCTGGTTGTCAAGCTTGATAATGGGTGGAATGAAAAGGGATGGTGGTGGACGAGGATGATGGGGAACGGGCAAGCATTGGATTGATACGGGAGAATGGGGCGATAATGATTATGCTCGGCTGTCGGGGTGTGTGTGCCTTCGCCAGGCCCGGCCCGACATCCTTGTCCAACAAGAGCAGGGCCGGGTGGGTTTACATTCTATTGGTCGCCCAACACTGTCTTGGCCTGTTCCTCTCCAAGCTCTTCTATAATCCGGGTTCGCCAAACTTCAGGCGTGAACTCGGCCGCGTACGCATCCATTTCCTCGTGCATCTCCTCCCGCCAGCGCCCCACCTGCCCCTTGCGAAAAAAGGAATCGGTCAGGGGCATCTTCTCGTTGAAGCCCAGTGTTCGGCTGTTCGGTTGTTGGGTCGTCGGAAAAGGAACACGGGAGGCACGGGAATCAATTTGACCTGGTCTTTCTTTAGACTGTAAAATGAACCCAGCGTCAATCAGTGTCAGCAGTTTTGTGTGGCGGCAGAATTGGAGTAGCGGTTTATCAACTGGAGAGAAACTATGATAGGTGAACTGGATCGGGTTACCTTCGACTCCGCTGTGATGGGCGGGCGGGCCTGCATCCGCGGGTTACGCATCACCGTGGCGCTCATCCTCAATCTGGTTGCCAACGGCATGTCTACGGCAGAGATACTTGATGCCTACCCCTATCTTGAAGCCGACGATATCCAGCAGGCGCTGCGTTATGCGGCCTTCCTGGCGGAAGATCGCATCTTTACCCCCGAACCAACCCCCGCATGAAATTCTTGTCTGACGGCTTGTGACCCCTTCCCGGAAGGTACAATCGGGAAGTTATTTCTTGACGAGTCCTTACTGCGCTAGGTCGCAGCGTCCACGGCTTCGCTTCGATCAGACGGTCTTGCCGTTCAGCCTATTTGACAGCTATGATTTTATATCTTATAATACACACAAATTGTATACTATCGAATATAAAAATGAAAACAAATCAGCTTCACCCCTTTGAAAATATCCCTTATTTTACCATTGAGGGGTTCAAACAAATGAGTGGCATCGAAACCCCTCACACTGTGCGCACGCTTCTGCATCGCTGGTCGCAGGCTGGGCATATCCTGGCGCTCAAAAAAGGCGTGTATATGACGCGGCGTTTTTACGAACAGCACCGCCAGGACAACGACTTTTCTGCCACGGTGAGCGCAATCCTCGTACCGCAATCGTATCTATCGCTGGAGTTTGTTTTACAGGAACACAACCTGTTAACCGAAATCACCTATCCAGTGACGTGTGTGACAATGGGCAACACGCGCACGATCACCAATCCTATCGGCACCTTCTGGTATCGCCATCTTCGTCCTGACCTGTACAGCGGTTTTCGGATCTTCGAATATATGGGCATTTGCTATGGCCGCGCTTCCTTGGCCAAAGCCCTCTTTGATACCCTTTACCTGCGCCCGATTCCCGCCAGGTATCGCGCGGCAAAATTCAATTTGGCCGACGAGCTGCGCCTTAATCTGGATGAGGTGGATGATCTTGCGCGATCAGAGTTTTCGATACAGGTTGCAGCCAGCGGTTCGCAGAAAATGCAAGCGGTTCTCGACAATTTTCGGAGCAATGTATGGCAACTTTGATCCAAACCCTGCGCCACGTTCTCAATCAAAAAGAGCCGATCCTGGCTGTGGAGACCAAACGCATCCTGCTCAAGGAGACTTTGCAGGCCTATGTACTCGATTTTGTCTACAATCATCCAACCTATCGTCGCCTGAATTTTTACGGCGGCACTTGTTTGCACGTTGTCTATGACCTGAACCGCCTGTCCGAAGACCTGGATTTTGACAACAGTGCTGGGCTGGACCTGACCACTTTTGCGGAAGATCTGGTAAAACTGTTCCAAAAAGCCTACGGGTATAGCGAAGTCAGCGCCAAAGCCCAACATAGCGAACAGGGCATCTTGCGCATTACGCTCAAGTTTCCTCTCTTGCAGGCGCTGGGGCTTTCCCCCCGCGCCAGCGAAGCGCTGCATCTGAAAGTGGAGACCAGCCATCATCAGCAGGTCGCGGTGATCCAACATACCCCCGTCTTTGCCCACGGGCGTAGTTTTGTTCCAGCGCATTTCTCCCTGGAAACGATGATGGCCGGCAAAATGCTTGCCTGTTTAGAGAGAAACTTTCAACGCGGGCGGGAAGGGGCCTTTATCAAAGGGCGAGATTTCTATGACATTTTGTGGTTCATGCAAAAGGGGATTCGCCCGTTAGAAGCAAAACTAGCCAGCGATGGCGAAAAACCGTATACGCTGCAATCGGCAACCACATTGCTTGGGCAAAAGGTAGCCAGCATCAGCATCGCTGATCTGGCAGTAGATTTGTTGCCAATGTTTGAGTCACGGGCTTTTATCGAGTCCTGGCTGGAGCATTTCCACACCAACTTTCAGCGATATGCCAGCGATTATTTCGACGAGCGCACGTAGACTACTCATCGTATATCGGTCAATCCCCCTAATAGCCAAAACGACCCATCACCCCAGCGTGGGTCGCGACGATTGCCTCCGCCAGTTCTTCGCTCATCCCCTCCCGCCAGCTCCCCACCTGGCCTTTGCGAAAGAAGGAGTCGGCCGCCGGCATCCTCTCGCCAAAGCCCGCGGCCTGCTCCTGGGCCTGCACGCGCTCGAAGCGGGAAAAGTCCACAGCTTTGGCGATGCGCGCCGGGCTGTCAGATGTAGCGGACAGTATTCATCAATTGGGAGCGACTCACCGATTCCAACAACGCCGTGGTTCTGCGCACCAGAACGCCTTTTTCTAAGTGCGGGGCGACCACAATGCCAAAATGCGTCTGGTGCTGTTGATAATATTCCAGAGCCAATGCCACAAAATCAGCGATATTGTGGGTTAGAATCGCCCGCCCCTCGTGTACAGCAAAAGCCAGCTGCTCCTCGTCGGAAAGCCCTGTTCGGCTCAGTTCATGCACAGACTTGACATCGATTCCCCTATCGCGCAGGGCCTGTGCCAGACCGGGCCAAACATCCTCGTCCAAGAGCAGAAGGGCGTGAGGATTCTGCATCTTATCTTTCACCCAGCAAAGCCTTGGCCTCTTTCTCCCCAAGCGCTTCTACCAGACGGCCTCGCCAGACTTCAGGCGTATTCTCGGCGGCGTAGGCGTCCATCTCGTCTCGATAGTCCTCATAATAGCTGAGCGCATCGTAGACCTGGGCCAGATCGAGATGGGGTAGCAGTTCCCCCGCGATTTCTTCCGGCGTGTAGCCGGCGCGCCGATAGCCGACCACCGCGTCAACGCCGGTGCGGGTTCCCTTGACCACCGCTCGCCAGCCCCCGCTGCCTTGGATACGCTCCACATGTGGATGCTGGGGAGCCAGGTGGGTGTCGAGAAAGTCGGTAAGGAAATCCGCCGGCGTCACCTTTTTGGTCCGGGCCTGCGCGGCGATACGACGATAGAGAGAATCAGGCAAGATGATAGTCATGTTTCGTTCCCGTCTAAATATCTAGCCAAACAATTACAACCTAGCGTATCATACGGTCAAAAATGAGGATCGTCAAACCGCCTGCAACCTGTCCACCTGCTGCGCGTGTCGGCCATCCTCCCCATATCCAAAGCGTCCCATCACCCCGGCGTGGGCGGCGCAGAGGGCCGCCGCGAGTTCGTCACTCATCCCCTCGCGCCAGTTCCCCACCTGCCCCTTGCGAAAGAAGGACTCCGCCCCCGGCATCTTCTCGCCAAAGCCGTGTTCCGTCTCCTGGGCCTGCACGCGCTCGAAGCGGGAAAAGTCCACAGCTTTGGCGATGCGCGCCGGGTCGTCCTCCAGTCCGCAGAAGCGGATGACACCGCTGAAGGTGGCGATGGGGTCGGCTTGCATATCCTCGTAACGCACCGTATGCACGCGCAGCCCCGGTTCATCCACCCAACTGGTCACGTGGCCGCTCCAGGTCAGCAGTCGCTGGCGCAGTTGGTTGTGCAGGGAATGGGGTTTGTCCACAAAGGCAAAATCCGCATCAGCCATCTTGCGCACGATGCGCTCCACCGTGCTGGCGCTGTGGTGGGCAAAACTGACCGCCACATCCAATGGGTTGCGGATCAGGTAGATCACCCCGGCCGTGGCGGCTTTGGAGATCAGGGGAATCCCATCCGACGTATAGATGTAGGCGTCATGCACTTTGAGAAAGAGCGGTTCGCTGGCCTGTTCCGAGATCATCTCGTAGACGGCGGGGCGGTAGCGCTCGATCTCGTCCTGGGTCAGGTCGCTGGCCTCCACACCCACATGGTCGTCGAAGACCTGGCGGGCGCTGGCGATGGGGCCGCCGTCCAACGAGTTGATGTCGGCGGGTTGGTCGGCGTTGCGCAGGTAATTGGTGAGCAGGATGCGCATCCACGTATTGCCTGATTTTGGGTAAGAGGCCAGCCAAAAGATGTTGCCCATACGGGTTTACAGGGCCTCCATATCTTGCTCGATCAGGTCGGCCAATTCCACCAACTTGAACGCGCCGTTGGGGCGCACCACTCTGGTTACGCCTACCCGGCTGGCCACCGCCGTCACCAGATCGAAGTGGGGTTTGCGCATATCCAACCCGTCCAGAAAGACGTGGCGGTAGGTGTTGTGGAGCACGGCGCTGAAGGTCTGGACCCGGGGCAACGGCGTCAGGCTCAATTCGTCTTTGTTAGTGCTGGTCAGGTGGTAGATACGGAGCAGGGGTGCGGGCTGATCCCAGAATTGCTCCGGCATCTGGCGCTCGTACTTTTCCATGTCGGGTCGGGTGCGTTCCAGGCCATCGGTCTCCACCGTCAGCTTGCCGGCGGCGTCCGCCCAGAGCCGGGTGCGGGGATAGGCGGGCTGCACCACAGGATAGCCCGCCTCGTCCGGCGTCACCGCGCAGACGTCGTCCACCAGCATTTTGTGACCCCGGCGCAGCAGTTCGCCCAGCAGTGTGCTTTTGCCGATGCCCGACGGCCCGGTGAAGAGAAATGCGCCTTTTTCGCCGCCAATGCCGCTGGCATGCAGGACAGTTAGTGTCACGAATTATTCGCCACATTGACTGAGAGCAGGTTGGGGGTAATAATCAGGGAAAATCCATGCAAAGGAGAAACCCTGATGACAATCGCCCAACGGAAAGAACAAATTCTACGGATCAAAGCAGCCAGCAGTTTCAGCGAACTGAATGAGCAACTGGAAGAAGAGATACGAAGAGAAGTGGTCAAGACAGTACAATCGGTGCTGGAAGAGAGCTTGCAGGCAGAAGTGAGTGCGCACCTGGAAGGGTTGGAGACCGAGAGGCCGCGAAGATCAGGTAGCTACAAGCGGGGGTTGAGCACCCAATTCGGCCACATTCCCGACCTGGCAGTACCCAAATTGCGTTTTGGGAATCCAGAACGGGAATGGCAGGTACTCAGCCGCTATGCCCGGTGTCTGTCCGGTTTTCTGGACTATGCCAGCTACCTGTATGTGATGGGACTCTCTTTGCGCGACCTGCAGGAAGCGCTCTATCTGCTGATGGGTAAAGTACTCTCTCGTTCAGTTGTCAACCAGGTAACTCTACGTGTGGAAGAACGTATGCGCCAACATCGTCAGGCATCCATCTCCCGGACCCCGCCCATCCTGATTATCGATGGGGTATGGGTCGAGATTCAATACAGCCGAGATGAATTCAAGCTGGATCGAGCGGGTCATCAACGGCAATGTCGTCAGGCGGAAGACCGGGTAATTCTGGCAGCCATAGCTGTCTGGTCGGATGGGACTTATCAACTCCTCCACTATCAGGTAAGCGAAAGTGAGGACATCTCCGCCTGGACTGCTTTCTTTGAGGAACTGATTGAGCGCCAACTGGACCCCAAAGCAGTTGAAGTGGTGGTGAGTGACGGTAGTCAAGGCGTGCCAGAGGCCCTGCGTCATTGCTTCCCCCAGGCACGTCAGCAACGCTGCATCACCCACAAGGTCCGGGGCATGGAGCGCTATCTGATGTATGCCCACATTTCTGATACCGATGAGGAAGGCCATACACTCACCGACAGCGAGGCCAAGAGTCTGCGGCGTTTTCAGATTCAAAGCGACGCCTACGCCATCTACGATGCGCCTTCCCGCAAGGAAGCTCTGCTCAACCTCTCTGCCTTCGTCAACAAATGGCAAGCTCTCGAACCCAAAGCCGTCCATACCTTCCAATATGACAGCCAACGCACTTTTGAGTTCTACCGCTTCTCACCTGCCCTGCATCCTTTGATCCGCACTACCAACTTGCTCGAACGCTTCTTTCGGGA
>CAMDQF010000082.1 GCA_945905745.1 Litorilinea aerophila
TAAATGGAACTATACTGCCGTCCCACAATCACCTGAAGATCATCAAGTTATTTAATCGCCAATCCTAATCAACTCCCAGTGGTTGATTGGTTCGCTGGTTGATTCGGTGCCGCATATCAGCTCTGTCAGCTAAAACGCGAACAAACGTAGGCCAACAGTCCGGGTCTCGTTGCCATCGGTTCTGAAAGATTCCTGAAAATTCGGTATGCTATTGGCAGTCTGCACCCTCTGTGCAGGCTCCGCTTGTGTACTGAAAGGAGTCGGCGATGAGCCTAGCTATATCCCAATCTTATCCGACAAATGCCCTGGAGATGACCGCCACGATCCACGCGGCCCGGGCCGGCGATGAGTCCGCCTTTAGCCATCTGTGCGAGACTTACCGGGCCGCAGCCGAGCGGGTGGCCCGCCATATTTTGCGGACCGAAGAAGCGGCTGCCGATGCAGTCCAGGACGCCCTGATCAAAGTTTACAAGGCCATTCCCAACTTCGAAGATGGCAACTTCCGGGCCTGGCTGCTGCGTATCGTTACCAACACCTGCTACGATCACCTGCGCCGCCAAAAACGCCGCCCCGCCATCAGCCTCGACGCCCTGCTCGAAGAGTCCTATACCGAAATGCCCGATACCCGCAGCAGCCACGACCCGGAACGGATGATTTTACGCCGGGAACAGCGGGAATTCTTGCGGGGTGTCATCAGCGAACTTTCGCCCTGGCACAGAGATGTGGTGGTGCTAGTGGATGTGATGGGCTACGATTACAGTGAGGCGGCGGCGCTGCTGGGCTTGCCCCTGGGCACGGTCAAATCCCGTCTGAGCCGGGCGCGGGCCAACCTGCGCGATCGGTTGACCGCGGCCAACTATCTCCCCGGCCCCGTGCGCCACTGAGCAGTTATCAGTGATCAGTCAACTGTAATCAGTCGTCCACTCGTCCCATCTTTAATATCTGGAAGCTCGCTCCAATGCTCATCGCCCATCTGGTGCCTGGCTATTTTCTTGGGGCAAAGGTAGCCGGGTATCAGAGCGTGAATTGGAGCCGTTGGCACTCCTTCGGCCTCTGGGCTGTGGCGCTGGGCAGTACAGTTGCGCCGGATAGCGATGTGCTTTACAACGCGGTTTTCCGTGGCTTCTTCAACCACACATGGCTCTGGACCCATAGCCTTTTTCCCTATCTGGGAATCGGTCTGTGCTGGCTTCTGTTGAGGCTGTCTGGTCGCTGGCCCTATCTGCAAACGCTTATTGTGCTGGCAACGTTTGGCGGTCTCTCCCATGTGGCGCTGGATGTGGTGGCCCACAGCACGCCGATCTTCTACCCGCTTTCGACCATAATGGTGGGCGCGCCTTCGTCCCGGGTTCTGGCTGGTGGCGTCGTCGGCTATCTCACAGACCCGATCTTTCTCTGGGAGCCGCTGTTGATAACGCTGGCTGCGGTCCATTGGGTCGGTGGTCGTGGCTTGCGCCCAGGCACGAAACGAGCCGTGCAGGTGGCAATCACCGGCGCGGCTCTTTTGTTTGTTATACTATTCCTCTCTCTGCTACCTGGGCTACAACGGATTCCTGTTGTATAGCGATCTCCACCGCGCCCAGCCCCGCTGCTCGACCTGTGGCGAAACTGGCCGTGAGCAGATAGCCGCCGGTGGGCGCTTCCCAGTCCAGCATCTCCCCGGCGGCGAAGAGACCGGGCCATGCGCGCAGCATCAGATGCTCGTCCAGTGCCTCGAAGGGGATGCCTCCTGCGGTGCTGATGGCTTCAGCCAGGGGGCGGGGGGCGAGCAGCGGGATGGGTAGTGATTTGATGGCTGCGGCCAACTGCTCTGGTTCCTCGAAAGTCTTCCGCGCCAAAAACTCCCAGAGTAGTCCCGTCTTCACACCATCCAGATTGACCGTCCGTTTCAGGTGAGTTGCCATCGAGCGTTTGCCACGGGGCTGGGAAAGGCGGTTGATCAACCGCTCGCTCGTCCAGTCCGGGGCCAAATCCAAGCGGATGACAGCCCGACCCGTCGCTTCAAGCGCATCCCGTAGTGGCGCGGAGAGGGCGTAGATCAGACTGCCCTCCACGCCAGTAGCCGTGATGATAAACTCGCCCTGCTGCGCGTAGTCACATCCAGTGGCGTCGGTGAAATGGATGGCCGCGGGTTTGACCGGCTGCCCCTCGTAGCGGCTGCGGAAGTGTTCGCTCCAGCCTACGTCAAAGCCACAGTTGGCCGGGCGCAGGGGGGCGATCCCAATACCCCGCTCGGCCAGCAGGGGAACCCATCCACCATCCGACCCCAACTTGGGCCAGCTTCCGCCACCCAGAGCCAGGACAGTCGCAGCGGCCTGCACCCGAATCTCCCCGTTTCGTGTAGTAAAGAGAAGACTGCCGTCATCACCCCAGCCCAACCAGCGGTGGCGGATGTGAAAAATGACGCCCGCATCGCGCAGGCGGCGCAGCCAGGCCCGCAGCAGGGGTGCGGCTTTCATTTCCGTGGGGAAGACCCGGCCCGATGTGCCGATGAATGTCTCTACGCCCAACCCCCCGGCCCAGGCCCGCAGATCATCCGGCCCGAAGGCATCCAGCAGGGGGGCAATCTGCTTCCGGCGTGACCCGTAGCGGTCAAGAAAATCTGAATAGGGCTCCGAGTGGGTCAGATTCAGCCCGCCTTTCCCCGCCAGCAGGAACTTGCGTCCGACCGAAGGCATGGCGTCGTATAGATGGACGGACAACCCGGCAGCACTCGCCACCTCCGCGGCCATCAGCCCTGCCGGTCCCCCGCCGATAATCGCAATCACAGGATACTCCTACCATTCTTAACGCAGAGACGCAGAGGTGGGGAGGCGCAGAGGATTTTACTCTTCTCTCTTCCCTCCGCGGCTTTGCGCCTCCGCGTCTCTGCGTTAAGAGTTTCTCACCGTAGAAATGCCTCGTGCAGACCGCCATCCACCGTCAGAATCTGGCCGGTCGTTTTGCTGAGTGCTTTGCTGGTGAGCAGCCAGGCCGCCTCGGCCTGATCTTCCGGTGTGATGGGGGCGCGGGTGAGCGTGCGCTGGGCGTAGAATTCGGCCAGCCGGTTGCGCAGGGCGTCGGTCTCCTCGGCCTCGTCGTAGGGCAGTTTGTATTTCGCCAGGGAGCTGATGACCCGCTCCCGGGGGAACATCGCGCTACCCTTGACGACCGTAGCCGGGGCCAGCCCGTTGACCCGCACCAGAGGCGCAAGCTCAATCGCCAGCTCCCGCACCAGATGGTTGGCCGCGGCTTTGCTGGTGTCGTAGGCCAGGCTTCCTTTCTTCGCCACCACGCCGTTGGCGCTCGTCGTCAGCACCAGCGTGCCGAGCAACCCCTGGGCCTGCCAAATTTTGCGGGCTTCGTCGGCCACAATGTAGCTGCCGGTTACATTGACGGCGAAGGTCAGCCCCCATTTGTCGTCGGGGATGTGGCCGGTCGTGTCGGGCGGGAAGAAGATGCCAGCAGTGATGACCAGATTGTCGATGCCGCCGTAGGCCAGGACAATCTGGTCCAGCAGCGCACGCACACTGGCCCGGTCGGTAATGTTCACGCCCAGGCCGATGGCCGGGCCGCAGGCGGAGATGCCCGTACCTTCCACGCCGATGCCCATGCCGTAGAGGGCGGTTAGCTCGTTGGCGGTGGCCTGGGCCGCCTCTGCGCTCAGGTCGGCACAGACGATATGCGCGCCTTCCTTCGCCAGCCGGTGGGCCACCTCCTTGCCGATGCCGCTGCCCGCGCCGACGACGACGGCGATATTGCGGGCCAACTCCTGCTCCGGGGGCATACGGCGCAGCTTCGCCTCTTCCAGCAACCAGTACTCGATGTCGAAGGCTTCCTGGGCGGGCAAGGCGGTGTACTCATCCATGGCCTCCGCTCCGCGCATCACCGCCACCGCGCAGTTGTAAAACTCGGCAGTCACCCGGCTCTCGCTTTTGTTCTTGCCCCAGGCCACCATCCCCACGCCGGGGATGAGGATGACCGTCGGGTTAGGGTCGCGCATGGCCGGGGAATCGGGCCGCTTACAGGCTTCGTAATAGGCCGCGTAGTCAAGCCGGTATTGGGCCAGCCCTGTTTCCAGCTTTGCCAACAGCACGGCCAACTCTTCGCTTTGCGGATTCCAGTCCACGTAAAGGGGTTTGATTTTTGTGCGCAGGAAGTGGTCCGGGCAGGAGGTTCCCAGTTCGGCCAGCCGGGCCGCGTCCTGGCTGTTGACAAATTCGAGAATCGTCGGGTCGCTCTGGACAGTGGCGATGAATCGGTTCTGCTGGCTGACCAACCCCCGCAGCCGGGGCAAGAGTTCCACTAAGAGCGCGTCCCGATCTGCGTCAGAGAGGGTCGCATACTTTTGCCCGCCGAAGGTTTGCGCGCCTTTGTCCCGGCTGGCGATGTACTGAGCCGCCTTTTCGATGATGTCCAGAGAAAGCTCGTAGCAGGCTTTGTCGTCGTCGGCCCAGTTGATCAGCCCGTGGCCGCCCATGACCAGCCCTTTGTAGCCGGGGTTCTGTCGGGCCAGATCGCCCATCTTCAGCCCCAGATCGTAGCCGGGGCGCTGCCAGCCCACCCAGCCGATCTCATCACCGAAGATTTCCGCGGTCAGTTCCTGGGAATTTTTGGCCGCTGCGATGGCGATGACCGCGTTGGGGTGGGTGTGGTCCACGTGGGCGGCGGGGATGAAGGAGTGGAGGGGCGTGTCAATCGACGTGGCCCGGGGGTTGAGGTTGTAGACGCAGTGGGTATAGAGGGCGACCATTCGATCTTCAATGGAGCTCTTGACCCCTTTCTCTTCGGCTGCGTCGTAGATGGCCTGCAAACTAGCCAGTTTGTCCATAGAGAGGCTGGCGAAGTTGGCCCGTTTGGAGGTGCGCAGATCGCCGCCGGAGCCTTTGACCCACAGCACTTCGACCGGCTCGCCGCTGAGGGGATCGGTCATCGCGATTTTGGAGGAGGTGTTGCCGCCGCCGGTGTTGGTGATGCGCTGGTCCGCGCCCAGTAGATTGGAACGGTAGATGAGACGTTCTACCGGGTCGAGTGCGTCGGCAGTGGCGTCGTCCCACAGGTAGTTGACGTATTGGAAACTGGATGGCATTGCTTGACTCTCTTTCGTGCAGGGGATGGGTGACTGTGCAGGAAAGAGTGTAGCAGAAAGGGAGAGGTTGTGCGAGTTTACGCCGGAAGCGGTAGCGTCTCTATTCGTTCCAGATTACGGTCATCCAGATATTCTGACGGCGCGGCTTCACGTCCCCGCTCCCACATCAACGAAAAGAACCAAATACCGCTTTCCCCGATGGAAAAATCCGCCGGCGTAAAGGACATCTGTGAGTCCAGGGGCCGGAGTGGCGATTCCGGGTTGTACTCGGCTTCCCAGCCCATAAACTCGCCCTGCCAATATCTGTTCGCCAAGTGAAGTCGCAACGCAAACTTTCGTACTTCATCTACGCTAGGAATCGCAATTGGGATGACCGTTGGAAAATCACCGTTCGTATACCCAATTTTTACTTTAGCCATTCGCATATTTTGTTTTCTCCTCTTCCCATTTCGTCAAAATATCATCCTGGAATTTACGCAGAATGCGCTCGACGTCGCGCAGGTCTTGGTCATTAAAGCGTCCGGCACGGGCCAGACGTATGGGGGCAAGCCAATACTTGGCTTCTTTGCCCTCTTTACCCACATGAATATGCGGCGGTTCTGCCAAGTCCGCCTCATAAAACCAACCGCGATATCCGTGATACCGAAATACGACCGGCATTTGCGTGTCCTTTGCGATGAATCCGTTGACCCAACAATACCACAAATCTTGCCGCAGAGAAAGACCCTTTTCCCTTCTATTTTCGGGGTACACAAACGGTGGCGGGTGAGCCATTCGCTCACCCCGCCACCTCATCATTTTATTATCGCTGGCGTCATCAGCCTACCCATTCCGCCACAGATAGCGATTCAGCCGCACACCGGTCAAGCGAAAACCAACGCGCTCGTAGACCCGCACCGCCATTTCCGTGGCGAAGAGTACGGCGTAGTCCACGCCCATTTCCCTGGCTTCCAGTAGGGGGGCCAGGGAAATGGCTGCGCCAATGCCTTTGCCCCGGGCGCTGGGAATTGTCGCCACACCAAATATGCCAGCTACGCCGCCACCCACGAATAGCATATTTGTCGCCACCGGCTTCCCATCCAGCCGGCCTAAGTACATTCTCCACGGCAGTTGGTCCAGCCCGATGGCGCGGGCCGCCTGTAGCCAGCCATCTGCCATCGCCTCCGGCATCCCATAGGCTTCGACCAATACCTGCTTGAACTCCTGCAGATCGGCTTCTGTCTGCACCGGCCCAATCTCAAAACCGGGGGGCGTCTGCCCCATCGCCGCCTCGTTCATCTGGCGCAGGTCTGCCACCATCCCCGGCGCGCCGCTGGCTGTGGAGACAATACCCTCGGCCAGTTCATGCGCTTGTTCGGCCATATCGATCAGCCCTCGGGCCTGCAAACGCTCACCCAAATCCGCTGGCGTTGTTCCTGGCCCTGTCCACCAGAAGAAGAAGGGCGCGTGGCGGCTGCGGAACCAGGCAATCGTTTCGTCAATGGCCGCGTCTGCCTCTTCGGACGTCAAATGGGTGGCCCACACGCCTTTGTACATCGGGTTGGTGGGGCTGGTCAGGTGGCGGCTGAGCCGCGCGCCCTCTTCGATTTCGCCGTTGGGCAGCGCACTGGACATCGCCCGAAAGAGGGCAAAGAGATTTTCCTGGACGGCCAGGGCCTGCCATTCTTCGTTGGGTGTTGCGTTCGGTGGGGGCATTTGTGCCTCTGCTTTCTGATGGAAAAAAGAACACGGATGCAGAAGGAAGGGACGGACTGGGACGGATTCAAACTGCGCAATCTGGGTTCAAAAACTTTCTTGGCATCCCACTATCTGATCATTTTGTATGCCGCTTTCAACTCCACTTCAATCTGTCGCCAATCCGCCTGCACATCCTCCGCGTAGCCGCCGGTGATGCGGTCTACTCTGGCGGCGGCGGCGGCCCGCATTTCGGCGGAGCGACGGGCCACCTCAGGCGTCAGGTCAAAGAGTGTTTTGTGTAGCGATGCCAGCGCATCCACCATTGGTGTCAGGTCGCCCTTATGGTCCGGTGCGGCTTTACGTTCGTTCGCCAGCCGGCGGTGGATTACCCAATAGTTCATCTCCAACGCGGCCAATGTTTCTGCGTCAGCGCTGATTCCAGCGGCCCGGCGCGCTTTGGCGTAGTAATCTGCCAAATGTCTAGTGGCTTTGGGGATGTCGTTGTCCACCGGCGCAAAGGCCAAACTGGCCCGCACTACATCCACGGAAGCCAGAATCGCATTCGGCCAGGACATCCCAAACTGTTCGCGGTTGAGCTGGACTATCAACCCCAACACCCGCAGCCAGTCCCGGTCGTAATAGGCCCGCCAGCCCGCGCTCTCGAAATAGGCCACGCGCTCGGCGTCGAACGAACGATCTGCCATTTTGCCTTCCTTTTGTCCTGTGAAAAGCCAAATCAGCGCAATCAGAATTGTGGCAGCGAGTACCCACAGCCTGCGCCGACGCGACTTTACCTGCTTACCTGCCGGTGCATTACTGGCTATTTTGGCTGGATGGAGTTTGCTCGTTGCCATTTTACGGCTGCCCTTCAACGATTTCATCCCAAGAAGGGGTAAAACCCAATCCGTTCATCAGCGTCAGGTCGTCCCAGACTTCCCAAGACTCCACGATTATGCCGTTTTCCAGACGACGCAGCAGGATGCCGGGATGGATATAGGGCTTACCTGTGGCTGCTAGGCCAAAGACCTCACCGGTGTGGGTTGCCGTCCAGGTTAATTCGGTGAAGACGTAGTCACCCACCCCGATCATCGTATGGATTTCGGCGTGCAGGTCAGGATTGTTGGCTTTGATGGCCGCCAAGTCTTCGTAAATGGCTTGGGTGGGTACATCCTCGACGCTTCCTTCATAGTGCATACGCAGCATCTCCGGATGGACTTCCAAAATCACTTCAGCCTTTCCGGCCGAGAATTCGTCGTAGAAGCGTTGGACAACGGCCACATTGGCCGCTTCCAGTGCGTGCATAGCCGCCATCGGATCGCTGCTTTGCGCGACGGGTGGCGGAGGTGCCACACAGGCGGCCACAAAGAGCGCGCTGGCTGCCAGAATCACAAACAAAATGGATAACGGAATGCGTTTCATCGGTGGGTCTCCTTTTGGAAAATTGCTATCCAGCGATAGCTGCGAACGGCGTCTGCGAACTGCTCGACTGTCATCAGAATAGATCGATTTCAGATAAACCTCCAGCCCAAAAAGTGTTCACATTCTGTCCATTTTGTAGGTCGGACTGCCAGTCCGACTTACAAAACGGAGCGGGGAGCAACAGAGGGAATATCCTGTTGCTCCCCGCTCCGTTTTTACTTCAATCGGTTCGACTCGCGTCTACCCCAGCGCCCGCCCCACAAACTTCACATCATCCCACAGCCCTTCCTGCACGTAGTAGACCCGCACTTCACCCGTGCGCAGGTTTTCTGCCTGCTGGCCCACATAGCGCCGACCACCCACTTCCAGGGAGAACTCCTGGGAATTGGGCACAAAGCCGTCGGCCATAATGCGTTTTTGGATGGCCGCGTTGGGGTTGAACTGCATTTTCTGGTTGGCCCGGCCCGCAGCAACGAGGCTGGCCCGCAGTACGGGATCAACACCCGCATTGACCGCTGGTTGGGCAGGAGTCGCTGGTTGGGCAGGAGTCGCTGGCTGTGGCGGCGGCACCGGCTGTGGCGGCGGTACCGGTGTGGGTGGGGTTGAGGGAGTCGGTGGCGCGACCAGTGGCGGGACTGCCATTCCCGCTGTACTGGCGTGCCACTGCTTCTCCGGTGGCACAGGCTGGGGAATGGGCTGGTCCGGCCCCTCCCGATCCAGCTTTTTCAGTCGGTTCATTACCCCGCCCAGATGCTCGAAACTGTGCCAGGGCGATACAGCGCCCACCACAAAGAGACAGGCCGCCATCACATAATCATCCCGCATCAGTTCGTTGTTGTACCAGAGCAACGAGCGCCAATACTGATCTTCCGGAACCGGATGGCTCTCGTGCCAGGGACCCACATCCTCCCCGCCGGAGACCCCCTGGGTCATCCCACATTCGGTGATGATGACCGTATGTTTGTTGCCATATTTGGCCCGCACCCCTTCCAAATCCAGCGTGCGCCGGTAGCGCAGGGCAAGCCACATTCCCTCCTCGCCCTTTTCCTCGATATTCTGCTTGTGCAAGCGCCAAAGATCGGGCCAGTCGTATTCGTGAAAGCCCAGGTATTTGTAGGTTTCCAGAGTACCCGCGAAATAGTCCAGAAAATCGCTGCCGCGCAGATTGCCCGTGGCAAAGTTCATGGCAATTGGCTCGAAGCCGCCTTGACACAATCGTTCGCCAAAAGCCACCTGAAAATCGTCGTATTTGCGCTTCTGATCTGCGTCCACATGGCCGGGCATCACTTCGTTGTAAGATTCCCAGGCGTCGAAGAGGGGCCGACCATTGAAGTGGGTGTTGTTGGCTTCCAGCCTCAGTACCTTCTCTGCGTAGGCGCGGCCAATCCCTTTGGGATCGTCCACAAAGCGGCTCTGCTGATCGTTGGGCACGTAGTCCCGCCCGATCAGAAAGACATCCGGGTGGAACTCCCGCACCTTTTTCCAAAAATCGATGTTGGACTCCATCGACTTGATCACCCGGGGCTTCAGGCGGCGGATAGCATCCAGCACATCATCCCCCGTGCGGTTGACATGAAAGCCAAATTTGTGAAACTGCGACATAAACACCTCCAGTGTTAGGGATCGGGGATTGGGGATTGGGGACTGGGAAAGGCGACTTCCTTGTCCCCAATCCCCAGTCCCCAGTCTCCAGCCTATGGCAACCACCGCCCCGGTTCTTCCGCCGGCGGCGGGGTGGGCGCAAAGCGGGGAATGTCCCGGATCGCCTCCAAATCCCGGCCAAAGAGGACGAAATTGAGCTTGGATTGGTCCAGGAAGGGCATGGGATCGCAGAAGCCGCCCCAGCCATCTTTGCGTGAATAGGGATCGATGCGAATGCTGAAATGCAGATGTGGGCCGGTGCTGTTGCCTGAATTGCCCGATTCGCCCAGCACTGTTCCCTTGCCAACCGCCTGTCCGGGCCGCACAATCGAACGGTTCAGATGCGCGTAGTCCGAGTGGCCCCAGCGATGGGTTACACGCACCCAATTGCCATAACCGCCCGGTAGGAAATCGGCGTGGGTCACAGTGCCTGCATCCGCGGCCAGGATGGGCGTGCCAACCGGTGTGCCAATATCGATGCCGTTATGTCCCTTCAGAGGCACGCCGTCGTAGGGGAACTGACCGTAGACCTGGGGATTCTCCCCCCACAGTTGGGTAATCGGATGGTTGCCGCTGTAGGGCACGCCCAGGCTGATCAGATTGCGGAAGAGAGCCGGGGCCAACAGCCGGATACCGATGGGGCTGACCTCTGCGATCCAGCCGTCGATGGCCGGATTCTCCACCCCCGTCACCCGCCACCAGGAGAGACCGTCGGCCTGGCGAGGGCCTTCGACCAGCTTCAGGAGTGCTCTAGTGGGCACAAGCGCCACCACATCGCTCTCCGGCTTGCCTGCATAGCCCGGTGAACGGCGGGCATTTACATCGGCAGGCGATATGTTTGTCACCGCTGCGCCCGCTGTGTAGGTGGCCGACGTGGCCGACGTGGCTGGCGTGGCTGTCTCGATGGGTTTGGGCGGCGGGGGCGCGCTCTTGCCCAGAAACTCGGCTTTGTCCGTGCCAGACTCGGCGGCCCAACCCACCAGCGCCCGATTATTTGCGTCCGTATGGGCCAACTGCCACCAGGTCAGGTCGTCCGCGACTTGCGGACCTGCCTGCACCCGACCCGGCTTGCCATAGGCCATTTCGCCCGCGATGTCGTCTGCGGTCTTGCCCACATAGCCCGGCGTGCGGCGCAGGTTGACAAATGTCTGGGCAAAGACGGTCTCGCCCGCCTGGAACTTGCCCTGGGGCTGGGGCGGAGATGTGGGTTTGACAGGCTGAGTCGGGCCTAGGCCACCCTGGCTCTGTTTGCTGGATGCCAACAGAACTGTGCCGTTCACCGCCACCTGGGCCACCCAGCCTGTGGTCGGCTGACGGTTCACTGTGGCCTGGATGCGCCACCAGACGATCCCGTCCACAATGCGCGGCCCTTCGGCCACAGTTGCGATCGCGTCCAGAGGGATATCCGCGATCACATCGTCGTCGCCTTTGCCCCGGAAACCTGGCGTCCGGCGCAGGCGGGCCGTGTCCAGGGTGAAAATCCGCTCACCGATGCTGAAGGGGGCGCTGGGTGGGCTACCCACCGCCAAAAGAGGAGCGTCCGCAGTGATTGCCTGGGCAGACCAGCCATCGGCTGTTGTGCCGTCTGCGTTGCGGCTGGCAATGCGCCACCAGACCAGATTGTCCGCATTCTGGGGTCCCTGCACGATCTTGGCGGGGGTGTGGGGCGGCAATTCGGTCAACACATCTTCCGGTGGTTTGCCTGCCGACCCCGGCGACTTGCGCAGACGCACAATCGTCGTTGTATAGACATCTGCCCCGACTGCGAAAGCAGCCACCCCCGGCGTTTGATTCCAGCGATAGTCGTTCACCAGCGCCTCCTTGAAATCTTCAATGACACCGTTTTTTGTCTCCATCACCCAGCGGTCAAAATTTGGCCAGCGGTAAAGGATCAGTGACCGAATCTGCTGATTGCCCGGTGTCTGGTTCCAGCGATTGATCTCGGCATAGGCCGCTTTGACCCAGCCGTTGTTGCGGTCTTCCCAGGGGTGGTCCTGGTCGGCCTCGGTAATATAGACAGGCAGATGGCGCATATTGGCCGGCACCGCCTGCATAAAATCCCGATAGGTGAAGAAGTGGTAGTGGCGGTTCTGGAAAGGCGGATTCATCTTGCCGTCCGACATGACCAGGGCCGGGTCTGTGCCGTGGGTGTAGGTGTGCAGAGTGATGCCGTCGCAGTTGTCCGGCCCCAGGGCGCTGAGGATGTCCTGAAAGTAGCGCACCCAATCCCCCTCCGGGTTGCCCGGATAGGCCGTATTGTTGTTCCAGGGGGCCACCGAACCGATCAACACTTGATCGTTGGCCCGGCCCGGTCTGCGTTTGATCTCCTGACGACAGAGACTGTAGCAGCGGGCATAATCGCTGGGGGTGATGGTCTGGCCGTGGTCAACGCCCCGGCTGAGTGGCTTATCTGGGTACAGCGCTGCGAAACGGTCCGGCAGGGAGCGCAGCTCCCCGTCCCGGGATTGGGGGTCTGGACTCCGGCTGAAGGGCAGGTCCGGGCTGGCAAAAGCGCCGGGCCGCTCTACCCAGAAATTCATTTCATTGCCGATAATCCAGATGTGGCAGCCCTGGCTGGCCTCGACAAAATTACCTACTCGCCGGGCAAAGTCGGGGTATTTGTCCGGCGCGGGAATCGTTCCCTCCGGCTTATACGCGTTGTTGATCCGGACAATCACCCCGTAGCCTGCGTTGGCCCAATTCGTGTAGTTACCGCCATTGAGGGCATTGGGATCACTGCCCACACCTTCGGTAAAGAGTACCCAGCCCTTGCGTCCGGCATTGGTCATGTGGTTCTCGCCACCCGGTTCGTGCAGCCCGAAAATATAGGGTGATTCGTGTAGTACTGACATTTGATTCCTCCATTCAATTGCCCAGATTTGGGTGCTGTTTTATGGTGGTGTCGAACTTCCGGTCGTGGGGATGAGCGGCAGCGGGTGAGATGCGTGGGCGACGGGATGCTCGTCCAGCCAAGCCAGCACCTGGGACAAAACCTCCCTGGCCTCCAGCCCACAGGTGTTCAAGATCAGGTCCGCGTGTTGGCGGGCGTGGCGTAGCCGATGGGTTTCGGTTGCCAGCCAGGCCGGGTCCCAAGAAACGTCCGGTCGGCGCTCGTTTTGTGTCGCCAGATCGATTTCCAGGTAGATGAGCAGAGCCGGTGGGCGAATCTTGCGCCACATTTCCGCCATTTCGCTGTGCTCCTGGCTGGCTGGACGGGCATTGTAGCCCTGCTCCCGCAGCCCGTTCACCAGCGTTGACTTCCCCGCCGCGCTCACGCCCACCACTTTGATCAGAGGCAGATTCTCCCATTCCGGTCGGTTTGGGTCCACATCGGTCTCTTTCCTGAGCTGGATCAGATGGGGAAGCTCACGGCCAATCGGCGGATGTCGTCGCCTCGCTGGTTGGCAACCAGTGTCAGCACCAAAACGGTACAATCGTCCTGGGCCCGTCCGCTGTCCAGGGCCAGGGCTTTCTCCAGAATGGCGTCGGCCAGAACTTGGGCCGACACAGCGCCAACCGCTTCTGTCGCCCGCAACACTGCCTCCACATCCATCGCCTGGCTGCTGCGGGAACCTGCGCTCAAGATGCCATCTGTGAAAACCACTACCGACAACCCCGCGCTCAATGGAACTTCTGTGATGGACGGTTTGGTGTTGGGATGAATCCCCACCGCCTCACAGACCTCCGTCAGCCATTCGCTCTGACCGCCTCGGCGCAAGAGAACCGGGCAACGGCTGTTGCGGCTGATGACCAGCGTCTGGGTCGCCAGGTCTACGCTGACGATATTCAGTTCGGCGCTGACCTTGCCGCCCCGGTGGGTGCGCAGATAGTCGTGGGTAGCCCGGGCCACCGCGCCATCCCGTACGCCCTCGGCCAAGAGGCTCAGTGCCTTGCGTGCCACCAGATTGCTAATGATCTTGGCGCCGCGCCCGCTGCGTTGCCCGTCCACCACCACCAGGCTGACACCCCCGTGGGGACGTTCCACCATTTCCACGGTATCGCCGCTCTCGCTGCTGGCATATTTCCCAATCTTTGCGACACCAGCCTGAATCTCTAGTTTTGTCATGGCGCTATCATCTAAACATTAGTGAGGGGTTTTGTCAAAGCGTTTTTTCGGTGATCTGTGACCAGTGGCGGGACACGACCACTGATCACTGGTAACTGATAACGTCTCTACTGGGCGCGCAACGTCACCGACACCTGTCCAGACGAGACTGTGCGCCCGGAATTGCCGCTGGCGGCCACCGCCTGGAATGTGTAGCTCTGGCCCGCTGCGTCCCCTGGCACATTCACAGCCAACAGCAGTGTGCGTTGCCCACCGGCAGCCACACCTACCGAAATCGATGTGTCGGCACAGCTTCCGTCATCCCGACAAATGGCTGCACTCCACGGCCCCGATTTGCCAATATCGACAAACATCTCGTCGGCCAGGGAACCCGTGTTCTGGATCAGCAGATTGACATCGCAGCGCTGGCCTGGAGTACATTGCCTTTGATTTCCCCCATCCACTGTGATCTGAACCCCAAAGCTGGGGGGAATCGGCGTCGCAGAGGGCGTTCCTTCTGGGGTCCATGTGGGGGTAGGGGTGAGAACCGGCGTGTTGGTCGGCGTGACAGTGGGTACAACCGTATTCGGAACCACTTCGACAAAGACGGTGTGGGTCTCTTTGGAACCGTCCAGCCGCAACACATCCAACGTATGCGTTTGACTGGCCGTGCGCAGACAGACCTGGCGCTCTCCGCGACCAGGCACACCGACGTTATCGAGGAAAACGGCCCGGGCATTTTCCACATCCCACGAGAGAATGGTACATGCACCAGGCAGGACCGACTGGTTGGCCGCCCGGAACGAAACGGTAGGCAACACCCCATTCGGCGTTGCCGTGGCCGAAACACCCGCGACCAGAGGCGCGCCAGGTGTGCTGGTAGGGACAACAAATTCGGGTGTGGAGCGTCGGGTAGGGGTAGGCGGCAGATTGCCCGGCTGGGTGATGACGAGCGCGCCTGCCACCGCGGTGGCCAGGGCCGGTGCCAGCGGATCGACAATCTGATCAGCGGGTGTCGGTGTGGTGATCACCACCGGCCCCACTGGCTGACTGCTGGCTGGTGTAGGAGTCACGGCGGCGGGAAAGGCGAAGGTAGCTGTGGGCGTAGGCAGCTCGGTCACTACAACCAGTGGTCCTGGCTGTGGTGTTGCCAATTGAGGAGCCGCTGGTGACTGGGCCTCTGACTGGCTTGTCGCGGTGACGAGGACAAGCACTGTGCCCGGTTCGCTGGCGGCTGGCTGGCTGGCTGCTCTTTGCGAGATGCTAGCGATGCCCTGGCCTACCAGCCGCCAGCCGGCATAGGCTGCCAATGAGCCGCCACACAGCATAAATACGAGCAGCAGCGTAGCCACACCTGCCCACACGCCCAAACGGGATGGGCCACGCTCTGGCCCGTCAAAGCCCAAATCATCGCCCAACCCCAGTCCGGAGCCCACTGGCAAACCCAGCGCGGGCATAGAGGTGGCCGCTTCGTTGGGGGCATCTTCCACTGTCAGTGCGCCGGGTTGGGATTGACGCAGGCGAAAACGCGGACAGAGCCGGTGGCTTTGCCCCAGACAATAGGTGGCCTGGTCCCGCAGTAGCAACTGATCCCGACTTTCCAGCCCGTCGTCGGCAGGATCGATCAGATGCACCACAAAACAGTGATTTTCAAAGCTGGGATAGGTGGCTGGGTCGCACCGATTGTCATCGGCATCAACTGCGCCCACGTGGGGGCAAATGGATTGGGTCATCGCTTCCTGTGGCGTGTAGGTCGGACTGTCAGTCCGAACGGGTTGGTGGCAGGTCGGACTGTCAGTCCGACCTGCGGGCGGATTACCAATCCGCCCTACGGAACAGTTCTCCAGCCAGAACCAGCGCCTCAGCCTCGCTGGTCACTTCGCCCGCGGCCTGGGCCTCTGCAATTGATTCTAACAGAAAACCCACCATTCGCCCCGGTGCGAGATCGAGCGAACGCATCAGCGTATTGCCGTCCACCAGTGTATTGCCTGCGACGGCGGTGTTGGGGGCAAAGGCAAAGTCGATGATTCCTGTGATGCCGCTCAGATAGGCGCCCCAGCCGCCGCCCCGGGCCTTGCCGGGTGCTTGCCGGTCGGCCAGGGCCAGCAGCAGCACATCCAGCCCCGTGCGGTCGCCCCTTTCGCCGCTGGCTGTGTCGCGCAAGAAGCGGTAACAGGCCCGGCGGCTGATGGCCCCACCGGGGAAGGAATCGGAGAGGTGATGGGGACGCATGTGGGCCGCGGCGACGGCCTGGGCCATCTGAACCTCCCGGCGGCTGAAGCGCAGTGCCTCGCTGCGCTGGGCTGCCATCCTCGCGCTGATCTCCTCGTGGCCGAAGAAGCGGATGCGCCGTTCGCCGGTCTCGTCCACTTCTTCCGAGAAGGCGGCGGGCTTGCCTGTGTCGTGGAAGAGAGCGTGCCAGACCAGCCACCCGGCCCGGCTATGACCTGTGGATAGTTCTTCGGAAAAGTGTTCTGTCAGCTTCTCCCGCCAGGGCGAAAGCGCGCTTTGCAGATCGCCATCAGGCAGATTCTCCCTCTCGTCGGCCAGCCAATCACGCAGAGCTGCTGCATAGTTCATCACCTGCACTGTGTGGGCGAGGACGTCCAGGTGATGGGGGGGGCTTTGGCGGATGTGGTCTGTGGCAGCGACTTCAGGCAGTACGTTTATCAGCAGCCCGAGCCGGTGCAGTTCTGCCACAGCATCGCCAGGGAGGGGCAGGGCAAGAATCTTCCAAAGCTCGTCCCGTTGCCGTTCGGCGCTGGCTTGGCTTACTTGAGCGGCCAAAGGCTGAATCTGGCGTTCGGTCTTCTCGTCAATCGTAAAGTCCAACTGTCCGGCAAAGCGGACAGCACGCAGCATCCGAACCGGGTCCGCGGCCAAACTCTCCTGGCTCACAGCCCGAATTCGTCTGGCATCCAAATCAGCAGCGCCTCCGCACAGATCGATCAGCCGGGGCGGCTGATCCGGGCGCAGCTCCAGGGCCATAGCGTTGACTGTGAAGTCGCGCAGGGCCAGATCTGCGGCCAGATCGCCCCGCAAGGCGGCCAGATCGCAGACCAGCGGGGGCGCGTCCGCCCGGTTCAGGACGATCCGGGCTACGTCCCGCTCCGCGTCCAGGGGATAATAGGCCCAGCCCAGCCGATCCGCCACCCGCCGGGCCAACGGCAGCACCGGACTCGCCAGGGCCAGGTCCAGATCGGTGACGCCCGCCTCCCGGCTCAACAGGGCATCCCGCACCGCGCCGCCCACCACGTAGACCGACGGCCGCTCGCCCAGAAGTGCATCCATCACCCCGGCAAATTCGGGCGCAACCCAGCGTTCTGTCAACTCCGTCATCTGCTCACTGTTCACTGGTCACTTCCCCCACTTCCACCCGCACCCGCGCCCGCACCCGCGCCCCAAGTCACCCGGATGTTAGGATCGCCATAAAGGGTGTAGGCCAGCCATGTGGAGTTGGCCGGTGCTTTTTGGCGTATCTCCTGGCGTGCGGCGTGAAAGGCTTCGCCCAGGGTGAGTCCGTTTTGCAGCTCCGTGTAGAAGCGCAGGGCAAAGTCTGCGGCCAGGACGTCGTCCACTTCCCACTGAGCGCCGATGAATACCCCCGCTTTCACCTGATTGATCATCTGCCCGGCCCAGCCACCCAGCCCCGCCAGAGAAAAACCCATGCGCGCGCCATGGCAAGTATTCATAAAGACCAGGGGCCGTCGCTTGCGCAGCCCAAAGACCGCCTCACCCACCAGATCGTCCGGACGCAGTTCGGCGTTGTCTTCCAGCACAATCGACGAGCTGTCGATACTCTTGGCGTTGAGCCGCCCGTGGGTGGAAAAGTGAAGAAGCTCCACCCCCTCTTTGGCAATCTGGCGCACCTGGGCCAACTGGCGCAGGGTCTCGCCGATAGTGATACTGCGGGCAGACAGGGTGCCGAAAAAGTCCACTTCCCGCTTGACTTGGGTCAGGTCTGTGCCCGGGGCCACCAACCGGGCGGTGTCGATGCGCATCCGGTCCACCTGGCCGGGGCCTGCCAGCCAGCGGCTTACCTGCCAGCCCTCGGCCAGAAAGTCGTCGGCTTCATCCTCGTCCAGGTCCACGGGCTTGACCATCTCCCAGGGAATCCAGGGTTCGTCGCTGACGATGTGCAGGGATTTCAGCACCCCCTGTTGGCGCAGCTTGACCAGCTTCCAATAGGTCCGCTTGAGTTTGTCGGGGAAGAGATTGATAAAGAGATTGTTGCCGATGGCGGTTAGCCGGTCGGTTATCTCGGCGATCACACTGGCGTCCGTCGGTTGCCCGCCCGCCCACGGGTTGAGTTCGGCATAGCGCTCCTGCATATAGGCCAGGGGTTCCACAGCCATCTCTACGCCGCCCATCGACGCATTGGCGGCATCCACGACCTGGTGGGGGGAGGAGAGTTCAAAGGTCAGCCGTTTGCCATCGGCCCGGATGCGTATCTCCACGTCAGGCGGGGGTGGGGGGAATTGGGGTATCTCCACCGGGGAAGGCGGCTGGCGAAAGGTAAGTGCATCGGCGGCCGCAGGGCCAGCGCTCACTGGCTCCTGACTGCTCACCCGCACCACAAAACGGGTGTTGCCGATCAGCCGATCCCTGTGACGGAAGTCGATACTGATCTGGCGTTCCCCCTCCTCCTGGCCCGCGGTCAGTATGAAAGTGGCTTTATCCGAATCCTGAAAACTGTAGACTTCTATGGCTTTGCGCCAGGTCTCCGTGCGTTCACTAAAGGTGGGCGCATCCAGATGGATGTGCAGGGTTTCGGCGGTGAACTCCTCGGCAAAGCCCACATTCACCACACCAGCGCTGACGGAAGCGACGGCTTTCTCTTTGGTCAACTGTACAGTCAGCGGGCGGGTCTGGCCGGGCTTCAGCCAATTGGCAAAGCGGATGTCTGTGTGAAAGGGAACATTGAGGGCGAAGGCTGGCGGCTGGCTCTCTTCAGCGGCGATTGGTGCAACTTCTAACCGTTCCAAAATAGGCATAGCCATTTCCAGCGGCGTAGCCGGGGTGGCCATCGCAAAGTTCCGTTCGAATACGGGCTGGATCGCTTCCAATTCTTTGCCTATGACAAAACTCTCTTCGACGGGCGAGTCACGACTTTCTTCCCCCATCGCGGCGTGGCTGCCGCCTATCCCGTCGGGGAAAAGCTCGCGTAGAGATTTTCTGACCCCTGAACGCATTGCCTTTGGTTCGTAGACCAGGGCCAAAAAGGTATCCCCATCCACCACTACCAGCGCCTGCCCTTTGCCGCGACGTTTCCAATCGACCACTTCTTTATCCGTCATCTGGCCGTTGACATCCGCCACCTGCTTGACTTTCAGCCAGGCCAGATCGGCCAGGGGACGATAGATCTCCCGGTATTGCTCGTCCGCAGCCTGGCGGGCCAAGTGACTGGTGATGCGATCCACCCGCTCCACCTGATAGCTGCCATCGTCCAGCCGGGCCAGGAGGAATGTCTCCCGTTCGGTCAGGTCGTCGTCCAGAAAGCGCTGAAGAACGTCGCAGAGAAATTCGTAGCCCTCGGCCAGGAGGACATTGGGCTGCTTCCGTTCGTTGAGTACGGATTGGCTGATAGGCATGGGAATCTCCTCAAACTCAGTAGACTATCTCTTCCAGATAGTGATCGTCGTGTTCTTTTGCGCATTCGTTGCAGAGTAGAACATCGCTCGAATCGGTGCAGGTTACGCAGTACCAAACCGCACGGGTCGTCTTGCCCTCTGCCTTGCATTCGATGCAGTTGCGGTAGGATGGTTTGTTCCGCTCGGCAATACGTGGATATTCTACGTCCACTTGGGGGTCTGAAATGGACTCCAATTCGAGGGTGTGTTCGATCCAATCGCCGAAATCATAGACGTATTTCAACTGGTCGCCCACTTTCAGGTCCAGACTCCCCAACTGTTGCCAAGCGTTCTCTCTATATTCGGCAAGCGAACTGGTGGTTGCCAAGTCAACTTCACGATAGCGATTCGTTTTACCCCTGCGAATGCGCTGCCAGAAGCCGCTGAGATGATCGGAGTCGTGACCAAAGGCATCACGCAGGATGTCATCAAAATCCTGCAAGTCGTGTTCGCCCTGGATTTCGATCCGACGCCACAGCTTTTTGTTGTGTTTGAAATAGGCATAGAAGGTGAAAACCTTTTGCGTGATCTCTGAGGCCAGTGGCTTCTCCTCCGGGAGTTCGATCTCATCCGGCTCATCGTCAGACAGGAAATCAAATGGGGATGGGGCATCGGCATAGCGGATTGTGTACTGATCCCAACAGTCCATACGTCCATCCTGGCGCATGGCGTCGAGCCAATGGCTGCCCGGGTAGGCAGGGTAGGAACAATTTTGTACATGCGCGGCCAGAACTGCTGGCTCTGCAAGAATCATCTCACTCCCAGAGTTTTCCAGACGGTCGTAAAGCCAATTCAGCAGACGTTGATCTGCTTCTACGATCTCGGTTTGACGGCGTTGAGTGACCTCGGCGGCTTCTCGTTCCAGGCGAAATATGCCCGCATCCCAATCTTCTACGGTGACAAGAATACTGTCGTCGGTGCGTATACCCTCCTTTTTGAACCATTCACCCATTCTAAATGTCATTAAAACGTTGGTATAGAGACCCCACGGCCCCTGTTTTTGTTCTGATTCCATCTGAAGTGTGCCGGCGATCTGTGTCCCTTTGGCGTCCTTAAAGCTGATCTGTTTGCCCGCCAACTTGCGTCGCCAGAAGAAGTGAAAGCTATCACCGACATTGAGATACCCACCCTCGGCTTCCGCCGTTGTGACCACCACTCGAAAGCAGACGCCACGCATCACAAGCCCGGTTGGCGCAACCAGCGCGTCGTCCAGTACGAGCAGGCTCTCGGCAGGCATATACCTGCGTATGTGTGACCGCATAGTACCTTTGGGATCCTTGGCGCGTGTAGGCCAGCGACGCAGTACCTCATCGATTACATCGTCGATAAGGGCTGGTCCGTTTAGCTCACTGACGACCTGTATGATCGTCTCGTCTTTCGATAGCTGTTTTTGGGTTGCCATTTGTCAAATTCCTTACTTTTTGTTAATGCGACGACAGCCAAAGCGTAGTGAATCCTGGAGCGGCTGATCGGTTGCTGCCCAATTGTAACACCCCCGTCAGGCAGGGTCAAGCGGCAGCGGAATTATTCGTGTAGCGATGCGAGGAAAGACCGGAGACTGGCAATTGCACCGGCCATCGCCGGGTGGTGATCCCGCACCAGCGCGTCCGCGTCCACCCCGGCCCGGTGGCGGGCCAGCAGGCTGGCGGCCTGTTCGTCCCTCTCCATATCCACATAGCTGGAAGAGAGACGCAGGGACAATTCTTCCGGTGGGCTGCCAAAGGCCGTGCCGGGCAGGGTGGCGATGCGCCATTTGTCCAGCAGATGACGGGCCAGATCGTCGGAGGTGTGAATGGACCTGGCGGCCAGGGCCTCCCGCCAGCCGTCGAAGTTTGGGTAGAGATAGAAGCCGCCCTCAGGCCGGGCGCAGGGAATGTCCAGTTCGCTGATGGCTCGCCAGAAATGCTGGGTGCGGGCGGTGTGCAACCGTGTACACTCGGCGATGTAGGCGAGAATCTCCGGGTCATCGGCATAGGCTGCCACTGCCGCGTGCTGCACGGGCGCGGCCACACAGGACCAGATTTCCCCACCGATTTTGGCGACCGCATTCAGCAACTGCTGCCCGACAAGCCCAGTGGGCACAATCGCCACCCCCAGCCGCCAGCCACCCAACGAGAGATGCTTGCTCAGCCCGCCTAGCACAACCGTCCCTTCCGGGTAAAAGTGAGCGATAGAGACATGAGGCGTGTGGCCGTGGGCGGTGAGCGCGTAGATTTCGTCGCTCAGCACAAGCGTATTCGTGGCGCGACAGACTTCCGCAATCTCGGCCAGAAGCTCCGGCCCCAGCATCTGTCCCGTCGGGTTGCTGGGGCTGTTGAGGACGAGGATGTGCTGGTCGTGGCTGGATTGGGCCAGGGTCCGGCGGAGGGTGTCGGCGGTCAACCGGTGTTCGTCGCTGGGTGTAGCGGGGATGTGCAGCACAGGCCGGTCGAGCAGTCGGGCCTGGGGTGCATAGCTCACCCAAGAGGGGGTGGGCAGAATTGTATCCCCGGCCAAGGCCATCTGAAAGGCGTAGAGCAGGGGCTTGCTGCCCGGCGCGACGATCACCCGCTCGGTTGTGACCTCTACGCCCATCTGTTTCGTGTAGAAATCGGCAACCGCGGCCCGCAGTTCGGGGATTCCCAGAGTGGGTAGATAGCTTCTGGCGTCCACATTTTCGATCAACGCTGCCCGGATTTTGGGATGTACAGGGAAGCGGGACTCGCCAAAGCCCAGGTGATAGACCTGCTCGCCCGCGGCCCACAATTCCTTCACCCGCTGGTTGATGTAGAGGGTGGGGGAGAGGGTACGGTCCGCTGCCAGCGGTGGGGCAAGGGTGAAAGTTTTGACGCTCATTGTCGTTTGCTCTGATTGTGTCTCGTTGGTATGATCTGCAAACCAAATTATAGCATTAAGGCACGCCCCACAGGGCGAAGGATAGAATTGGATATGCAAGATACCGTTGGCGAGAAGGCTGAAATGCTCAGCGAATTGACCGCACTGCGTAGCCGGGTGGCCGAATTGGAGGTGATTGCCGCCCGCCACGAGGATGTGGAGCGCAAGTTGGCCCGCCTGGCCAACTTCCCCGAACAGAATCCGAATATGGTGATTGAACTCGACCTCGCCGGTCATACCACTTATCTGAACCCGGTGGCCCAGGGCCAGTTCCCGGACCTGCAAGGCCACGAACACCCGATTCTGCACGGGTTGCTGTCGATTATCTCCGCGCTACAGACAAGCCAGCAAGGTTATTTTGTGCGGGAGGTGGAAATGGCCGGCCGGGTCTATGAACAGAAAATCTGTTGTATGCCCGAAGATTTGCTGGTGCGGGTCTATGTCCACGACCAATACCTTCGCCAGAGATCAAGTGAAGGGTTGAAACTGTTGAGAATGAATTGAACCAAGAGAAGGCATATTCTCAATCACTTGGTTGATAAGAATCGGGTCAACCAAATCCGGAAGCAGTTTTAACGCTTCCACGGCATAACGTC
>CAMDQF010000083.1 GCA_945905745.1 Litorilinea aerophila
GGCTTTTGCCTTTAGAACTATGATCCTGTCCGGGATCCAGAAATGCCACATCACTCTCGTCATCCTCGAAGCGTTTCATGCCCACGGCCTTGATGGCGCTGTCCGGCACCTTGTTCAGTAAGGTGTAGCTGGGATGATGGGCCTCTCGATAGGGGTTATTGCGGGCGGCGTTATAGCAGCAGATGAGCGACCAACGGGCCTTGTCGGACCGGTTCTGATCCGAACGATGCAGAAGATTGCAGTGAAAGAAGAGAGCGTCCCCCGGTTCCATTTCACAGTAGACCAGTTCCAGCCGCTTTTCAGCTTCTCGCACTCGCTCACGATCTGCGCCAGCCTGATCCCCACTTTGCGCATGGGTGATGCGCCCCATATGATGGGAACCCTTGAGCACCTGCATGCACCCATTCTCGCGTGTAGCGGGATCGACAGCAATGGAAACACTGGACATAAGGGGGTAGAGAACATTGTTCTCGTACCAATAGCCGTAATCTTGATGCCACGTCCACGCCCCGCCTACTTTGGCATCCTTTAGGATCATTTTGGAATGGTAATGATAGACCTCGCCCCCCAGCAATTGCTCCATGGCATCGACGACGCGATGGCTGCGGGCGATCATGCCGTAGATGCCATTGCCAGGGTGATTCCATAGGGATAGGCGGACCGTCCCCCCTTCGCCATCGGCTCGACCGAAAGATTGTTGGTCCAGTTGTCGATCCGCCAGGGCTTTGCGATGAAGCAGGCCGATCTCTTCCGCATCCAAGAGAGCGGGCACTCTCACAAAGCCGTCCTCGTGATACGCCTGTATTTGTTCTTGCGTTAACATTGGGTGCTGTCTCCTTGACAGATGAGTAAGGTGCAGTAAATCTTGATTTGAGTATAGAACGCGGATAACGCGGAACGGACAGATGTACACGGATTTTGGATTCGGAAAGGTGAAGGTGGACCGGGTATTTTAGCGCAAAGCTGCAAAAGATGGAAAGCGCAAAGCAATTCTCTGCGTCTCTCCACCTCTGCGCCTCTGCGTTAAAAATACCAGCATGTTCATGACTAATACAAAACCCTGCCGAATGGCAGGGTTTTCTTGTTTCTATACCCCTGCAGGATGGTCTGAAATCAGCACCTCGTCCACATAACACCAGAGCCAACTATCACCGGGTTGCAGAGAACGCATGAGTGGATGGCCGGTCTCCTGGAAGTGCTTGGTGGCGTGGGTGTTGGGGGAGCTGTCGCAGCAGCCCACCTGGCCACAGATCAGGCATTGGCGCAGGTTCACCCAGTGGCTGCCCATCTCCACGCATTGGGGACAGACTTTACCGTCCGCCGGGAAGTCGCCCATCTGGTCAAGGTGGGTGCAGGCGGGGTTGGTTTGCCCCGTCATTGATGGGACATCCCTTTGGGCTGTTGGCTCGGTTGATTGGCCAGTCGGTTTGTCGCCGTAGATGCGGGCTTGGGCATAGGCCAGGAAGGTAGCGCTCAGCTCCGGGTTCTGGAAGATTGCGCCGATCTCCTGGGCCATCTCCCAGGCAGAGGCGGCCTGCAAACCAGCCTCTTCCGTGCGCCCAGCCGTGCGCAGGACACGGGCCGCACAGGCCCGGGCTTGCCAGATCAGCGGACGCATGCCCAGGGATTGGCCTTTGCGTTCGGCCCTGGCCAAGGCGGCCAGGGCCGCGTCGGTCTCGCCTCGGCCCTCGGCCACACAGCCCTGGGCATAGGCCACCAGAGGATGCAGATAGACCAACCCATGCTCTTGGGCGTAGTCGTGGGCGAGGGCGACGTAGTTCCGAGCCGCGTCCGCATCGCGCAAATCCAGGGCTGCCAGGGCCGCGCCGACCAACAACCGGGGCCGCTCCAGGTTGCTGGTGATGGTGGGGATCTCCAGGCCGCGCAAGAAGAGAGTTTTGGCATCCTCCGAATAACCCGCCGCCCGCAGACAGAAGCCCAGCTCAGCCCAAGCCGTGGCCCCCATCATATTGCCCGCGGGCTGCTCCAGGATCACCTTGGCCTTGCCGTGGAAACCGAAGACCCGGTCCAGCAGTTCCGTGCTGATGTCCAGATAGGCCGTACCCAGCAGGCAGAAGGCCTCGGCTTGGCTCCATGGCGCGCCAAACTTCTCGCTGGCATCCAGATATGCCTGGAAATGCTCGATGGCCGATTCGTACTCGCCTCTCTGGATGGCGATAATCCCCAGAATACGGAAGCAATTAAGTTGGGCAATCACGCTGCCGATCTGGCGAGCGATGGCCAGCCCTTCCTCGCCCCATGATCTGGCCAGGTCGAAACGACCCTGGGCCATATGGACGAGGGCACCGGATGCCCCCAGCAACTCCGCCTCGTGCAGGCGGTCGCCGATCTCCCGACAGAGGGCCACGCCGTCGGCCACGGTCTGCAAAGCCCGGTCAAACTGGAGCAGATAGGTTTGGGACGAGGCGATATGGGCGTGGCCCAGGGTCATCTGCGCTTTCACCCCCAACTCCGCGCCCAATTGGACGATCTCATCCATGTAGCGGATCACCCCGTCAAAGTCGGCCGCAAAGGTACACATCATACAGCGGATCAGCCCCATCTCGGACAGACCTGCTTTGTCCTCGTTGGCCCTGGCCCGCCGGTCCGCCTCCAGCAGGTAGTCGTTGGCCTCTGCAAACCGGCCCAAACGCATGGCTGTGACCAGAGAGAGTTTGTTCAGGGCCGACACCTGGGTGGGGATATCCCCGGCCCGTTCGCCCAAGGCCAGCATTTCCTCATAGACCTGCACGGTGCGGGGAATCACGTTGGCGAAGGTGAGCGCGCCACCCAGACCTTCGTAGGCCCGGCGCGCCAACGCGATATCCTGGGACGGGTCCAGCACCTCTTGGGCCTGCTCAAAGAAGCGGATAGCCTCCTGGCTGGCGTAGGATCTGGCGGCCCGCTCCCCGGCTTGCACAAGATAGGGCAAGGCTCGACCCGGCTCACGGGCGCTCAGGAAATGGTGGGCCAAATCCACCACTCCATCCGGCGTGCTGCGCTCCAAAACCCCGGCTACCCGCAGGTGCATCTCCCGCCGGGAGCGCAGAAGCAGAGAATTGTAGGCTGTCTCCTGGGTCATGGCGTGCTTGAAGATATAGACCCGCTCCGGCAGCCGAGTCTTCTCCCGCACCAGTTCCCGGCGTTGGAGTTCGCTGAGCAGACCGTCCAAAGGCACCTGTGTAGCGTGGATGGCCTCCAACGTAGAGAGCTTGAACTGACGTCCGATCACCGCCGCGGCCTGGACCACGGCGCGCAGGTCCTCATCCAGACGGTCCAGGCGGGTGGTGATCACGGCGGAGAGGGTGTCGGGCACGGTGATGTCGTGGATCTCCTGGATGGCGTGCCAGTGGCCGTCCTGGCGGACGATCAGCCCCGCATCCAGCAACGAGCGGATCACCTCCTCCACAAAGAAGGGGTTGCCCTCGGCCTTGTCCATGATCAACTGGCGCACACGGTCGGGCAGATCTTCCACATGCAGCAGATTGGCCACCAACTGTCGGGACTCTCCGGCATCCAGGGGTTTGAGGAAAATGGCCTGGTAGCGGTGGGAAAAGTCCCGGCTTGTGGATTCGTGAAAACGCCACGACGGGTCCTGGCGGTGAGGGCGGAAGAGGGCGACGATCAGAATCGGCACCCGATCGGCCAGAGGCAGCAGACTCTCCAACAGTTCAAGCGAAGATGGATCGATCCAGTGTACGTCGTCGAAGACTACGACCAGGGGCTGGGCCAGGGCCAGCGTTTCCAGATAGCCCCGCACCGCGGCGAAGGCAGCCTTGCGCAGATCCGGCGGCTCCAGGAAGCGCACCCGTTCACCGTCGCTGCCCGTTGGCGGAATCCCAAGCAAGGTGGCGATGAAGGGGGCGTACTCGCTGCTGCGGCCGGGGGCCATCTGCTCCGCCTGGGCTGCGATGGCCGCGTACTTTTCGGCGGGTGTCTGGTCGGGTTGAAGGCCAAAACAGGCGGTGAACAGATCGATGAAGGGGGCGTGGGGTGTGTTGGTCTCGTAGGAGAGGGAGCGGCCTTCCAGCCACCGGCGGCCCGGCCCATGCGGGTTGGGCGCAAGATTTCGGACCTCGGCCACCAGGCGGGACTTGCCCAGGCCAGCCTCGGCCACCAAGGAGACGATGCCGCCGTGGCCCTGTTCCAGATCGGTGAGCGCCTGGCCCAGGGTCTGGAACTCGGCGTCCCGGCCCACCAGTGGGGATTCCAGCCCCTGGATACCCCGCAACCGGCCCGGATCCACCTTGGCCGCCAGGACTTGATAAGCGGGAACCGGCTCGTCCTTGCCCTTGACTTCGATGCTGCCCAAAGGTTTCACATCAAAGAGGGGGGCAACCAGTTTGTAGGTTGGTTCGGCAATCTGGACCGTGCCGGGCTGGGCGGTCTGCTCCATGCGCGCGGCCAGGTTGATGGCGTCGCCCAGCGCGCTGTACTCCATGCGCAGGTCGGAGCCGACTGCACCGACCACGACCAGGCCGGTGTTGATGCCCACCCGCACGCTGATATCGATGCCCCATTGCCGGCTGATGCGCTGGCGGTAGTCCACAATCTCGTTGACGATCTCCAGTCCGGCCAGGATGGCCCGCTGGGGGTCGTCCTCGTGGGCGATGGGCGCCCCGAAGAAGGCCAGGATGGCGTCCCCCATGAGCCGGGCCAGGGTTCCTTCGTATTTGTAGACCGGCTTGATCATGAACTCGAACGCACCGTTGATGATCTCAGCCCACTCCTCCGGGTCCAATTGGCCCGCGGCTGCGGTGGAGCCTTTTACATCGCAGAAAAGCATGGTGACGATGCGCCGCTCCCCCACCATAGCCCCATTAGAGCGGGCGCTTTGCAGCTTCCCCATCAGCTCTCTGGGGATGAAACGGTCCAGATTGGCGACGACAGGCGCGGTGGCAACAGGCGCGGGAGTGGGCGGCGGCGGCGCGGGAGCAGGCGGCGGCGCAGGAATCGGCGGCGGTGGGGCTGACGCGCCCATTTGGTGGCCGCAGTTAAAGCAGAATTTGGCCCCAACCGGCAGGGGGGTGGCGCACGCGGGACAAGTCAGTTGCAACTTCGAGCCGCAGCTCATGCAAAATTTTGCCCCATCCGGGTTTTCAGTTTGACAGCTTGGGCAATTCATCTATCTTCTCCTATCCAACTCCTACCCCTTCAATAAATCCCGGTACACATTCACCTGGGCAATGTGCTCCCGCTTGTGGCCGTAGATGGCATAGACGATATAATCATCCAGGGCATACTCGGCCCCATACCAGGGCAAAGTCCCTGCTTCTCGGAAGCGCTCGGCGGGCAGGGCCGGAGCCAAAGCCATCACGTCGGCGTGGGCAGCCTTGTACTCAGCCAGGGTCTCGGCAGCAGACATAGGCTTGCGGCTATCCACCTGCTCATCGTTGAAAGCCATACCTGTGCGCTTGTAGGCGTCCAGGTGGGGTGTTGCTCCCCCGCCTGTCTGTTGGCGCAGGATGTCCGCCAGCACCCATTCATAGGAGGCTAGATGGGCCACGATATTCTTGACCGACCAGATGCCGCAGACCCCCTCTGCCTCCCATTTTTCCAAAGGCAAGGCATCCAGAACATTCATCACCGTGCGGTTTCCATATTTCATCACGTCGAGCGCGTTCATTGGGTCTTTCCTTTTTGATAGTTGAGGGCCAAACGCAAAAGTGGAAAGTGTGGGAAAAACCATCCCGGCGGCAGTCGGGTTTGTCCTGCCTGTGAGAGGCATAGCTACCGTCAGCAGCCCGGCCCACAGGATCATACGAGACCAGGCCGTATGCAATCGGTCTGCATGGGATAGTCGGCCAGCGAATGGGAGAAGAGCAGAAGCCAGAATACGACGGTCAGGCTCTGCCTGTCTGGTAGAGACGTCGATGGGTGACCATCATACACTGATCCATCACCACGCCTAAACCGGCAGCCATCGCCGTGTCTGCTGCCTGGGGGTTGACAATGCCAGCCTGCATCCAGACCACTTTGGCCGCGACGGCGATGGCCTCGTCCACAATTGGGGGAACCGCCTCTGCCTTACGGAATATCTGCACCACGTCCACAGGTACGGGCACAGAGGCCAGGTCTGCGTAGACCGGTTCGCCTAAAACTGTAGCATGACCATCTTCCAACAGCCGGGGATTGACGGGGATAATCCGATAGCCCTGGCTCTGAAGATAGGCGGGCACACTGTGGGCTGGCCGGTCGGGCCGTTCCGAGATGCCCACCACAGCGACGGTCTTGGTGGTTTCAAAGATGTGGCGAAACTGCGCATCGGTGGGTCGCACAACGCCGGTCAAGGTGGGCGGCGCACCCTGCACTTTGTCAAAACTGACCGGTAGCCAGACCTGAAAAACCGTGCGTCCTGGTCGCGAAAAGACCTTGATGTCCCCGTGATGCTTCTGAACGATGATATTGTAGCTGATGTTCAGCCCCAGCCCAGTACCCTTGCCCGGTGCTTTTGTGGTGAAGAAGGGGTCGAAAACTTTGGTCACATGCGCGGCGGGAATGCCAGAGCCATTGTCTTGTAGCTCCACCACAACCCAATCCGCGCCTTCCTGCCGGGTGCGCAGTACAATCTCGCCCTGCCCGTCCATAGCATCGACCGCGTTGTCGAGGATATTGGTCCAAACCTGGTTCAGTTCACTGCCGTAGGCGGTGATACGGGCCAAATCCGGCGCATACTCTTTGCGTACAACCACGCCGGTTTTGAGCTTGCTGCGCAAAATGACCAGTGTGCTGTCCAGCCCCTCGTGGATGTTCACCTCCTGGACCGGGGCCTGATCCAGATAGGAGTAGCTCTTGAGCGATTTGACGATCTCCGAAATGCGACCAGCGCCCTGGCTGACCTCATTGAGCAGGTCGTAGACATTGTTGGTGGCGCTGAGCCAGGTGACAATCGCGGGCAGATGCGCAGGCGAAAAACCGGCAGCCAGTTCGGCCAGGGTGTCCGGGGTGTGGCCCAGATCGACCAGAGTCGGGGCCAGTTCCCAGCCATCGTCCACGCCCATATCTTCCAACCAGCTCTCCAACTCGTACTCCAAATCCCCCCGCTGCAGGGAGGAAAGCAGAGGCGGCTCCACAGTCTGAGCCTGGACGTTGCGCTCCATCTCTTGCAGACGCGCCATTTGGGTGGCGTCCAGTTCCAGCTGACTGAGGGCAATCTGGGCCTTAGCATAGCTCTGGAGGGCCAGGGTCAGCTGCTCGGTTCCACGTTTGACCGCGGCTGCGGGGTTGTTGAGTTCATGGGCCACCCCCGCGGTGAGGGTACCCAATTGGGCCATCTTCTCGCTCTGGCGCAGGGTGACTTCCGTGGCCCGGGAACGGGCCAGAACCGTATGTAGCATGGCCCGGGCCGCGGAGGCGCTGGTGCTGAGCAATGTCTCTAGCTGCTCCTGGTGAATGGCCAGGAGCATGACATTTGTACGGGCGCGCACGCTGGCTGTGCGCGGGGTGGACTCCAGGAGCGCCATCTCGCCGATCACCTCGCCCACGCCGCGTACAGCCAGCAACACTTCCCGCTGATTGTTGGTCTTTAATATCTCCAGTTCGCCTTCCTGGATCACATAGGCCTCGTCGCCCACACTACCTTCCGCGAAAAGCATTTGGCCCGCGGGCACGGCACGCTCCTCCACCATCTGGCAGATGACTTCCAGATCGTGATCGGGCAGGTTGGAAAAGAGAGGGACTTTTCGCAAAAAGTCATACATGGCTACACCGTTTTCAGGTATTGATGAACCAGGCTCACGGCGATGGCCCCTTCACCAACCGCAGAAGCAACCCTGCGCACAGCGTTTTGACGCACATCCCCCGCAGCAAAGATACCGGGGACGCTGGTCTCCAATAGGAATGGATCCCGCTGTGGTCGCCAGCCTTTCGGGCGTTTACCCTCCAGCATCAGATCAGAACCGACGATAACAAAGCCGGCCGAATTGACCTCGACCACGCCGTGTACCATTTCCGTGTGGGGCACCGCCCCGATGAAGAGGAAGAGGGCAGATGCAGGCACATTCTTGACCTCGCCCGTGGCACTATTGCGGATGGTCAGACTTTCCAGATGCTGGATGCCGTGGATCTCCTCCACCGCCGAATAGTTCCAGACGTCGATGTTCGGGGTGGCGGCGATCTGATCGATCAGGTATTGGGACATACTGGCTTCCAGGGAGACGCCCCGCACCAGCATCGTGACCTGGCTGGCGTAGCGGGAGAAAAACATGGCCCCCTGGCCCGCCGAGTTGGCCCCGCCCACCACAAAGACCGGTTTGTCCTGATAGTTGGCGGCCTCGGTAAGCGCTGCCCCGTAGTAGACGCCAGCCCCGATCAAAGCATCCTCACCGGGCGCGCCCAGCCGCCGTACCGTAACCCCTGTAGCAATAATCAGCGCCTTGCAGCCCAACTCCTGGCCATCGCTCAGCGTCACGTAGCGGTAGGGGTCGTCCACGCGCACCCCCACCACCTCCTGGGCGGTCAGAATCTCCGCGCCCAGACGCCGGGCCTGAATCGTGGCCCGCTCGGCCAGGTCTGCACCGCTTATCCCTGAAGGAAAGCCCAAGTAGTTCTCGATACGGGAACTGGTTCCCGCCTGCCCCCCGGTGGAAAGCTTGTCGATCATCAGGGTACGCAAGCCCTCGGATGCGCCGTAGACAGCCGCGCCCAATCCGGAAGGCCCTGCCCCGACCACAATCAGATCGTAAAAGGGCTGGGTGGCCTGGGTCTGCAAACCCACCTTCTCGGCCAGGGTGCGTACATCCGGCTGGATCAGCACCTCGCCGTCGGGCAGGTAGACCACAGGCAGACGCATGGCCGCACCCGCCTCTTCAGGACGGCTCTTGAGCGTAGCTTCTACGAGCAACCGGGCCTCGCTGTTGGTTTCGATGTCCTGCCAGAGATATGGGATGCGGTTGCGGGCCAGGAAATCCTTGGTCGTGTGGGAGGCAGGCGACCAGAGGGTGCCGGCGACCCGGATACCGTCGTAGGGTGGGGGGACGGTCTGCCACCAGTCGCTGAGCAGATCGTCCAGGACTGGGTAGAGCTTTAGCTCCGGCGGGTCCCAGGGTTTGGTCAGGTAGTGGTTCAGGCCGATGGTGTTGATGCTGGTGATGGCGGCCTCGGTGTCGGCATAGGCGGTCAACAGCACTTTGCGGGCATCGGGATAGAGCTTCTGCGCTTCGATCAGAAAATCGGTGCCAGTCATCTGTGGCATCCGTTGATCGACCAGAAAGAGGGCTACAGGATCGTTGCGCTCCTTCAACTGACGCAGGGAATCCAACGCCTCCAGACCAGAAGTTGAACGCATGAGGCGATAATCTGAACGGAAATGCTGGCGCAGATCGCGTTGGATGGCATTGAGTACCTGTGGCTCGTCGTCAACCAGAAAGATGACCGGTTTCACCATTTTTACGAACTCTCCTGGACTGTGCAATATTCTTGGGACAGACAAACGGACTGGCTACTGTGCGTTTGCACCGGCGGGATGACCCTGGATGCCCACCTCATCCACATAACACCAGATCCAACTGTCGCCGGGCTGGAGAGAACGCAGCAGGGCGTGGCCGGTTGCGTGGAAATGTTTGGTGGCGTGGGTATTCTTCGAGCTGTCGCAGCAGCCTACCTGACCGCAGATCAGGCATTGGCGCAGGTTGACCCAGCCATCCCCCATCTCCACACACTGGGGACAGACGGTGAAATTGCTGGGGAAATCGCCGATCTGGTCAAGGTGGGTGCAAGTTATCGTCTGGTTACTCATCCGTTCGTTTCCTCGAAGTGGGATTGCGACAGCAGGCCAAATTTCCGGCCTCCCGCAATCATCTTGTACATGCCCTGATTATAGGGCAAACCGGTTTATCCTGTCGGTTACCGGAGAGGACGTAAGCATAGTATGAAAAAACGCATAAGTCAAAATGTATAAATTAGCCAGGGTGTATTCCAGACTCCGCCTGGGCCTGGTTCTATTGTCGAAACCGGCCAAGCCTGTCCGCCAGCGCGGAGGTCTGAAATCGGTCAATCTGTGGATCGGGCTGGGAAGGAAGGGGGGCGGGCTGTTGCAGAGTGGCGGGAGTCGATGGCGCAGATGCACGTCGCACGGGCGGGCGGGGCAGAGTCACCTCCCCTTGAACACGGCTTGCCCACGCAAATTGGGCACGGGGTGTCAGGGCTAGACCGCAGCCACTGCAGAAGTCATCGAAGCAGATCATCTGGCAAAGCGCTCAAGTGACAGCTCAAATAGCATGGGTGATCTATGGGCCAATTACGGTTGAGCAGTTTGCAGGAACGCTCCCAATCCGCGATACTGAATATTCATTTTGTCCTAAAACATCAGTGACAGATAGTTGATCCGAAAGGGTGAAAGCACGCGGCATCCCGGCGCTGGGATTATTGCTGCGTTCATAGGTGAGGATCCGTTATCTTGAATTGACCCAAGATATACCGCCGGAATGGGGGAGACCATCCTTTGGAAAGCACAGCTACACGAAGTAGTACACGGACATCTTTCGATCCCAAGAGGGATCGCTTACTCGAGGAGATAATCCAGGGGCTTACGGACTTCCCCAAAACACTGCCATCCAAGCTCTTTTACGATCGGCATGGGTCCGAGCTATTCGATCGTATTTGCGAATTAGAGGAGTATTATCCTACCCGCACAGAAACAAGAATTCTGCATGAGAATATCGCCGAAATTGTAGAATTGGCGAGTGCCCAGCACGCGCTGCTCGAATTCGGTAGCGGAAGCAGTTTGAAGACACGCATACTGTTGGATCAGCTGCCCGGCCTCCGGGTCTACATTCCTGTTGATATTTCTGTAGACCATCTCATGCAGACTGTCAGAAATCTGAGCGCTCAATACTCGCACCTTGATTTCAAACCAACGCCGGTTGACTATACGGACTCGGATACACTCTCTTCCACTCACTGGGATCAGAATCAAATCCTGGCCTATTTTTCTGGCTCATCCATCGGGAATTTTCACTCGGACCAGGCAATCGAATTCTTGACAAACGTGGCAGCACTGATCGGAACAGAAGGCAGTTTGTTGATCGGCGTGGACCTTCAAAAGGATGTTGACATCCTAAACCGGGCCTACAACGACAGCCAGGGAGTCACAGCGGCCTTCAATCTCAATATCCTCGCCCATGTGAACCGGGAATTTGGCGGAGACTTCGCCATCGATTGTTTTGAACACTATGCGTACTACAATAGCGATGCTGGTCGGATTGAAATGCACTTGATCAGCAAAGCAGACCAAATCTGTTGGCTTGCAGGCAATCAGATTGAAATTGCCGCAGGGGAAATGATTATGACCGAAGTTTCCTACAAATACACCCTGGACGGCTTCGCAGCCTTGGCCATGCAAGCCGGTCTGGAGGTACGGAAAGTCTGGACAGATACCGACAATCTCTTCAGCTTGCAGTATCTGGCTTTGCAGCCACACGGGGGAGAATGATGGACTTTATCAACCGCATTGAATTGACAGCCCACGGCCAGGAAATTGCTCAGCGTCTCATTGACACCCGCAATCGAGAACTCGCGCTCATCCTGGACCTCAGCGAAGAGCAATTGATCGGACCTCCCAATCCTACGGTCGAACCACCTATCTGGGAGTTGGGCCATGTGGGGTGGTTCCAGGATCGCTGGATATTGCAGAATATTGACAAGCGAGAGCCATCCGATCCAAAGGCCGACCTGCTCTATCACTCATTCAACGTCGCCAATGATGCACGCTGGCATTTGTCATACCCATCCCTGGGGCAGACGGTTGAGTATATCACCGACATCCTGGACAAAGTTATCAGCCGTTTGGCAAAACGGGAGCCTACCGTCGAAGAGGTCTACTACTACAACCTGGTACTGAATCATGAGGAGATGCACAGTGAGACGATGCACCACATCCGTCACACATTGAGCTATCCTGCCCCCAAGTTCACGCTCGACAGCCCCAGGCCGCTTATAGACGAGGGCTATGCGCTAGAAAAAATTGCCATACCCGGCGGGGTCTATAGGTTGGGTGGGTTGCCCGAGCAGGTTTTCATTTTTGACAATGAAAAATGGGCCCACCCGGTGGAGGTTGCTCCCTTCCTGATATCGTCCACCCCGGTGACGTTTGGTCAATACCAAGCGTTTGTGAACGCGGGAGGATACCAGGAGCGTTCGTTTTGGTGCGCGGAAGGCTGGGGGTGGCTTGAAAACAGTGGACAGGATGGGCCAACCTATTGGAAAAGAGGCCCAGAGGGAGGATGGCGATGGCGGTGGTTCGATCGTTGGCGGCCTATCGAAGACAATCTGCCGATGGTGAATGTCAATTGGTACGAAGCCAATGCCTATTGCCGCTGGGCAGATTGTCGATTGCCAAGCGAAGCAGAATGGGAATTGGCTGCCAGCGCCGCTCTCCTGCCAGAGGGGCAAGGAATTGACACCCAGAAAAAATGGTACCCCTGGGGCAACCAGCATCCGAGCGAAAGTCAGGCCAATCTGAATTCCCGGTACGGGCAGATTGTAGATGTGCGCGCCTTCCCGGAAGGCGACAGCGCATTTGGCCTCAGACAAATGATCGGGAATGTCTGGGAGTGGACAGCAGACACCTTTGATGCTTTCCCCGGCTATGTGATCGATCCCTATGACACCTATTCGAAGCCCTCATTCGGCCAGCAAAAAGTCTTGCGAGGCGGAAGTTGGGTAACCCGGCCCCACGTAGTCAGAAACAGCTATCGCAATTTCTATACCCCGGACCGCAACAACATTTTTGCCGGTTTCCGCACGGCACACACGATCCACGCCGAGAAGTAGCGGGTGCGGTAGCTTTGCCCAGTGAGGAGTCCACCCCCGCCGCTCCCGCCAAACAAAAAGACCCTTCCGTTTGCGGAAGGGTCTTTTTGTTTGGGGCAATTACTCTTTATCGTCGCCCGAAGGGTCTGGCGCTCCCATGATATTGAAACCGCCGTCTACGTAGAGCACTTCGCCAGTCACTTTGCGTGACCAGTCGCTGAGCAAATACCGGGCCGCGTCGCCGATGTCGTCCTGATCCACATTGCCCATCGGGGCCACAGAACCCACATAATTCAGACTCTTGCGGAAGCCGCTGACACCGGAAGCCGCCAGGGTTTTGATGGGTCCGGCGCTGATGGCGTTGACCCGGATTTTGTTCTGCCCCAAATCCCAGGCCAGATAGCGCACAGTCGCTTCCAGCGCGGCCTTGGCTACACCCATCACATTGTAGTTGGGTGTCACCTTCTCTGCGCCGTAATAGGTCATAGCCATCATTGCACCGCCGTTGGGCATCAGGGGATAAGCCCGTTTGGCCAGTGCGACAAGGCTATAGCAGCTTACATCCATTGCGATGCGGAAACCCTCGCGACTGGTATTTACAAAGCGTCCACCCAATTCCTCACGGGGGGCATAGGCGATAGAGTGGACCAAAAAGTCAATCGTCCCAAAGCGGGCCTCGACTTTGGCAAAAAGTGCATCGATGGCCTCCTCATTGGTCACGTCACATTCCTCCACAAAGGTAACGCCCAGACTCTCGGCCAGGGGTTCTACCCGCTTCTGCAGCATTTCGCCCGCGTAGCTGAACCCCAATTCAGCTCCTTCGGATGCCAGTGCCTGGGCAATGCCCCAAGCAATCGAATTTTTGTTGGCGATGCCAAAGATCATCCCGCGTTTTCCCTCGAAAAGACCCATTATTATTCTCCTCTGTCCTGATGATGCAAATCCGTTAGTAGCGTATTATAGCAGATTCCGCGTCCCTGGCTGAATATGTGGTGCTTCGCCCTTCAGCGTATCTTACCTCTATGCAGAAAGCCATATCTGGTCTTCTCGGCCAGAGCGTCTGGCTGCCCAAAAAGAAACACCTCTGCAAGCTTTCAGTTACGCGCTCATGCCACCTTATCCTGTGATTGATCGGACACGGCTGCGCAGACATCCACCGACCTGACGCAGAACATAATTTGAAAGTGCTTTCTTAGTGTTATTTTATAAACAAATCGTAAACTCATCTGTTCAAATCGGCCAAAATTGGTGAAAATTCCTCAAAAACTCGTTGAATTCCCGCTTTACAAAACAAAAGTTGTGTGATACACTACTCGCCAAGAAGAACTGAGTTGTCACGTTGTGGTTGGAAGCCACTATCGGGGGAAGCGTGACAGGTCAGTTCTTCCCATTTAAGCAACAGATTCCGGGGCGGCATCGCTGCCCCGGAATCTGTTTAATTGGCCATCAACCCGACTTGATGCGCAGGTAGCGTCGCCTGCCCACCTGCAAGACCTGATCCTTGCCAGGGGTATGGGCAATCTCCACACCCGCATCCTCCACAATCTCGCCGTTGAGCCGGATACCACCCTGCTGAACCAGCCGCCGGGCCTCGCCGTTGCTGCGGGTCAACCCGGCTTCGTTCATCAGATCGAGCAGCCTGATAGCCCCGTTGAACGTGTGTTCCGGTGCGTCGCTGGGAATGTCGCCCTCGAACATCCGTCTGGCATCCTCGGCTGCCTGGTCCGCGGCTTCGTCCCCGTGAAAGATGCTGACAATCTCCCAGGCCAGTTGGGCTTTGGCCTCCTGGGGATTCAAAGTGCCTGCCTCAATCTCCGCCAGCATCTCATCAATTTTGGACTGGGGCCAACGGGTGACCAGTTCGGCAAAGTTGCGGAAGGTGTGGTCGGCCAGACTCAGCACTTTTGTAAAAATCACGCCCGGCGCTTCGTGGATGCCGATGGAATTGCCGGTGGACTTGCTCATACGCAAGGCGCCATCGGTCCCCACCAGAATCGGGAAGGTCAACACCACCTGGGGTTCTGTGCCCCGTGCCTCCATCAGTTTGCGCCCGGCCATCAGATTGAAGAGCTGGTCCGTGCCGCCGATCTGCACGTCCGTATTGAGCGCGACCGCGTCGTAGCCCTGCATCAGCGCGTAGAAGAATTCGTGCAGCCAGATGGGATCGCCTTTGGCGTGGCGTTTGCTGAAGTTGTCCCGGGTCAGGAATTGTTGGACAGTGAAGTTGCTGGCCAGGTCGATCACATCGCCAAAACTCAATTTTCCCAGCCATTTGTGGTTGTAATCGACCACTGTCCTCTGTCTGTCCAAGACCTGAAATGCCTGCTCGGTAAAGGTGCGGCTCTTTTCCATGGCCGCGTCCAGGGTCTGCTGCTGGCGTGCGCTCTCTTTATCGCTGGGGTCGCCGATTGTGCCGGTGAAGGTACCGATCAGAAAGACGACTTCGTGGCCCAACTCCTGAAACTGGCGCAGTTTGCGCAGGGGCACAGTGTGGCCCAGGTGCAGGTCAGAGGAGGTGGGGTCGAAGCCGCAGTAGACCCGCAGGGGCTTCCCACTTGCGGCCGAGCGCTCCAGACGTGCCCGTAGCTCCTTTTCCATGTTCGTGCGGGTCAGGTCGTCGCCAAAATCGACCCCCCGCATGAGGATGCTCATCTGTTCGTCGACAGGAGGGAAAGTTCTCATTGTCTGTGCCTGTATATTCAATGGTTGATTGGTTTGCTGGCTGATTGGGCCTATCCTGCAAAATAAAAACGCGTGGCTGTGCGCCACGCGTTCGGTACGGGATAGGGCTGTCTCCTTAGATGGAGACAGAATGAACGGCGTGCGCGGGTAGAGCGGGGCGTCTTGCGCCCCTCGGATACGAGTAGCCATATTCGCTGCGCACAACCGGTTGCCTTTTCATGGGTAGACTATAGCACGCCACTCGCCAGAGGTCAAAAAGGAACTCGACTTTTCACAGAGAGTCGAACTTCCTTCCAACTAAAACTTGGGTTGATTCTCGGCAATCGCGGGGTCCGCCCCCAGCAGAAAGCCGAAATCCATCCCATCCGGGGCCTGCATTATCGAATCGAGAAAGAGCTTGCCATAGCCCCGGGTGTAGTGGGGCGCGGGGGGCTGCCATTCGGCCCGACGCCGGGCCAGTTCGTCGTCGCCCACGTGCAGATGCAGACGACGGTTTACCAGGTCCAGTTCAATCTCATCCCCGTCCCGCACCAGGGCCAGAGGGCCGCCGATGGCTGATTCGGGCGCGACGTGGAGGACAATCGTCCCGTAGGCCGTTCCGCTCATGCGGGCGTCGGAGATGCGCAGCATATCCCGCACCCCCTGCTTGAGCAGTTTGGTGGGGATGGGCAGATTGCCCACTTCCGGCATTCCCGGCCCGCCAATGGGGCCGGCATTTTGCAGCACCAGCACGTCGTCGGGCGTCACGTCCAAATCCGGGTCGCCGTAGCGGGCCTGCAAATCGGGAATACTGGTGAAGACAACGGCCCGCCCCCGATGTTGGAGCAGCCGGGGCGTGGCTGCCGAATGTTTGATGACCGCGCCGTCCGGGGCCAGATTGCCCCGCACAATCGACAGCCCACCCTGGCTGTCCAGGGCTGTCTCCAGGGTGCGGATGACATCTGGGTTGTGGATCTCCGCTTCCTGCACATTCTCGGCCAGCGTGCGCCCGGTGGCTGTGAGCGCGTCACCGTGGAGCAGGGGCAGCAGTTGCTGCAACACAGCGGGAATGCCGCCCGCATAGAAGAGGTCTTCCATCTGGAATTTTCCGCTGGGACGCAGATTGGCAATCATCGGCGTGCGGCGGCTGATCTCGTCGAAGAGGTCCAGGGGCAGGGGGATGCCCAGACGGCCGGCCAGCGCGGGCAAGTGGACGACGGCGTTTGTGCTGCCGCCAATGGCGCAGAGCAGGGTAATCGCGTTTTCCAGGGCTTCTCGTGTCAAAATGCGCGAGGGTCGCAGCCCTTCGGCCACCATTCCCACAATGCGCCGACCGCTCTGCTCGGCCAGGCGCATCCGCCGGGAATCGACCGCGGGGATGGCACCGTTGCCGGGCAGGGCCATACCCAGGGCTTCTGTCATCGAGTTCATTGTGGAAGCCGTGCCCATCACCATACAGTGGCCGTGGCTGCGCACCAGATTGTCTTCTACTTCGACGTATTGGCTATCGGTCAGCTTGCCCGCCCGGAATTCATCGCTCAACCGCCGACAGTCAGTACAGGCCCCCAGCATCTGCCCCCGCCAGTTGCCGTTGAGCATCGGCCCGCCGGAGACGAGCAGGCTGGGCAGATCCGCACTGGCCGCGCCCATCAACGCGGCCGGGGTGGTCTTGTCGCAGCCAGTGAGCAGGACCACCCCGTCGATGGGATTGCCCCGGATCATCTCTTCCGTGTCCATCGCGGCCAGATTGCGCCAGAGCATAGACGAGGGGGTTAGATAGATTTCGCCCAGGCTGATGGTGGGAAATTCCAGCGGAAAGCCACCCGCCTGCCAGACTCCCCGTTTGACCGCTTCGACCAATTGGGGAAAGTGGGCGTGGCAATTGTTGAGTTCGCTGAAAGTGTTACAGATGCCGATGACCGGCTTACGCATATCCTCCTCGTCGAAGCCCATAGACTTTGTAAAGGTGCGGTGGATCAGCCCTGCGGTAAAATTGTCTTGAAAAAAAGTCGTGCTGCGGTTCTTTTCATCGCTGCCGGATTGATTGGTCATCGGTTTGTCCCTAGGAATGGAGGGGAATAGATACAGCCAAAGTATACCCCTTCTCGTGTGGATGTCAACCAAAAAGGGATTGGCAACATCTCCATACCGGGCACTCTTGTGATACAATCAAGTGCAATCGTGCATCCGCTGATTCAAACAAAACGACAAGACTTCTCCTCCATGAGCAATACCCGCGTAGAATGGGAAACTGAAGACGAAACCCATCGGCAGGGTTCGGCACGCAAGGGACCATCGCCTGTTCCCGGCCCATTCGACGGTCTGACCGGTGTAGACCGGGCCATCTCTATCCAGCGGCAGCTTACCCAGGCCGTGGACAAGTGGTGGCAGCAGGGCGAAATGCCTCCCATTGGACTGGTACGCGACGGATTGTTGGCCCTGGAAGCCGGTCATCGCCTGGCAGAGGCAGAGCTGACCCTGCTTCTACGCAGCACACTCTATTACGGCAAAGGAATGCGCACAGCCCTGCACCACCTGAACAACCCGGAGCGGGCCGCTTCGGTGATGCGGGATATGCTCCTGCACCCGGTACATCCCCTGCCCCCGGCGCAGATTGTGGAGTTGGCGCGCAAAGATGACGAAAGCGGCGGCTGGCTGGCTGCTTTGACTGGGCTGCTGCGGGAAGAGGTGGTCCAGCCGCTAGAGCCTCGACGCACCCTGGCCCAGGCCAATCTCGATTATCTACGCAAAGTCCGCTCGGCTGGGGACAAACTCCCTGAATGGACGGCGCTAGGCAGCCAGCGCACACTGGCAGGCCAGGCTACAGCGGCCAACCGATCTACCCAGCGCAAAGCGAAAGTGAAGCGCGGCGGCAGTCTGCCAGCACCCCTCCGCCGCAGGCTTGCCACGTTCTTTGGATTGCTGGCCCTGGCTCTGCTCGTACTTTCCTTCGCCTTTTTCTGGCTGGACCTGCAACAATCCTTCGATTCCACGGACGAAATGGTGACAATTCCGTCCGGCGTCTACCGCATCCCTGATCCCACCCGGGCCAACACTGATCGGCTGGTGGATTTGCAGAGTTTTTCCATCGACCGCACGGAGGTGACCAACGCAGCCTATCGCCTCTGCTTCGAGGCCGACGCCTGCACTCGGCCTGCCCGCACCACCAGTGTCACCCAACTCGACTATTTTCTCAATCCGGCCCTGGATAACTTCCCGATGATCAATGTGACCCACGTCCAGGCAGCCCTCTTTTGCCGCTGGGCCGGCGAACGGCTGCCCTTGGAAGAGGAGTGGGAGACAGCCGCCAGTTCAGCCTGGAGTCTGCAACGGGCCTTTCGCTATCCCTGGGGTGACAACTTTGACAGCGCACGGGTGAATGGCGCCGCCACTGCCATCGGCGATACGATGCCCGTAGGAACCTACAGCCCCGGCGGTGACAGCCCCAGCAAAGCAGCCGATATGGCGGGCAACGTCGCCGAATGGACCGCTACGGCTGGCAATCCAAGCCAGCAGCCAGCCGTGGCCTATGTGGTCAAAGGCGGCTCATTTCAGGATGACAAAGCAGCGCTGGCGACCAATAGCCGGGTGGCGGTTGACGACAAAGATAGCTTCCCCTGGCTGGGATTCCGCTGCGCAGTCACCAATCCCAGGGAGGAACAACAGTAATCAGTGAGCAGTGAACAGTCATCAGTGGCGTTTCGCCGACAACACTGATTACTGATTACTGATTACTGTTCACTGCAAGCGATGAGACGAATTCAGAGACAGATTTTTCTATACACAGCGCTCTGCGCCCTGTTGGCCGGGCTGCTGCCAGGTCTTGCATTGGCTTCGGAGCTGTGCGAAAAGGACGGGCAGGTGATCGAGCGCTCGGTGTGTGACTTTGACGCCTTCTACGGTAGCCCACCCCGCCAGATTCCGCAAGGCTGGCAGCCATTCATTATTTACGGCGACCTGACCTATATGCAGGATGTGGACACCTATTTTGGGCCACCTGCTTTGCGTATGTGGAGCAACGGGGGGACCTTCAAGGCGGGCATCTGGACCCAAGTGCGGGTGACGCCGGGCAACGGCTACCGGGCCAGCGTTGCCTGGGGTGGACCGAACGACCCGGACAATTTCGGACGACAATTGGGCATCGACCCGACAGGCGGCACAGACCCCAACAGCGCGTCGGTGATTTGGGGGCCCATGCACTTTGGCCCAGGGCGCTTTCTGAACTATCCGCCGGGCGAAGGGCCAAATATCGACGTAAAAGCCAGGGCCGCGGGCGAGACGGTGACAGTCTTCTTTGTGGTGGATCATCCGCGCAGCAGCGGCGACAATCTGATCTACGTGGATGTCATCGCCCTCTATCCCGACGAAAGCGCACCGGGCCTGCTGCCGACGCCGGTTCCCACCGCGATTCCTGCGCCAGCGCCGGTTGTCCAGGCCGCTTCTGTCCAACAGCCGGTTGTTATCTTGCCTACAGCGACACCGCTGCCCACGGTTACGCCCACGGAAACGCCGACTCCTACCGAGACGCCGCGCCCCACCGATACGCCGACCGCCACCCCGTCGCCCACACCGACCATCACCCCCACCTGGACGCCCTGGCCGACAGTTACCCCGGACAGCAGTGCAGGCAGCAACGCCCCGACAGAACCGTCAGATGGCGCAACTGCGGCATTTGTTGCGGCGGGACAGGCGATCGGTCGTCAGAGTCTGTGGCTGATTGGGATCATCGGGCTGGGCACTGCGGGGCTATTGGGGAGTTCGTTGCTCTGGCTGCGGAGACGGGCCAACGCGTAGGGCGGACTGGCAGTCCGCCCTACGGTACTATTGCGGACGGATTACCGCTCGCCGACTGTTACGGAAATCTCGGTCAGATTGCCACCGCGCACAAGCTGGGCACTGACCGTCTGCCCCACTTGGCTGCCCTGCAAAAGCAGCGTCAGGTCTTCGGGACGTTCGACAGCTTCCCCATCCAGCGCCACCAGAATATCCCCCACCAGTAGACCGGCCGCGGCGGCAGGGCTGTCGATTTCGATGGAATTGAGCAGGACACCGGTCTCGCGCTCCAAAGATTCAACCACGGCTGCCGGCAGTTTGGCCGGTTGTACGCCCACGCCCAGATAGCCCCGGCGCATCCGTCCGTGGGTCAAGAGAGTCTCCACTACCGGTTTGGCTGTGGCCGCAGAGAGGGCAATCCCCCCTTCCCTGGTCAGGGCGGAGGTCGCCAGCCCGATGACGTTACCCGCCCCGTCGATCAGCGGCCCGCCAGAAAAGCCGGGATACATTACCAAATCCGGGCGAATATAGTGGCTGACTTTGCCACCACCCATCGACCGCCAGGCCCCGCCCAGTGCGCTGATCACCCCCAGAGAGGCTTGCACATTTTGACCGGGCCGTCCTAGCGCCAGCACCAGTTCCCCGACGCCCAGACTTCCCTCTTCCCGCCACTCTGCTGCGGTCAGACCAGTGGCTTCTACCCGCAGAAGGGCCAGGTCGGTGGATGGGTCCCGCCCGACGAGTGTCGCAGGCAGCTCCCGGCCATCGGCCAGCCCGACGCGGATTTCGTCGTCCCGGCGCACCGCGTGATGGGCAGTAAGGATCAGCCCGTCGGACGACCAGACAATACCGCTGGCCGGATGGCGGCGACGGGCATCCACCCGCACGACGCTCTGGCTGGCCTGGGCGACGACGGAGGCGGCGGCTCTGGAAATAGTTGCAAAATCGGTTGACATTGAGATTTCTCCTGTGCTTGTGGACCGGTTGCCCAGCCCACTGAATTGTTCGATGGACACAGGATAGACGAACGCAGAGGGCGGCGCATCACTAAATCGGGCAGGGGCGGCCTATCAATTTGGGTGGGGAGGAGGGGATTAGGGATCGGGGATTGGGCAGTAACGGCTGACGGAGATTCCCAGTCCCCAGTCCCCAGTCCCCAGTCCCAGCCCCCAATCCCTATAAAATCAACAGCCCCAGCCGCGTCGCCCGCACGACTGCCTCCGTGCGGCTCTGGGCGTCCAGCTTGCCCAGCAGGGATTGGACGTGAAATTTGACGGTGTTTTCGCTGATGGCGAGCTGGCGGGCGATGGCCCGGTTGGTCAGCCCGTCGGCCAGGAGAGCGAGGACATCTTCCTCGCGGGGGGTCAGGGGTTCGAGAAGTTCAGATACAGGGGGATCGGCGGGTGAAACAAGCAGCGCGCGCTGGCTGGCGTCCAGCACCAGCAACCCAGCGGCAATCGCGCTGAGCGCTGCGGCGAGCCGTTCCCCGTCCACCTGGCGGGGCAACAGACCGGCCACACCCGCGGCCCAGACACGCCCGCTATCTTCCCCATCGGGTAGCAGTGCGAGGACAGGCAGACGGGCGGCCAAGTCGGCCAACCGTTCCAGCAGCGGGCGGTTTTCCGCCTCGCCGTAGTCCCAGCCCAAGTCCCAGAGCAGGGCGTCGGGCGCGTGTTCCTGGAGCAGTGCGTCCAGTTGAGGGCCGCAATCGCTCTGCCCCACCACAGACAGCCCCGGTTGCCCAGCCAGCAGGCCGGCCAAACCCGCCCGGGCCAGCAGGTCATCGGCGACAATTAGCAGAGAGATTTCGGGGGGTGGGTGCATAGCCATAGGCTATCACCGATGGCGCGGGGAATCTGTGAGGTGCGTACCGGTTGGCTGTGAAGCCAACCAGTTACACAAATGAATCAGGTTTAAATATTACAATACAACAACAAAACGCCTCAAAACCCACCAATAACCCGGATTAAAATCTAGTTAATCTATTTATTTTCCCACTTGACAGACTGCAAAAAATAGAATATTGTTTGCCATCAAGCTTACACAAGAATTCTCAATTGTGTCGATGAGCTGACTGCATTCATTCTACTGATGGAGGGGGGTGATCACGATGTAGAAGCCTATCATAATCACTCCTGGGTCCGAAAGCTCTCAGGAGACGGAAATCTGTTCTCACCACAAGCCACCAGGGAACGCGACAGACACACACATAAATCCCGCCACGACACACCACAAACTAAGGACATCCGAATGAACAGCCAGAGTAATTTCACCAACCCAGACCACATTTACCCCAACTCGCACACTCACACCAGTCCCACGGAAATAAACCCGCACAGCGTCAATGGGCCGGCTTCCAAACCCCTTCGCCTTTTCGCTGGACTGAAAACACGCACCCACGTGCGTGCGGGTAACTCCTACTCCGGGGACGGCGAGGATAGTTTTTCCCACTGGGTCGACCAACTGTATTAATATAAGCTCAACGTGAATCACTCCCGCTTCACCATCCAACGTTTTTTTATCTCAAATCTTGGCATTGTGTAGTGATCAGTCTGATGATGAAAAAAGCTGGACGCAGATAACCGCTGAAAACGCAGATTTTTGGCTCTGGATCAGTGTCTATCCGCGTGAATCAGCGTCCCATTTTCTGTTCTATCATCATTCTGATCAGTAC
>CAMDQF010000084.1 GCA_945905745.1 Litorilinea aerophila
CGGATGCCCATCTGTTCCAGCATCCCGTAGATGACTGGTATGTCATCCACCCGCTCAATGGTTGGTTTGGTTCCGTCCGGTATGTTCGCCATAACTAACGAGTATCATCAATCTCGCTTTTGCTGTCCAATTTCACCGAACGTCCAGAACTGAATTCCCATTCGGATTAATAAAGCCCTCGTATGTTTTTACATACTCTCTTTGTCTGGGACTATTTTTGTGTGACCAGCCCTTATATGACTTGAGTTTGCTTTGTCCTTTTGCAAGTCTGTGCATAGAAGGAAAGTCAAGGTCATTTTGTCGGCAAAAGTCGTATAGATTTTTGATAGTGACTTCATTGCCATCTGTAATGATGAATATCTTCACATACAATACGGACACCTTCAAGTCTCTGCCCCTCTGCGGCATTCTTGTGCAAGGTAGCTGCAAAGTCTGGCTCAATTTCGTTGCATTCTATAATCTTGAAGCCTGCATCGTGAAATCCAATGTCTAAGCCACCAGCACCGCTAAAAAGGCTGATCGCAGTAATCGGATTTGAGGCTCGGGTGGCATTATATCTGCATAGGGCATCGCCAAAGGCGTCAGGCCAACCGCCAATTTCATTTACACCTAAGACAGATAGTCCGTTGCCGAACCATCCGGTCGGTCTTTTAGTAGTTGAGGTTGGAATTAGTTCCATTTGTTGGGCAATGGTCATATTTCTATCCTATGATTCTTTCCTGTTTAATAGCAATCCAATGGGGTCGGGACTGAACAGCCGCGCCTCCATCTCGCGCAGATCATCCGCCACGCGCAGGGGAAAATCGCACTGGGCCAGCACATCCCGTTCCAATTCCACGCCCGGCGCGATTTCGGTGACGCACCAGCCATCCCGTTCCAGGCGCAGGACGCAGCGCTCGGTGACGACGACGACCTCCTGGCCCGTCTGTCGTGCCCGCCGCCCGCTAAAGGTGACGTGTTCCACGGCGTTGACAAATTTGTGGACTTTGCCCTCGCTGTCGATGCAGAGTTTGCCATCGCGCACGTCGATACGGGAGCCGCCGGTGGTGAAAGTGCCGCTCAGCACAATGCGCCGGGCGTGGGATGTGATGTCAATGAAGCCGCCCACACCCGCCGTCACGTGGGGACGGGAGAGCAGCCGGGAGACGTTCACATTGCCCTCGCGGTCAATCTCCATAAACGAGAGGAAAGAGCGGTCGAAGCCGCCGCCCTGGAAATAGCTGAACTGGTCCGGCGAGGGGATGATGGCCTGGGCATTGGCCGCGCAGCCAAACTGAAATCCGAGCAGCGGCATTCCCCCCACCGCGCCCTGCTCGATCACCCACGTCACGCTGCCATCCAGCCCCTCCTCGTGGAGGATGCGCGGCACCAGCGCGGAGATGCCAAAGCCCAGATTGACCGCTTCACCCTCGCGCAATTCCATCGCGGCCCGGCGCGCAATAACCTTTTCCAGCCCCCACTCCACGCCCTCGAACGAATCGGTAGGGATGCGCACTTCACCGCTGATGGCCGGGTCGTAGTCGGTCTGGGTGGTCTGGCGCTGCTTCGGTGCAACGACGATATAATCTACCAGAATGCCGGGGACACGCACAGATTGGGCCGGAATACTGTCCGCCGCCACCAGCCGCTTGACCTGGGCGATGACAATCCCGCCGCTGTTGTGCGCGGCCAGGGCCACGTCATACGCGCCCAGCAGTGCGCCCTCCTGCTCGAAGGAAAGATTGCCCCGCTCGTCGGCGCTGGTGGCCCGGATCAATGCCACATCCGGGCGCAGAGCGCGCAGGTAGAGCCACTCCTGGCCGTCGAACTGCACCACCTGCACAATCTCTTCCGTCGTGCTACGGTTCATCCGCCCGCCCTGCCGCCGGGGATCGACAAAAGTGTCCAGCCCCACTTGGGTCAACACGCCGGGCCGCTTGGCCGCGCCCTCCCGCAATTGGTGGAAGATCAGCCCGCTGGGCAGGTTATAGGCTTCGATTTCGTCGTTGTCGATCATCTGCCAGATGCGGGGGGATTCCATGGACGAGGGACCGCTGGGGTAGGAGCCGCCAATCACCCGTTTCAACAGGCCGGGCTGGGCGATGTGGTCGATGCCCTTCACGCCGTACATATCCCCCGCCGCGATGGGGTGAATCGTCGTCAGGTTGCGCGGCGCGCCGGTGGCGGCAAAACGTTCCCCGATGGCCTGCAGTAGTCTGTCCGGGCAGAGCAGCCCACTGGACGAGTTGACCGCTACTGTCACCCCATCGGGAATCAGTCCGGCAGCGGCTTCGGCGGTGATAAGTTTGTTGGGTGTCATTGCGGTTCTCACTCGCGACGGAAAGTTATCAGTTACCAGTAATCAGTGGCGTCGACGCCATTGATTACTGGTAACTGATAACTGCTAACTGATTTACCTCCCCACTATAGGCGACCCGGCGGGGACTGTCAAAGTCACAAAGCGGACAGTTTGCAGCAAAAGGCATTGGGCGGGTACACTGGACCAAATGATTGCTTTTGGATATCTATGGGAGGAACGTGCAGTGTATCGTTTGAGACGAGGGGTATCGCCATTTGTTTTTCTGTTGATTGGAGCACTGTTTCTGGGAGGATGCAGCCTGCTGCCCGGCGCGGACCCCACTGCCACGCCCACCAGCGAGCCTCGTGCCCTCATCCCCACCTGGACACCCACGCCTGTGCCGCTCGTCACGGATACGCCTGTGCCGCCGCCGACGCCTGTTCCACCCACTGCTGTACCCGCAACGCCTGTACCCGCAGAGCCGACGCCCATCCCCACCGACACACCCGCGCCTGTCGCACGCATGACGATTACCAACCAGACAGCCAACGTGCGCAGCGGGCCGGGGACAAACTATCCCGTCATCGGTTCAGTCAATCAGGGGATGCAGTTCGACGTGACAGGCAAGAACGCGGCCGGTGATTGGTTCCGGTTCTGCTGTGTCAACGGCGAAGTAGGCTGGATGTTCAACCAACTGGCGACGGTTGAAAATGCCCAACTGGTAGCTGTAGCCAGTGACATTCCCGCCCCGCCGCCCGCGGCTGTGCCCGCGCCGGTCGCGCCGACGAATACGCCCGCGCCCCCTGCCGCGCCGCCCCCCGCCACTGCGGATCCCTGTGCCAGCATCGGTGGTGACGGCTGCAAATTCAAAGTGACCGGCGGGCCAACCTTCACGGGGAATGGCGGTGGGGAATTGCGTCTGACACTCTTCTTTATGCACAGCGGGATAGATGGAGGCCAGGCCCAGGGCAGCTACCGCCTGATTCTGTTCAAAAATGGCGTGGAACTGCCCTCCAAAGCCTGTGCCGCCAGCCTGGTCGGTACCCCCAATACCGGTCCCAACGGACGATTTAACCACGACTGCAAACTCAGCCTGAGTCAATTGCCTGATGGCAACGTGGCTGGGAATTATTCAGGCTATGTGATTGATGGAAATCACGAACGGGACAGTCGGGACTTATCCTTCAGCGTGCCAGACGGCCAGGGCGAGGTCTGGATTCAGTTTGATCAGAGGTAAGTAGAATGTCCATCATCCAACCCGAAATCCGCCTGTTGCCCGGCGCGCAGCAGATTCTGGCCGCTGTGACCGCGGGCCAGTGGGCCGACCTGAACCTCTACGAGCTAAAACTGATGGCCCATCGGCTGCAACTGGTGGCCGGTTTTGACGATCTCCTGGCCGTGGATGCCATTAACTTCACCCCCTTCGACTACCAGATTCGGGCGGCCCGGGTGGTGCTGCGCCAGTTTCGGGGGCGGGGGCTGCTGGCGGATGAGGTGGGGCTGGGCAAGACGATTGAGGCCGGGCTGGTGTTGAAAGAATATCTGCTGCGCCAGATGGTGGATCGGGTGCTGATCCTGACCCCGCCCGGTCTGGTCGAGCAGTGGCAGGAGGAGTTGACCTCTAAATACAACCTGACTAACTTCATCACCAGCAGCGACCCGGATTTCCGGGCCCGGGGCAGCGGGGCCTGGGAGGAATATCCCCGGGTCATCGCTTCGTTGGCGACGGCCCGACGACCCGAACATCGCAAAGCCATCACCGCCCTGCAATACGATCTGGTGATTGTGGACGAGGCCCACCACCTGAAAAATCGTGCCTCCGCCTCCTGGCAACTGGTCAACGAATTGCAGAAGAAGTATATTCTGCTCCTCACCGCCACGCCTGTGCAGAACAAACTGACCGAACTCTACAACCTCATCACCGTTCTCAAGCCCGGCCAACTCAAAAGCCCCAAAGAGTTCAGCAGTCAATTTGTGGTGCGGGGCGACCCCCGCCTGCCCAAAAACCGCGGGCTGCTGCGGGAGCTGCTGGGGGATGTGATGGTGCGCCACACTCGCAGCCAGATCAGCCTGCAACTGCCACCGCGCCGGGCACACACCATCCGTCTGGCCCTGAACCCGGACGAGCAGGCCCTGGCGGATGCCCTCAGCGATACGGTGCGCCGGATGATGGATGACACGGAAAATGTGGGATCGGGCCATCGCTTCGGCCTGCGTATCCTCCTGCGCGAGATGGGCAGCAGCGCGGCGGCCACCGCCTCCACCCTGCGCTCGCTGGCCGCCCACAAAGAGTTGGCCGCCTATCGCGCTGAACTGACGAGTCTGGCCGCGCAGGCCGCAGGCGTCCAGGGATCGGCCAAAGCCAACGCGCTGCGCACGCTTTTGGAAGCCCAGGCCAAAGGCGGCACAGGCGACAAAGTACTCATCTTCACCCAATTCCGGGCCACCCAGGAGATGCTGGCCGTGGCCATGACCGAGTGGGGCATCCCCTTTGCCAACTATCACGGCGGTCTGACCAGCGGCCAGAAGGACGCGGTGATCCGGGATTTTCAGAGCGATCTGCCTGTGCTGCTCTCCACCGAGGCCGCAGGCGAAGGGCGCAACCTGCAATTCTGCCGAGCGATGGTCAATTACGACCTGCCCTGGAATCCCATGCGCATTGAGCAGCGCATCGGGCGCATCCACCGCATCGGTCAGGACCGGCCTGTGGACATCTTCAATCTGGCCGCGGCTGGTTCGATTGAGGAGATGGTGCTGGACATTTTGGATCGCAAGCTGAATATGTTCGAGCTGGTCATCGGCGAAGTGGATATGATTCTGGGGCAGATGGGCGACGAGCGGGATTTTGAGGAGATTGTGCTGGACATCTGGAGCCAGGCTCCCACCGCCGAGGCGTTGCAGGTCGAAATGGAGAAGTTGGGCGATTCGCTGGTCAAAGCCAGGGCCAGCTATCAGGAGGCGACGGAGTACGACGAGGCCCTCTTTGGGGAGGATTTCAACGCGGAATGAGCGAACAGAACCGGGAGGAACACTTCGATCTGGCCCGCTTCGTCCTGGGCTATCTGGCCGAAAAAGGGAGTATTGTCGCGCCCGCGGCCTTCGGCGTCCACGAAGTTCTGCTGCCCGAAGCCCTGACCGAGCGGCTGAAGATTGACTCCTATCTCAATCTGCGCTTTGACGCCGAGGATAGCGCACCCGGCGAGGACGACAGCCTGCGCCTTTCGGTCAATCACCCCCTGGTAGACCGGCTGGCCGGGGAGTTGTTGCAAGCGGAAGCCAACAGCCAGGTCTTCATCAACCACCTGCGTTTGGACAAAAAGGGACTGCTGGAGCAGGCCGAGAAGAAGATCGGTATTGCCAACGCCCGTCTGGGCCAGAAAAAGGGGGCGATGGAGCAGCAGGCTCTGCACCACTACCTGCGCTTCAATTTCAAAATTACTTTTGTCAGCGACGAGAAGCAGGAGTCATTGGCCTCGGTTGTGATGGACGCCCAGAGCGGCTATGCCATCACGCATCCCCAGCATTTGCAGCGACTCCACTCCACCGACACCAGCCCTGGCTATCCCCACATGAGCGTCGCGCCGCCCCGCTGGCTGGGCGCGGGGGAGATCGATTCGCCCCAGAGCTATCAGGCATTGCTGGGACGGGCACAGAAGGCGCTGGAAGCCCAGTTATCCCCGCGCATGACCGCTATGCAGAGACGTATCCAGCGCTTTTTGGAGCTGGACCAGGCCCGTATTGAAGAGTATTACGACGCGTTGGAAGCCGATCTGCGGCGGCGCATGGAGCGGGCCGAGGCCAGCGAAAGCGGGCGGGGCAGCAAAGGCAATCCGGAGAAATTGGCTGCTGTCCAGGGCGAGCGCACGGCCAAACTCAGCGACATCCACGCCCGCTACCAGCTGCGGCTGGAAGTGGAACTGGTCAACGTCCAGCGCATCGTCCAGCCCAAAGTCATCCTGCCCGTCGAGATCGTCGACCGGCGTCTGACTGTCACCCGTTTTGTCGTCTGGGACCCGTTGCAACACGAGTTGGAGGCGCTGGTCTGCGACGTTTGCGGCCAGCCGGGGGAGAATCTGCACCTCTGCACCGGCGGCCATCTGGCCCACGCGGGCTGTCTTGCGCCCCAGTGTATTGACTGCAAGCGGGAATACTGCCAGCTTTGCGCCGAGCAGGTGCAGGCCTGTGTGGTCTGCGGCGAGCCGGTCTGCCGCCCCAGTACGATCACCTGTCCCCAGTGCAAGCGTGGCACCTGCCGGGAACATCAGGGCCTATGCCACGCCGCGGATGGAGAACCGGCACTGTTGACGCCTGCCCAGCCGCAAGCAACACCAGCGACCGCAGCACCAGCGACCGCTGCACCTCCGCCAACCTCCACAACCCCCAAAGCCCCCCCAGCCAAGACAGGCAAATCTTCGGTGCAAGCAGCCAAAGGTAGCCGATCCGTCAAATCCACGGCCAGCAGCAAAAAGTCCCAGCCGGTCCGTCCAGGCCAGAAAGCGCCGGAGCCAAAGATTACGGCGAAACAGGTGCAGGTGATTATTTCTGCCACCGAACCGGCGATTGTCGTGCGGGCTATGCGCACATCCAGCCGCCCCTACGCAGAGCGCACGATTGAACTGCTGCCCAGCGGGATTTCGGTACACTGCGAGTGCGAGAAAGAAAAGTGCCCGGCCAACGGGTGGATCCATCGCCCAGGCACAACCAACTATCTCCCCATACAGATCGAACAGTTGGTGGATAGGGTGAGTGCCGAATACAATTTTCCCGTCAGCAAAGTAGAGTACTTTATGCTCTACGCCCTGGACAGGCGTCCCCTGCGTGGTTTCACATTGCCGCCAGTCTGGCTGGACGAAGTGCGGCTGGAAATCGCCCGCCAGGGTTTTGACGCGGAGAAATAGGTAGGGGGCGCAGATTCATCTACACCGGGGCGTAGATCGACCTTCTCCTCCCAATTTTCAGCCAGAGCCAGCCCATCCACCCCGAGTCCTAGTTGATCTGTTATCGTATGAACCCGCTCGCTGTGCGCTCGGACATAGGAATCTTCGCGGCTAGGTAGGATGATCAGGCGAGCCGATGAAGGGTAATTGGGGATCAGTCACGAACGCCACCGGCACGGGAAACCTGCTTAGGCAGGTTTTGTTTGGCAGACGCCGAATTCATTCGGGTGCATTCAAAATTAATTAGAGGAGTCAAGCATCCTCAGATGCCACCCGGTCGCATCTGAGGATGCTCCCTCCTCACATATTAATTTGAACACACCCAATTCATTCGACTACAGTCCTACACATGCGAAAGGAGCAGGACAATGGAGGAACAGCGTCCAAAACTTGGCCCCAATGGGCATGAGCCAGGCCAATGGGAGGCGGAGGGATGGGAGCCGAAGCACGACACGGCGCAACCGCATTTCCAAGAGCTTCGCCCAGAGGAGGGAAGGAGCGAACAGACCACACCACCCGGCGCGGTTGAGACGCTCGATGGGTTGGCGCGCTCGGTTCGGGAAGCGGAGAAACGGCCCTCCCGGCGTTCTTTTTTGCAGCTGGCGGCCTGGGCCACCCTGGGCGCGCTGGCCGCGCAGACGGGCCTGCTGGGGCGGGCGTCGGCCAATCTGGTCCTACCCCCCCTGCTCCAGCCCAGCTATGTGGCCTATGTGCGCCGGCGCAACGATCTACTGGACCTGCGCATGGAGTTCTACAACATGAAGCGGGTGGCCCAGCAGGGGGGCGGCTCAGTGTTAGAGCGGATCAACCCGAACCAGAACGCCTTCATGGTGATCTACTTCCCGCCCCAGGCCACCGCTGAGCGGGCTTTTGCGATGAACCAGAACCCCTTTGCTCCCCTGGGTGTGGGCCAGTGGGCCAACGCCGGGGAGAGCCGCCTGGCCTTCGAGATTCCACCCCAAGTGGTGAGCATCCCCTACACCACCGCGTCCCTGCTCTCGTGGAACAACCTGGTTCCCCGGTTGGTGCCCGCGGCGCTGCCCCGCGGCGCGTCCCCCTCGCCCTATCCTGGGGTGCGGGCGCCCACCTCCACCGAGACGGCCATCGAGATGCCCTGGCGACTTTTCCTCTCGCCCCATAGCGGGCTGGGCTGGGCCCACGCCCTGAACACCGTCACCCGCAACGGGCGCACAGAGATCTGGCACACCCGCCTGGGCGTGCGTTCCGGCAACGCCATCGACGAATGGTCGGCCACCGACCGCACAGTGCGGGCCATCTGGACCAAGGATAACGTCTTCAAACTGCCCAACTTTGTGACCTTGGCCACCCAATCCACGGTGACGCCCCAACAGCGCATCTGGATGGTGGAAGCCACCGCGGACAAGACCAAAGTGACCAGCGGCAACCCGGAACCGGTGCAGGTGAATCGGCTCATGCTCACGCCCCTGGGCGGCTGGCTGGACATCGAAGGCTCCTGGGAGAACCATCCCAGCCTGCTGGCCTGGCGACACCTGGCTACCATGGGCCGGGACCACTACGTGCGCATTGTAGAGAAGGGTTTCCTCTTCCCCTTCGGCCACCCCGCGGCCAAGCTCACCATCAGCGAGCGCCGCTTTGAGCAGATCGACGGCCAGGTTGGCGGCATACTGCGCAAAGAGACCTTCATTGTAGTGCGCCACCCTACCAAATCCTATGTCAACGCCGTGGGCCAGCCCTTCGGCGGGCGAGCTTGGCCCTTCCCCAGCCTCACCTTCAAAACGTTGATGACGCCATCGCTGATCTTGCAGAACTTTGCCGGGGGCGAGCTCCCCACCGTGGACGGGGATCCCTTCCTTTTCAGTCTGACCGGCAAGGACCGGGAGGGCCGAGACGTGAGTTTCAACGCGCCAGCGGTCTTCGTGCCAGCAGCAACCGCCTTCGACCAGGCGGCCATGAGCGCACTGGCCAACCACTACAACAGCCAGGACCTGGCCGGTGTGCTGCGCCAACGTGTCCTGAATGGGCAGAAGGTGGCCCTGGCCGAGCCGGACAAGCCCGGCGACACGACTGTAGACATGGCCTCCCTGGTGTTGGGGGCCAATCCCAGCGAGCAGGGCATGGCCCGCGCCCAACTTGCCGCGGCCGAGCAGCCTGCCTTCTTCCCCGCGCTGACCGAGTTCCGCGCCCGGCTCAACGCTGTGGAGGAAGCCACAGGGACGGATCTGGCCGAGTTGGCCCGGATGCACCTGGGGCCATACATCGAAGAGGGTTTTGGCACAGGCAACCCCGGCAATATCTTCGCGGTGATTCTGGGCGCGGCCCAGGACGCAGGCTTCGGTGCGGACAAGGCCGGCGGTCTGGTGACGCCCAATTTGGATGTCACCTCCCTTTCCCGGCTGTTGGGCGCAGTGGGCGGCGACCCGGTCAAGATGGCCCTGGGTGAGTTCGACCCCGCCGACTTCTTCAAGGCGGGGGTGGCCAAGCTCCTGGGTGGTATCGACCTGGCGGATATCATCAAAGCGGTCAATTTTGCCGCGCCGGGCAATCTGGGCAAAGCATTGAAGATCACTACCCGCCCCATTCTGGGGGACGATCTACAATCCCCGGTCAAGATCATCACCGAAGTGGATTGGAAGCCCGACCTGAAGGGGGATCCCCTGGGTCTCTTCGAGCCGGACGAGAACGACGGCTCCCTGACCATCAAGGCCGAGTTTGTGGTGGACATCCTCAACCCCGGCAACTCCACCTATGACGTGGACGGGGATCTAAAGAAGTTCAAGCTGAACCTGGTGGGCAACTCCCTCACCTTCATGTCCGTGGGCTTTGATCAGCTCCACTTCACGGCCAAGACAGGCCAGAAGACCAATCTCAAGCCAGTGGTGAGCGAGGTAGCCTTCACCGGTCCCCTGGAGTTCGTCAACCGCATCAAGGATTTCCTCACCTTCGGCGGCAGCGGCCCTTATATCGACCCCACCCCGACCGGCCTCACCGTGGGCTACAACCTGCCCCTGCCCCAGATTCCCCTGGGACAGGTGATCATCAGCCAGATCAGCCTGGGGGCCAGCCTCTTCATCCCCTGGAGCGGGGACCCGGCGCGGGTGCGCTTCAACCTCTCGTCACGCGAGAAGCCTTTTAACATTACCTACACGGCCATCGGCGGCGGCGGCTTCCTGGGCATTGCCTTTGGGCTGGATGGGCTGGAGAAGTTCGAGGCCAGCCTGGAACTGGGCGCGTATCTCTCGGTGGACTTCGGCGTGGCCAGCGGCTCGATCAGCATCGCCGCGGGCATCTACTTCGCGATCGAGAAGAAGCAGGTCGATGGCAAGGATGTGACCACTGTGGGGGTGGACGCCTATCTCCGCTTCGTGGGCAAGGCTCAGGCGCTGAAGATCGTCTCCATTTCGTTGGAGATCTATCTGGCCCTGGGCTTCCAGACCCCGCCGCCCGCACTCATCGGCACGGCCAAGGTCGAGCTTCAGGTCAAGGTGCTCTTTCTCTCTATCAGCGTGAAGATCAGTGTGCAGCGCAAGATCGCCGGATCATCCAACGCCGCAGCCCGCTCCCTCAGCGTGGATGAGAGCATCCCTACCTTTGTGGATCTCTACGACGAGGCCCACTGGCTGGAGTACGCAGAGGCGTTTGCGTGAGAGATGGGGGACTAGGGATTGGGTTCGTGCCGACTCGGCCCAAGTCCCCAATCCCCAGTCCCCAGCTTGCAACGACATTCTGAACACCCGGAGGAAAACTAATGAAACAGCAAGTGATGTTCACAGCCTGTCCCAATGGACGCAGCGCAGTGGGGGGGCTGAGGCTCTCAGTTTTGATTTCGCCCAAGTTGGACCCGGCGGGGAATCCCCAGCGGCTCGATACCTTCCCCGATTTTCTGGATTGGCCGAGCAAGGCCATCCGGTGGCAGGTTTCGGTGGGCGGGGGCGCGCCGGTAAACGCCAATGTTCTCAGCCCCACGGCCTCGTCCAAGTTATGGACCGGCCTCTTCTCTGCCGACACACTGGTACGCAGCCACGCCCACGCGGACTACTCGAAGCATCTCTGGTGGAGCTACCCCGTGGGCCACGTGATCGACTTCATCAACGATCTCTACCAGCAGATCGCCCTCAGCCACCCGGAAGAGTTCCCGCCGGTGGAGGTACTCCAGAAGGCCGGGCTGATCGATATCAGCCATTATCCCGAAGGGCGGGATCGTCGGCCAGAGCTGCGCCGCCTCTTCCTGCAAAAGCTGCGCCAGGATCGGGCGCTGCCCCCAACCGCGGCCAATGCGGAAGAGGATTTCTTTCAGCTTTGGAACTTCCACCAGCCGGGCAACCTCTCCATCCCGCCCACAGTGCCCACCTTCGACTTCCACGAGGCCGTGGCCCTATGCGGCGAGCATTTCGGCCTCATGCGCCAGTTGGGGTTGGTGGTGGATCTGGAACTCCCCGGCACATTTGTCAACGGCAACAGCACCGTGCAGATTCAGCCGGTCTGGACTTCGGCCCTGGGCAACAACAGCACGGACATCCTGCCCATCACCAACTGCGTGATTAACGCCACCAACTTCCTACCCCGGCCCAAGAACGCGGCGGAACTGGTCAACGGTCGCCTGCCCCTGGACGGCACCCTCTACCGCACAGTACAGGTGGACCCGGACGGCGGCGCGCTCAACCTGATGATGCTGGGCCGCAACCTGGTCCAGTCCACCCTCTTCAAGTCCGAGGATACGCCCACGTCGGAATCCCTGCCTGCCCTGCGCAGCGGTGGCATCTCGATTGCCCGCACGGGCCACGCGGCCCAGCTTGTGGGGCAGGTGGACGACGGCAACAGCTTCAACGACGCCATGCAGGGCGGGGACGACATCATTTTCCACGCCGAGAACCTGTGGCGGGGCACCCGTTTCGACATCTGGGACAACGCCAGCGGTCAGTGGCATTCTTTGCACCAGCGGCGGGGCAGCTACAACTTCACCGGCCTGGGCGAAGAGGTGATCATCGAAGAGGAAGGGGCTATGATCGAGGCCCCCACCGAGCGGGATGAGGATAACCCGGATCCCAGCGCGGACAAGTTCCTCCACATGCAGGAATCCCTCATGCGCTGGGACGGCTGGAGTTTGGCTGCGCCCCGCCCTGGCCGCACAGTGGACGGGGAAAACCAGGTGATCGACGGCGCGGAGACCCCCGCCGACGGCTTCCCCCTGGTCATGGACTTCAAGGCCACGGCGGGGAGCTTGCCCAGGCTGCGCTATGGGCGAACTTACATGGTGCGGGCGCGCATGGTGGACCCGGCAGGCAACTCGGTTCCATTCGACAATAGCGCGGCCAGCGCCACCCCCCGCTTCACCTACCGCCGCTACGAGCCGATTGTGCCCCCCTTTGTGCTGCTCACCGCGCCGCGCACCGAAGGCGAATCCGACGCGCTGGTGGTGCTGCGCAGCGACTATGACGAGGACCCAGCGCCGGGCAACGTACAGCGCATCATCGCGCCGCCTCGGGTGGATCAGCGCACCGCGGAGTACCACAGCCTGTGGGACGGTCAGTGGGGCAACAATCCTGCCGCCATCTACGCCCAGATCATCGCCCGGGAGGCCAGGGGCTTTCACGAGCCGGGCTTTGGCACGCCCGACCCAGACAACTATGATCAGCCCTACTTCCCCCAGACCCCCGTGCCCATCAACTATCTGCCCGATCCCATGGCCCGGGGCGCGGCCATGCGCTTCATCCCCCGCCAGGGGAGCCAGCACGACGAGCAGATCTCCTATGAGAAGGGGGGCACCTGGCCCGGCGTCTGGCCGGAAGCCAAGCCCATCCGCCTGGTTTTGGAAGAGGGGGCTGCCGTCGGCCCGCCCACAGTGAGCCCTCAGCAGGACGAAACCCAGGTGCGCTATGCCCTGCCCAAGGCGGAGAGCGCCCAGGTGCGCCTCAGCTCCTACCCCGTGGCCGGGGACCTACCCCTGAGCGCCATCTGGGCCATGATCGAGAGCAGCAGCGCTCCTGCCGCCACCAAAGAGACCCGCCGGGCCCAAATCCTCCAGGGCCGACATTGGATGTTCTCCCCCTTCCGCACCCTGCGCCTGGTCCACGCGGTGCGGCGGCCCCTGAAGCCGCCAGCCTTTTCGGTCGGCTCTTGGGCCGTCGCTCGCCAGGCAGGGGAGACCTTCGCCCGCATCAGCGGCCTGCTCAACTTCAGCCGCAAGAGTACCGGACGGGTGGATCTGCACGCCAGTTGGAACGAACCCGTGGATCTGGGCAAGGGCAACGGGGCCAGCGCGCCTGACCCCCGGCTGGACGCAAACATGCGCCATCACGAAGGCTGGTTGGATATCCCCCTGGCCAAGATGACTGAGACCGGGGGCCAGTTGGAGGATTTGCTGCCGGTCAGCGGTCGCCGCCATGAGTTCAACGACACCAAACGGCGCATTGTCACCTACACGGCCCGGGCCACCTCCGCCTTCACCGAATATTTCCAGGAGCGGGAGAAGGATGTGCCCGTGACGCCCAACAACGCAGTGGTGCTGCCCAGTAAGCCGATTGTGGAAGGCTCCGAACTGGTGCGGGCCAGCGGGGACGGCCCCTCCTTTGCGCCCGGGGTGGACTATGCGATGGACTACGCAACCGGCCAGATCACCTGGCTGGGCGCTGCCGCCACCGTGGACATTGTCTACCTGCCCGAACCCACCACCCGCCATTCCAGCGAGGCCGCCGCCGCGGAGCGCTCTGTGACCCTGGACATTCCCAGTTCGGCCCGGCCCCAGACGCCTAAGGTGCTCTATGTAGTGCCCACCCACCGCTGGCTCTCCGTGGCCCTGGGCAGCAAGGCTGAAGGCGGTGGTCTGCGGGTCTATCTGGATCGCCCCTTCTTCGACACCGGTGAAGGGCAACTTCTGGGTGTGGTGCTGCCGCCCCCGCCGGTGGAACCGGGCGCGCGCTCGTCCCATGAGCATCTGGCCCCCTACACCACAGGCTGGGGCTTCGATCCCATCCAGGGACCGCCTGCCCCGGCCACCCAGACGCCGCGCACGACCCAGTTCCCCCTGGCCGCGGCGGGCGGGATCAGTACGAACCGCACCCTGGCCGAGACCGGGGATACGGTGCATGTGGTGGGTCACTCAGTGGGCTTCGACGCCGAGCGCAAGCTCTGGTACTGTGACATCGAGGTAGACGCGGGGGATGAGGCGGCTTGGCCCTTCATCCGCCTGGCCCTGGCCAGCTACCAGCCCCATTCGGCGGGCAACCTGCACCTATCGCCGGTGGTATTGGCCGACATTGTGCAGCTCACCCCAGACCGCACAGCCACCTTGCAATTCAAGAGCGCGGGCCTGGCTGAAGTGAAAATCCTAGGGCCGGGCAAGTTGGCCGCGGCCCAGGCCGGGGTCACCCAGATTACCGCCCATGTGGAGATACAACTGGCCGAGGTCGCCGACCCGGAGCTGGCCTGGGAGGCTCTGGGCAGCAACGGCAACCGCATCACCCTGCAAGCCCAGCGTGATCCCGGCGGCCTGGTGGCGTGGGTGGGGGACATTCAACTCCCCACGGCTCGGACCGGGGAGCAGCAGCCCCTGCGGGTGGTGATCGAAGAGTGGGAGATTCTCTCCCTGCTGGAGGGGGAGGCGGAGAACGGCATCTACCTGCCTCTGGTCAGCGGCGGGGCAGGCCAGCCCGACACGCCGACCGCGGAGGATCCCTACCGGGGGCAGCAACCCCGGGACGACCGCCGACTGCTCTATCGGGACTTCATCCCGCTGGATGATCCTGCGAGATAGGGGTGTTGGGGAGAAGATAATACGCAGACCGGACGGGTTCGCGCGCACGGGTGGCGCGCGCGAACCCGTCCGGTTCTGTATCGGTGAATTGGCCTTGGCAGGCGGCGCGGGCCTTTGTGGACAACACCTTCCGGGACAGTGCCATCCCCACCATCGGCACGGCCATTACCACAATTTTGCCGCCGATCTCCATTGCTCCTTCACTCCCAGCGCGCACGTAGCCGTTGCACATCTGACCTCTGATGAAGAAATATATCCCGCACCCCGTAGTCGCTGATGCGGGCGGCGATCTTCTCCACCCAATTTTCGGCCAGGGCCAGGGCTGCCTCTCCCCGCTCAACCAGCCCGGCAGCACTGAGAACTGCTTCGCTGTTGAGCAGCAGTAGAATCGGCTCGACCCCCAGTAGCAGTGGGGTCATCCCACATTGGGGTATCAGAGCTGCCAGGTTTTCCGAAACCTGGCAGCTCTCCCCCAAAAATGGGACGCACCCGTAGCAGTGTTGACCTTTGACGCATACCATCATTTTAAGGTACTGTATACGGCGTTGCCAGACAAGGGCTTTGCGAAAGTAGCCAGTACCAGGGAGCCAGACGCCATGACATCTATGTTCCGACTTGATCAGACGTTCGTACGTGCGCGTGAAAACGGCTTTGGCTTGCGAATGGCCAGACGCCGGCCCGCACCGCGCCAGCCCAGCGCGTGGCGATTTGTCCTGCTGGCGTGCGTGACGCTGGCGCTCCTGCGCTTCGACGCAGCCGCGGCCCAGGCGGACGAGATTATCAGCCACAGCCCGGTGACCAACGCCGTGGGCGTGGCGGTGAACGCCAACATCACCGCCAGCTTCGATGCAAATGTGGAGCCGACCACGGTGACCACCCGCACCTTCACCGTGCGCAGCAGCTTCCGGGGCCTCTACACCGACACGGCCACGGTCAGCGGCAGCGGGCTGACCGTGGACCCCAGCCGGGACTTCTTTACCGGCGAGCAGGTGCAGGTGGTGAGCACGGGGGCCATCCGCAACGGCAATGGGTCCCTGCAGCCCACCCAGTGGAGCTTCACCGCCGGGCCGGTCAAGCTGCGCTGTCTGGTTGGCTTCGCCGACAGCGGGACAGCCGATGACGCCCTCACCGGCGTCGGGAACGGCAGCGTGGCCTGGGGTGACTATGACAAGGACGGCGACCTGGACATCCTCCTCACGGGCGACAGCGGCGGCTTCAACCCCGTGGCTAAGCTCTACCGCAACGACGGTGGCAGCTTTGTCGACAGCGGGACAGCCGATGACGCCCTCACCGGCGTCTACGCCAGCAGCGTGGCCTGGGGCGACTATGACAACGACGGCGACCTGGACATCCTCCTCACGGGCCGGGACAGCGGCAACAACCGCGTGGCCAGGGTCTACCGCAACGACGGCGGCGTCTTTGCCGACAGCGGGACAGCCGATGACGCGCTCACCGGCATCTCCTTCGGCAGCGTGGCCTGGGGCGACTATGACAACGACGGCGACCTCGACATCCTCCTCACGGGCTACGAAAGCGGCACCAACCCCGTGGCCAGGGTCTACCGCAACGACGACGGTGTCTTTCTCGACAGCGGTTCAGCCGATGACGCCCTCATTGGCGTCGGGAACAGCAGCGTGGCCTGGGGCGACTATGACGGCGACGGCGACCTCGACATCCTCCTCACGGGCTACGCCAGCGGCTTCAACCCCGTGGCTGCAGTCTACCGCAACAACGGTGGCAGCTTTGACGACAGCGGGGTCGCCCTCACCGGCGTCTCCTCCAGCAGCGTAGCCTGGGGCGACTATGACAACGATGGCGACATGGACATCCTCCTCACGGGTGAGACCAGCGACGGCGTCCCCGTGGCCCAGGTCTACCGCAACGAGGGCGGCGTCTTTGTCGACAGCGGCGCCGGACTTACCGGCGTCTACGCCAGCAGTGCGGCTTGGGGCGACGATGACAACGACGGCGACCTGGACATCCTCCTCACGGGCGCGGACAGCAGCTTCAACCGCGTGGCCAAGGTCTACCGCAACGATGGTCCTGCGGCAGGCTCGGGATGGAGCTTTGTCGATAGCGGCGCCGGGCTCCCCAGCGTTGCGGGCGGCAGCGTGGCCTGGGGCGACCATGACAACGACGGCGACCTGGACATCCTCCTCACGGGCCTGGACAGCAGCGACAACCCCGTGGCCAGGCTCTACCGCAACGAGGAAGGGGAGTGTGCGGAGCTGACCAGCCACAGCCCCGTCACCAATACGGTGGGCGTGGCGGTGACCGCCAACATCACCGCCGGCTTCGATGCGAATTTGAATGGGGCCACGGTGACCACCCGCACCTTCACCGTGCGCAGCAGCTTCCGCGGCCTCTTCACCGACACCGCGACCGTCAGCGGCAGCGGGCTGACCCGCAACCCCAGCCGGGACTTCTTTGCCGGCGAGCAGGTGCAGGTGGTGGGCACGGCGCATGTGCGCAGCACGGGCGGCGCGCCCTTGCAGCCCACCCAGTGGGGCTTCACCGCCGGGCCGGTCAAGCCGCGCTGTCTGGGCGGCTTCACCGATAGCGGGACAGCCGATGACGCCCTCACCGGCGTCAACAACAGCAGCGTGGCCTGGGGCGATTATGACAACGACGGCGACCTCGACATCCTCCTCACGGGCTACGACGGCAGCAACACCCTCGTGGCCAAGGTCTACCGCAACGACGGCGGCGTCTTTGTTGACATCGGTGCCGGACTGACCGGCGTCAACTACAGCAGCGTGGCCTGGGGCGACTATGACAACGACGGCGACCTGGACATCCTCCTCACGGGCTCAGACGGCGGCAGTGTGGCCAAGGTCTACCGCAACACCAGCGGCGTCTTTGTTGACATCGGCGCCGGACTGGCCGGCGTCAACTACGGCAGCGTGGCCTGGGGCGACTATGACAACGACGGCGACCTGGACATCCTCCTCACGGGCTACAGTGGCAGCGGCCCCATGGCCGCGGTCTACCGCAACGACGCCGGCAGCTTTGTCGAGAGCGGGACAGCCGATGACGCCATCCCCGGCGTCGGGAATGGCAGCGTGGCCTGGGGCGACTATGACAACGACGGCGACCTCGACATCCTCCTCACGGGCGAGACCGGCGACGGCAGCCGCGTGGCCCAGATCTACTCCAACAACGCCGGCAGCTTTGTCAGCATCGCCAACGGACTTACCGGCGTCTATGCCAGCAGCGTGGCCTGGGGCGACTATGACAAGGACGGCGACCTGGACATCCTCCTCACGGGCCTGGACAGCGGCCTCACCTCTGTGGCCCAGGTCTATCGCAACGACGGCGGCGTCTTCGTTGCCATCGGCGCTGCTCTCACCGGCGTCTCCTACAGCAGCGTGGCCTGGGGCGACCATGACAACGACGGCGACCTGGACATCCTCCTCACGGGCAACGCTGGCAGCAACAACCCCGTGGCCAAGGTCTACCGCAACAACGGCGGCGGCTTTGTCGATAGCGGCGCCCAACTGACCGGCGTCTACCGTAGCAGCGTGGCCTGGGGCGACCATGACAACGACGGCGACCTGGACATCCTCCTCACGGGCCTGGACAGCGGCGGAGGCCCCGTGGCCAAGGTCTACCGCAACGAGGAGTGTGCGGACCTAGCGTTGGCCAAAGCCGTCGCACCCCCCAGCGCTGCGCCGGGCGCTGCCATCACCTACACGCTGCGCTTCACCAATACCGGCCCCGGCAGCGCCAGGGGCGTGGTGATCCGCGACAGCGTCCCGCTCAGCGTCACCGTCAGCCGCGTCACCAGCAGCACCGTGGGCAGCGGGGTGCGCATCACCCAGACCGGCGCCGGGCCGAATTTCGCCTGGACGGTGAGCGACCTGGCCGTGGGCGCGGGCGGCGTGATTACCCTGACGGGGACGATCAGCAACAGCGTGGCCCTGGGCGGGACCCAGATCACCAACACGGCCACCATCAGCGCGGCCAACGACATCACGGCAACCAACAACAGCAGCAGCGCGCGGGTTGCGCTCTTCAACCTGACCAGCCACAGCCCCGTCACCCACGCGGTGGGCGTGGCGGTGACCGCCAACATCACCGCCGGCTTCGATGCGAATTTGAATGCGGCCACCGTCACCACCCGCACCTTCACTGTGCGCAGCAACTTCCGCGGCCTCTTCACCGACACGGCCACAGTCAGCGGCCGCGGGCTAACCCGCAACCCCAGCCGGGACTTCTTTGCCGGCGAGCAGGTGCAGGTGGTGGGCACGGCGGCCATGCGCAGCACGGGCGGCGCGCCCCTGCGGCCCACCCAGTGGGGCTTCACCGCCGGGCCGGTCAAGCCGCGCTGTCTGGGCGGCTTCGTCGACAGCGGGCCGGCCGATGACGCCCTCACCGGCGTCTCCTTCAGCAGCGTGGCCTGGGGCGACTATGACAACGACGGCGACCTGGACATCCTCCTCACGGGATCGTTCGGCGGCCCCGTGGCCAGGGTCTACCGCAACACTGGCGGCGCCTTTGTTGACATCGGCGCCGGGCTGACCGGCGTCCAGAACGGCAGCGTGGCCTGGGGCGACTATGACAACGACGGCGACCTCGACATCCTCCTCACAGGCTTGCGTGCCGGCGGCCCCGTGGCCAAGCTCTACCGCAACACCGGCGGCGCCTTTGTTGACATCGGCGCCGGACTGACCGGCGTCCAGAGCGGCAGCGTGGCCTGGGGCGACTATGACAACGACGGCGACCTGGACATCCTCCTCACGGGCTCGACCGGCGTCGGCAGTGTGGCCAAGGTCTACCGCAACGACGGTCCCGCGGCAGACGCAGGCTGGAACTTTGTCGACAGCGGGGTCGCCCTCACCGGCGTCGGCGGCAGCAGCGTGGCCTGGGGCGACTATGACAACGACGGCGACCTGGACATCCTCCTCACGGGAGCGAACAGCAGCAACACCCCCGTGACCAAGCTCTACCGCAACGATGGTCCTGCGGTAGGCTCAGGATGGAACTTTGTCGACAGCGGGGTCGCCCTCACCGGCGTCTCCAGCAGCAGCGTGGCCTGGGGCGACCATGACAACGACGGCGACCTCGACATCCTCCTCACGGGCTACAGCAGCAACGGCGTGGCCAGGGTCTACCGCAACGCCGGTCCTGCGCCAGGCGCAGGCTGGAACTTTGTTGACATTGGCGTCGCCCTCACCGGCGTCTTCTACAGCAGCGTGGCCTGGGGCGATTATGACAACGACGGCGACCTGGACATCCTCCTCACGGGCGCGGACAGCAGCTTCAACCCGGTGGCCAGGGTCTACCGCAACGATGGCGGCGGCTTCGTTGCCATCAACGCCCCCCTCACCGGCGTCTCCTCCAGCAGCGTGGCCTGGGGCGATTATGACAACGATGGCGACCTGGACATCCTCCTCACAGGCGCGGACAGCAGCAACAACCCCGTAGCCAGGGTCTACCGCAACGAGGAGTGCGCGGACCTGGTGGTGGTCAAAGCCGTCGCGCCCGCCAGCGCTGCGCCGGGCGCTGCCATCACCTACACGCTGCGCTTCACCAATACCGGCCCCGGCAGTGCCAGGGGCGTGGTGCTCCGCGACAGCGTCCCGCTCAGCGTCACCGTCAGCCGCGTCACCAGCAGCACCGTGGGCAGCGGCGTGATCATCACCCAGACCAGCGCCGGACCGAACTTTGCCTGGACGGTGAGCGATCTGGCCGCGGGCGCCGGGGGTGTGATTACCCTGACGGGGACGCTCAGCAACAGCGTGGCCCTGCGCGGGACCCAGTTCACCAACACGGCCACCATCACTGCGTCCAACGACATCACGATAACCAACAACAGCAGCAGCGCGAGGGTTGCACTCTTCAGCTTGACCAGCCACAGCCCGGTCACCCACGCGGTGGGCGTGGCGGTGACGGCCAACATTACCGCTAGCTTCGATGCAGTCGTGAACGGGGCCACGGTGACTACCCGCACCTTCACCGTGCGCAGCAGCTTCCGGGGCCTCTTCACCGACACCGCGACCGTCAGCGGCAGCGGGCTGACCCGCAACCCCAGCCGGGACTTCTTTGCCGGCGAGCAGGTGCAGGTGGTGGGCACGGCGCATCTACGCAGCACGGGAGGCGCGCCCCTGCGGCCCACCCAGTGGGGCTTCACCGCCGGCCCGGTCAAGCCGCGCTGTCTGGGCGGCTTCGTCGACAGCGGGCCGGCCGATGACGCCCTCATCGCTGTCGAGACAAGCAGCGTGGCCTGGGGCGACTTTGACAACGACGGCGACCTCGACATCCTCCTCACGGGGAACGCTGGCAACAGCAACCTCGTGGCCAAGGTCTACCGCAACGACGGCGGCGTCTTTGTCGACAGCGGGCCAGCCGATGACGCCCTCACCGGCGTCAACTACAGCAGCGTAGCCTGGGGCGACTATGACAACGACGGCGACCTGGACATCCTCCTCACGGGCTCGTTCGGCGGCGGCAGTGTGGCCAAGGTCTACCGCAACACCGGCGGCGCCTTTGTCGACATCGGCGCCGGACTGGCTGGCGTCAACTCCAACAGCGTGGCATGGGGGGACTATGACAACGACGGCGACCTCGACATCCTCCTCACGGGCTACGGCGTCGGCGGCGGCCCTGTGGCCAAGGTCTACCGCAACGACGGTCCTGCGGCAGGCTCGGGATGGAACTTTGTCGACGGCGGCGCCCAACTGACCGGCGTCTACCGTAGCAGCGTGGCCTGGGGCGACTATGACAACGACGGCGACCTGGACATCCTCCTTACGGGCGACAGCGGCGACAGCCCCGTGGCCAAGGTCTACCGCAACGACGGTCCTGCGGCAGGCTCAGGATGGAACTTTGTCGACAGCGGCGCCGGACTGACCGGCGTATATGTCAGCAGCGTGGCCTGGGGCGACTACGACAACGACGGCGATCTCGACATCCTCCTCACGGGCTACAGTGGCGATGGCCCCGTGGCCAAGCTCTACCGCAACGACGGCGGCGTTTTTGTTGAAAGCGGGCCAGCCGATGACGCCCTCACGGGCGTCTCCACCAGCAGTGTGGCCTGGGGCGACTATGACAACGACGGCGACCTGGACATCCTCCTCACGGGCGCGGCAGGCTTCAACCCCGTGGCCAGGGTCTACCGCAACGAAGGCGGCGTCTTCGTTGCCATCGACGCCGCCTTCACCGGCGTCTCCTACAGCAGCGTGGCCTGGGGCGACTATGACAACGACGGCGACCTGGACATCCTCCTCACGGGCGCGACCGGCAGTCCCGTGACCAGGCTCTACCGCAACGAGGAGTGCGCGGACCTGGCGCTGGCCAAAGCCGTCGCGCCCGCCAGCGCTGCGCCGGGCGCCGCCATCACCTACACGCTGCGCTTCACCAATACCGGCCCCGGCAGCGCCAGGGGCGTGGTGCTCCGCGACAGCATCCCGCTCAGCGTCACCGTCAGCCGCGTCACCAGCAGCACTGTGGGCAGCGGGGTGCGCATCGCCCAGACCGGCGCCGGACCGAACTTCGCCTGGGCAGTGAGCGACCTGGCCGTGGGGGCGGGGGGCGTGATCACGCTGGCGGGGACGCTCAGCAACAGCGTGGCCTTGCGCGGGACCCAGATCACCAACACGGCCACCATCAGCGCGTCCAACGACATCACCGCTGGGAACAACCTGGCCGCGGCAGTGTTGGCCGTGACCACACCAACCCCAACCAGCACCCCGACGCCGACCCGTACACCCACAGCCACGCCGACACCGACAGTGACGCCGACACCGACCCGGACGCCAACTGTGCCGCCAGGGAGTACGGCCACGCCGACACCGACGGTCACGCCGACACCGACCCCGACGCCAACTGTGCCGCCAAGGAGTACGGCCACGCCGACACCGACGGTCATGCGCACGCCGACAGTGACGCCGACACCGACGGTGACGCCGA
>CAMDQF010000085.1 GCA_945905745.1 Litorilinea aerophila
TACTCACCTTCGCAGAGCAGAGTCTCTACGCTGGTCGCTCCCTGCGCTTTGGCTTCGACTCCATTCAGTTGCCTCTGCCTTTCGCATTCGGCGTTCATTCTTCACACTTTTGACCACTTTCTACTTCTGATTGCACAAAAGTTACGCTAGCAGCAGTATACATAGTACTCTCACAAAAATCGTGTTTTTTTTGTCTGTTATTGGTGTAGTGATTATATTTGGGCTAGGCATCTTCATTGGAGTGCTTCTAAGTAGAGCAATGTGATTTCTCCGTTAAAGGCCGTGAGCTAACTTCGATGTCTAGAGATCATAGCAGAATGATGAAGACAATACTCGACGAATTTATGCCACATTTTTCGCCGAACAGTCACGTAATTTACGTCGGGGAGACAGGCGATAAGAGGCGTTATTTCGATGAAGCAGCCCTTGAATCTTTGGGTGTCTCGACAGGCATAGAAAATGAAATGCCCGATGTGGTCATTCATCACGCCGAAAAGAATCGGCTATTTCTGGTCGATGCGATCACAGGCCGCGGCCCGATTGACTCGCGACGACGGCGTGAATTGGTCGTTCTATTCCAGAATTCATCCGCAGGACTGATTTTCATCACAGCCTTCCTGACCCACAGCGAAATGGCAAAATATGTCGGCGAAATCTCTTGGGAGACCGAAGTCTGGGTGCAGGAAGCAAGCACACATCTGATTCACTTCGACGGCGAGCGTTTCCTGGGGCCGTACACTACTTAATCCCATGCCAGGAATCGGTTCCAACAGATATGGGTGTACAATATGACGTGGATCAGCGGCATTCTCTGGTTGGAAGAAATTGAGGAAAAGCTGTATAGCAAACACTCCGTCGCGCCCACCGAAGTAATCGAGGCTTTGGAGAATCGCCCTCAATTTCGATTCGTAGAAAGGGGGCATCGCCCCGGGGAAAATGTCTATCTCGCTTTGTCACGGACAGACGCAGGACGCTATTTGATCATCTTTTTTGTCCACAAAGTGGACCGTAGAGCACTAATCCTATCTGCTCGCGATATGACCCGTACAGAGAGGCGACAGTATGCAAACAGTTAAGAGTTCGATTTCCGAAGCCCAATCTTATGAAGAAATTGGAGAATTTTGGGATACTCACGATATTACTGATTTTTGGGACATGACAGAGCCAGCAGAATTTGAGGTTGATATTCAATCTGAAATGCGATACTACGCGTTGGACCGTAAACTAGCTGAGGATGTCGGTCAAATCGCTTGGCAACGAGGCATTTCGGTAGAAACACTGTTGAACCTTTGGGCATACGAAAAGGTAGCCGAAGAATCGCTCCTGGCTACCAAAGCATAATTTCACAAGTGAAGTTCCGTATGGAAGTATTTATGACCCAACACAGCGAAGCAACTTTCACAAGTATGGCAAAGGTCCCCATCTTCTACCAGAAGTGGCTGCCCGACGGCCCTATCCGCGGCGCAGTGATAATTGTCCACGGGCTGGGGGAGCACAGCGGGCGCTACGGAAATCTGGTGGATCGGCTGCTGCCCGAAGGCTATGCGGTCTATGCCAGCGACCACCAGGGCTTTGGCCGTTCCGGCGGGCAACGGGGCCACGTCCACCACTTCCACGACTACGCCAAAGATGTCCACCGGCTCAATGGCATTGTGCGGGCCGAGCAGCCGGGAAAGCCGCTTGCGGTCTTTGGACACTCGATGGGTGGCCTGATTACGCTTGACTACGCGCAAACCTATCCAAAGGATGCGGACTACTGGGTTGTCCAGGCCCCGGCTATGCGAGCAGAAGTGTCCGCGCCTCTGGTTTTCGCCCTGCGGCTGGTCAATCTGGTGCGCCCCACCTTTTCGATGGAACGTCCGGGCAATGGGCAGGTCAGCCGTGATCCGGAAGAGGTGCGCCGTTTTGCAGAAGACCCCCTGCTTGTGCCTGTCAGCACGGCGCGCTGGCTGGTGCAGATTCTGGCTGCCCAGAAACGGGTGAAAGCCTCAGTACAGGCTACCCCTGGCCCGCTGCTGATGTTGCAGGGCACAGCCGACAATCTGGTTATCCCCGCCGCCACCCAGGAATTCTTCGCCCAGGTGACGACCGCCGATAAGACTCTCCACATTTACGACGGCTACTATCACGAACTTCACAACGACCTGGGCAAAGAGAAGCCACTCGGCGACATCATTGAGTGGCTGAAGGTACGTATGGCAAAATAAGAGCTACCGCCGCCCATTCTATCGGGAAGCGATGCCGTTGTCTGGCCCCGATGGGTGAGCAACGCACAGGCACTACGCATCTGTGCAGAGCTGAACTGGGTGAGGAGAATAGCGGCTCTTGCATTGAGACAGGCCAGCGTTTAGTTTTGGGTCGATCAAATCGACAAGGCTATTTCGATCGCCTCTTCCAGGCTGAGTAAGTGCCCCGCTTGTGCATGATGGGCATATTCTTCGACACTAAGTTGGTCGAGTGTGGCCGCCAGATTACGCTTATATTCGACCTCCTCCACCGGGTCGAGATGACTTTGTAGCTGGCAAAGCAGCGCTTGACCAGCGCCAAAGAGCTGAGCGGCCTGCTCAGGCATGCGCTGCGCAGAGGCCACGCCGCCTAAGCCCAGTAGACACATAGCAACGTTTTCGTGATTCGGCAATTGCCGACCAAGTCGCAAACTTTCGACAAAGCAATGGCGGGCCCGGGCTGGGTCATGTTCGTGAAGGGCCACATGGCCTAAGTTGTGGTATAACCACATCGTGCGTAATCGCTGCCCTAATTCCTGCGCCAGAGTGATCCCTTCCTGGTAATAGGCCTCGGCTTGCGCATACTCTTCGAGGACCCGCGCCAATTCACCCAGAATTGTCAGTGAGTAAGTGAGCACCGTCCGATTGTTGCTTGCACGTGCAGACTCCAGGGCCTGTGGCGCTGCACGCTCGGCCTGTTCATACGCTTGTTGCCCCATCCATGTGTTGACCAATAGATTTAGGGTATAGGCTACCTGATAAAGGTCATCAACTGCCTGAGCACAGGCAAGGCTTTGGTTGAGCAACTCCTGGGCTGTTTCATAATTCCGTTGACGATTGTGCAAGCGGCCCAGGGCAAAACAGCTCTCGGCCAACCCTTGCTGGTTGCCCAGAGTTCGGTATAAAGCCACACTCTCTTCAAAGAGGGGTTCCGATTGTTGAAAGTTACCTTGCGCATAGAGCGTGGCGCCCAGGGCGTAAAGGAGTTGGGCGCGCAACGCTTCAGGCAGACTTTGTCCCTTGTGCAAGGCTTGATACAACCAGTAATGCCCTTTGGTCAGATGGCCGGTTGTAATCCAAAAGCTCCCCAGTGCTGTCGCCAAGCGCACGCCCATCAACACTCCGGCATCTTCTGCGCCTGGCGCGGCTCTTTGGGAACGATGGGGATCGGCCAACGTCCAGTGCAATGCAGCCTCAATATTGTCTTCTTCCCTCTCCAGTTCACTGACCAAATTCGGTTGGTCAGCGCCCTTGAGTGCAATCGCAGTCGTTTCAGCCAACTCTACATAATAGACAGCATGGGCGTGGCGGGTTTGATCTTCTTCCACAGGGTCGCGACTCAAATGCTCGCCGGCAAATTGGCGCACCAACTCGTGAATATCGAACCGCCCTTCGGCATTGCGCCGCAGAAGGGATTTGGCGACAAGATTGGCAAGCACCGGCAATGTCGCCTGGGCAACGGCTGTCGCCGCCTCGCGCTGAAAGCCGCCACGAAAGACAGCCAGCCGCCGCAACACCTTACGCTCTTGCTCACTGAGGAGCCGCCACGAATAATCAAAGGTCGCGCGCATGCTGCGCTGCCGAGTGGGCAGATCACGCCCGGTAGCACTCAGAAAATCCAAGTTGCGTTCGATCTCATCGGCAATCTCATCACAGGAAAGGGTATAGACCCAATTCGCGGCCAATTCCAACGCCAACGGCATCCCACCCACCAGACGGCAAATCCGTTCGACCGCCGCCTGGTGCGTCGGCGTGAGGGTAAAATGATGCTGGACGCGCTGCGCCCGTTCGGCAAAGAGGGTCACGGCCACCGGCTCCGCCAATGCTTGAAGCTCAAAGACCCATTCGCTTTGCAGGCCCAACCGTTCACGCGAGGTGACCATCAATTTGACCGATGGGGCTCCATGCAGGATTGCCACCAGCAGATCGACGCCCGCCACTAGATGCTCCAGGTTATCCAGCACCAATAAGAGCTGCTTTTCCCGCAAATAGGTCAGCAGTTGGGTTTGTGGATCAGCCGTGTCAGCAAAAGAGAGAGCAAGCGTATGGGCAATCGTTGTCGCCATAAATTCGGGTGAAGTGACGCCGGCGAAGGAGACAAAGTAGATGCCATCGTTGAATTGTAGACTTGTGATTTTTGATTCTTGATTCACAGGTGAGCCATCTTCAGAATCAGAAATCGAAAATCCAGACTCTGAAATGGTCTGGGCGACGGCAATGGCGAGGCGGGTTTTGCCGATGCCGCCGGGGCCGACGAGGGTAAGCAGATTACAGGCCGGGTTGGCGAGCATCCGTTGCACCGCGGCGATTTCGGCTTCACGCCCAAAGAAGGGGGTGACTTGGGGCGGCACAGATGTGCGCTGGAGCGGAGCCGGCAATGTAGTCGGCGAAGGGGCCGCTAGCGGCGCGCGGGCTGGCGGGAGCGCCATTGTTTTCACCAGGGCTGGAGTCAAGGTGGCCCGCCGTTCATCGCGAGCATAGGCGACAAAGGCTTCCTGCTCTTCCAGGGGCACACCCATGGCCGCCGCCAACAAGAGCGCTAACTCGCGCGAAGGCATTAACACCCCTGCCTCGATCTTGCGCAAGCTGGAGAGTGAACAGGCAGCCCGCGCCGCCATCTCTCGTTGCGTCAACCCCAGCACGCGCCGTCGCTCTTTCATCCACAGACCAAAGGATAGGGGTTCTTGCACAGGGACTCCTGAAGTCATTTCTACAATGCGCTTTGGATAGATTGAAAGCGATGGTTATGGATGGATCACACTGTTCATCCGGTGATCCCAGGATGGTGTGACATCTCTCTGCGACATTGTACCATGTCGCGACCAGCACGGTGACATGTCACTCATGATGGCACTGAGTGCCATACCCAAACGGCCAAATTGATGGTTTACTGGGCACGAGCAACAGCAAAATCCATTCTCAGTAGACCGCAGACTGCCTAATCGTAGGTTGGGTTCTCCTGGCAAGAGATCAGCATCTACACGCCAACGAGTGCCAGGAGAACCCAACACACTGCGGTCTACTGATTCTCGCAGAGTGGGCGCAGAGAGATTCGCAGCTTTACAGCGCAGCCATTCACCCACATTGTGGAGATGACTGTACTACGGCAACGCTTGAATACTACCCCCAATGCTCGATGATTTATCCTCCATAGATCTTCCCTTCACGCCGTTTTCGTTCTTTTTTCGCAGAAAGGTTAGTCCTTATGTACACCAGACAGAAGAGTCAAAGAAGTGGATTTCCTTCGTTTCAATCCAGGCGGAGGATTCTGTCGATTCTTCTCACCCTCTCTATTTTGCTTGGAATGCTGCCGATCGGCGCGGCCCAGGCCCACGAGCCTGTCATATTTGGGCCGGACGGCAAGCCGCTGGTAGCAGGCGGTCAGAACGAAGGCGTCAGCCCAATGGGTGCGGAAATACCGACGATTGTCGGAGAGGTGATTGCAGCCGACCGCGCTGGGCGCGCTGTCAGCGACGATCCCTGCTTTGACGTCTCTGGCAAAATTACCCGGGTAGAGCGGACGCCGACCAGCGCCGGGCCGTATCTGGCCGACACCCGGGTGCCTGTACGTTTCGCCCTGCTGGAATTGCGCGAGGAAGACCCCATCGAAGATGACTTGTATGCAAGCGTCTATACCGCCGAGGATGGAAGTTATAGCTTCGATATCTGCGAGAACGATGGCCTCTTCGGCGGTGAGCTGGAACTTTATCTGCGGGTGTATGCGAAACTCGTCGATCCTATTCACGAGCACGAAGTTGTCTATGTGACCGACATTAGTTATGTTGACGATATTTATGAATTCGACTCCGAGATTTTTGGCAACGAAGACGGTGGGACCTTCCACATCGATCTGAAGTTGACGGTGGACCAGAGCGGGGCATTCAACATCGCCGATGCAATCTTTGACGCCTGGCTATTCTTCAACCTGAGCGGCGGCATCGCCGGCAACGACGGGTTTCTCGATTTGACCGCGGATGTGCAGTGGGAGATAGGATACGACGAAAGACCGCGTACCACGTATTACTACGGCCCCTGGGACGAAATCACAATCGGTACGGCAGGTGATTCGGATACCTGGGACGAATCACCGATCATCCACGAATACGGCCATTTTATTCAAGACAAGTATTCGTGCGATGATTCGCCGGGTGGCCCCCACAGTTTCAACGAAATTTTGGGCGACCAGGAGTTTGCCTGGAGCGAGGGAATCAACGACTATTTCCAGAGCGCAGTGCGGGCAGGCATGAGCTATCCAGAGGCGAACTTCTATATTGATGGCGGCGGCATAAACCTGGAAACGTGGCACACCAGCTTCATTACATCTACGGTAGGGCCGCCACCTGGGACTGTGATCACAACCTCGCTCGCCTCACCATTCAACGAGATAGCTATCGCAGCGATGTTCTGGGACCTGCTCGACGCGGTGGATGACGGGCAGGATCGGGTCGGGTTCGACCATTCCGTCATCCAGGAAGTTTATACTGACGATGAATTTGTACATTGGGGTTCCGAGGACTGCACTGTTCCCGCATACTTTCGGGCCTGGCAGGCGTTGAAAAAACAGGCGGACACAGACGTTGCCGCGGTGATTGTGCAAAATACGGGCGTCGGCAACCCATTCACCACCAGCGCGGTCAGCGCCGCCAGCGGAGACGGCGAAGCCTCGGCCTTCAGCTTCTCCAATCTGGCCACCGATGCCAAATCCAGCACCTACCAGTGGTGGAAACATCTGGTGTTGATCAGCGATGTGAGCAAAAGTATGGCCGGGACGAAGCTCAATGCCGTCAAGACCGTTCTGACCGAACAGGTCAGCGACATTGCCCAGAATAGCACAAGAGGCACGGAATTCAGCCTCTACAGCTTTGACAACACAAAGACGACGAACAACGGCCTGTTGTCAGGCAAGTTCTACCCGGAACTGGTGACGCCCGCCATCAACAGCCTGACCGCTAACAGTGCCAACGATCCCACCTGCCCTGTCGAATCTCTGCGTGCCATGTCCCAGGCGATTGGGCCGAAGATGAAAGGGGAGGCCTGGCTCTTTACCGACGGCGACGCCCTGCAAAGTATCAGTGTCGAGACGATTGTCAAAGCGTTGAACAGCCGCCAGATTCGTGGCTCGTTTGCCCTGCTGGGCGGCTGCAACTCGGCCACCCCCGACCCGCAAGATGTGAGCGGTGCGGCCAAAAATTATCTGGGCTTGGGGGCCAACGCCACCCAACCCGGCGGCATCGTCCCTTACCTGCTCACAGCCCTGGGCAGTGGCGGACACTTCCTTTTTGTGGGCTCCGGTCAAACCGAGCAGGCCGCCGACATCTTACGCGCCCAACTGAGCCATAGCGCGGGCGCGGGTAGCTGGAGCGATTACGTCAGCAACAACGCGACTTATCTCTACGACAAACTCGCCCCTTGGGAATACAGTTGGATCGACACCACGCCAGCCGCCGGCGGAACCAACCGGGGAGTACCCAGCCCCTCGGTCGCCGTACCTCTCTCTGGCACCTTTTCTTTCTATGGCGCGAACCAGAATATTGCCCAGGTCAACCGCAATGGCTATCTGACCTTTGGAGCCATCCCGCTGACCAACTCACCGAACAACTCGGCCATTCCCTCTCCATTTGTGCCGCCCAGTACCGCGCTTTACCCTTTGTGGGATGAACTCTTTTGGATCAATCCACCCAACCTGGCAGCAGCCGGTACACCGAACAGCATAGACGCCGATCCCGTAGCCGTCTCCACCAAGAGTCAGGGTGATTGGTATGCCATCAGTACCATCGGCAACAGTTCAGGCAGCGGGCCTGTCGAGAGATCCTATCAGGTTCTCCTCAACGCCACAACCGGCGAAATTCGTTTCCAATATAAAGAGGGCATCGATTCATCCAGCGCAACGATTGGCCTGGAGAACACTTTGGGAACAGTCGGCACCCAAGTCAGCTTCAATGACATCAACGGCGCCAAGGACGGGATGGGCTACAAATTCACACCGGCCCTGCCCCAGCCCAGCAAGACCTTCACTGTGCCTGTGGATTGGCTGACCAACAGCATCGGCTTCCTGCTTACCGGCTACAGCGGCACTTTCGCTCCTCTGGCCGTGGCCGCGCCGGACAATACGCTGATGAGCTGTGCGGACAGCGCCAATGTGCTCTGTATTACCTCCGGGCTGGTCCAGTACGTGCAGGTGAAGGTGAACGGGCGCAAAGGCAACTGGCGCGCCGTCGTCACACCCGGCGGCAGCGGCGCGGGCACCTTCGCCTTCAGCGGTATCGGCGCAAGCACAATCAGCGCCGCAAGCAGCAGCGACCGCACCCGTGCCACCGGCGCACAGAGTTTTGAAATGAAGTTGGAAAAAGCCGTCACCGGCAACCAGTTGGACGGCTGGTTTACCGCACCCAACGGCAAGCCCTTCGGTAGCGCTTTCCGCTTCTACGATGACGGCGCACACAACGACGGCCCCCCCGGCGATGGACGCTTCGGCTCCGATGCGTTCACGCCGCCCGGCGCAGGCGTGGCCTATCTCTGGGTGCAGGGCACTGTGGACGACGAAACCTTCACCCGTTCCGAACCGACACCCTTCAACTTCCAGCCCCTGGAGGTCACTTCGTTGGGCGATGGGGTCAACTACGGCGCTACCACCCCTCTGACCTTTGCGATCAAAAACAGCGACAGCGTCAGACATTGCTACCACCGCGCAACCCAAGTGCCCAGCGGTTGGTTCTTCGCCTGGAATATGTCGTTTGGCGAAATTCTCTTTGGCATCTGCCTCAATCCCGGCGAGACAGCCACCCGCACGGTTGACATCACAATGGCGGCCTCATCCCCCAACGACCTGCCCAGCGGAGCGACAGGTGATGTAATCGTCACTTTCATCGAGAAGGAAGAGGGCACAATCAGCGACAGCGCCACGGCTTCTGTCACTCGCCGTCGCACGCCGGCTTACATCGTACTGGACAACCGCAACTCTGCGGGCAATATACGCCCCAACGGCACCGACACCGCGGCGATGAAGATTCAGGCCTTTGACGATCAGATGGTCAGTGTGGCCGAGGGTACGCCAGTTACGATTACAACTTCGATGGGCGTCATCTCGCCCACCCACGCCTCGATCCAGAAGGGCAAGGTAGACGCGCTCTTCACTGCACCGCTCACGCCCGGCACGGCGCTGATTTCGATTGCTGTGGCCCAACTTTCCATGACCACCACTCTGGAGATTGCCGCGCCGCTCCCGAATCAGCTAACGCTGGTCAGCGCAATGAGCATCCTGTCGCCCACAGACCAGACGACGCCCCTGACTGTCACCGTCAGCGACAAGTGGGGTGATCCGGCGGTGGGTCTGGCTGTGCGTCTGGGTGTCTCCGGCGACGGCGAACAGGGCACAATCGACGGGGCCGAAGTCATCACCGGCACAACGAACAGCGCCGGGCAGATCGTCGCTACATTCGACCGAGGCAGCGCTGTGGGCGAGGCGATTGTCACCGCCGCTCTGATGATCGAGCAGGACGGCCAGATGCAACCGTCGCTCAGCGATAAGAAAACGATTCAGATGTTGGCGGAAATCCGCAGCCTCTTCCTGCCGCAGATCAACCGGTAGGGGAAGAGACGGGCAAAGGTCACAGGATATGTGATAGGTGGTGCGTGGTGCGTGAACTGGTAGTGATACCGGTACACGTACTACGCACCACCCACCGATGAGGAAATTGGAGCAGAAACGAGAAACGTGAGATCGGACGACGATCTCACGTTTCTCGTTTCACTTTTCTGCTTGAAAAACCACCCTCTCAGCAATCCGTCTAAGTGCGCAACGCCTTCGCCAGCGCCTGCGCGATATGCACCGGCTCCCGTTCAGTGAAGTGGCCGATCTGATCCCGACACGACGTCCCGCTGGCGACGATCAGATCGTCCTTCCCCGCGGCGCGCACGGCTGGGAAGAGACGATCCTCCCCAATCGTGTGGCTGACTTCGTAGTGATCCTTCTCGTAGCCGAAATCCCCGGCCATGCCACAGCAGCCGCTGGGGATGACCTGCACGGCGTAGCCCGCGCGTTTGAGGGCAGCCACCGACGCTTCGTTGCCCACCAGCGCTTTGGCGTGGCAGTGGCCGTGCAGATGCACCTTCCCCGGCGCTTCCCGCCAAATGTCGGCAAAGGCTCCCTTCTCGGCCTCCCGCACCACAAACTCCTCGAAGGTCAGGGCGTTCCCGGCCAGCACACGTGCCCGATCTTTGTCCGCGGCCAGGGCAGGGTATTCGTCCCGCAGGGTCAAAATGCAGCTCGGCTCGATGCCCACAATCGGGATGCCCTGGGCCGCATAGGGCGCAAGCAGGGCCACATTCTGGTCCACCCAGGGTTTGGCTTTGTCCGCCTGCCCACCGGTGATCAGTGGCCGCCCGCAGCAGGCCCGTCCCTCGGCCAGAAAGACGGTGTAGCCCGCAGCTTCCAGCAGGCGCACAGCGGCCTGGGCCACTTCCGGGTGGTTGTATTCGGCCCAGGTGTCGTGGAAGAGGATGACGGAGTTGCGGGTTGCGGAGTCGCCCGGCACCCCGAACGCCCCCTCCCTTACGGTCGGGGTACCGATAGGTTTGCCCCTCGCGTGAAACCAATTGGAGAAGGTGTCGGGGGCGTACTTGGGCAGGGTGCGGGATGGATGGACGCCGATTATCTCGAAAAGCGCTTTGGCAGGGGCCGACGCCAGCGTCAAATTCACCAGCGGTACCAGCGGGCGCGCCACCCGGTAGAGCAGACTGTTGAGGGTGGGCAGCAGACCCATCATCCGGTTGAAGAGGGGCAGGCCATTCTCCCGGTAGTAATGCACCAGATATTCGGACTTGATGCGGGCCATATCCACCGCAGAGGGGCACTCGCTTTTGCATGCCTTGCAGCCCAGGCAGAGGTCCATCACCCCGTACATCTCCGGGCTGTAGAGTTCCTCTTGCGGGATGCGCCCGGCCAGCGCGTTGCGCAGACCGTTGGCCCTGGCCCGGGTCGTGTCCCGTTCGTCCCGGGTGGCCTGGTAGCTGGGACACATTGTGCCGCCGTCCAATTTGCGGCAGACGCCCGCGCCGTTGCACATCTCTACCGCAGGGCCAAAACCGCCATCGCTGCTCCAATCGTAGACGGTCTTCAGTTCAATCGTCGCGTAGTCCGTGCCATAACGCAGATTGTCCCGGATGGGGGGCGCGTCCACCACTTTGCCCGGATTCATGCGATTGTCCGGGTCGAAGATGCGTTTGGTACGGCGCAGCGCCTCGTAGAGTTCTGGCCCGAAAAGGCGGGGGTTGAGAGCGCTGCGCATGAGTCCGTCGCCGTGCTCGCCGCTCATGGTGCCGCCGTACTCCACAGCCAGATCGCAGGCAAAATCACCCAGGGCTTCCAGCGCAGCGATGCCATCTGCGCTCTTTACGTTGAGCAGGGGACGCACATGCAGACAGCCCGCGGATGCGTGGGCATAGACCGCCACCCCTTTGGCAGCGGGCAGCGTCCCGGCAAAAGCCAGAATTCGTTCCAGATAAGCGGCCAGCACCTCCGGCGGCACAGACACGTCCTCGATGCCGGGGATGGGCTTATACTCGCCCCGTTTGCCCATCAGAATGTTCAACCCGGCCTTGCGCACGGTCCAGACATCGCTCTGGGCTTGGGGCTGCACATAGCGGCGGATCACCCCTTTCAGCCCCCGACGGCGCAGGTGATCTTCCAGATGGATCAGCTTCTTTTCCACCTCTTCCGGGCTGTCGCCGTAGTACTCGGTGAGCAGAACCCCCTCTGGGTCGCCCTCCACAAAGAACATCTTTTTGGCCCATTCCGGCTGGGCGCGGGCCAGGTCCATCAACTGCTTGTCCAGCAGTTCGGACGCGCTGGGTTCGGTCTCCAAAATGGCAGGGATGGCCGCGCAGGCGTCGATCACCCGGTCGAAATGAACGACAGCCAGACCGGTGAATTTGGGCTTGGGAACCAGGCGCAGGGTGGCTTCGGTGATGGCGGCCAGGGTGCCCTCGCTGCCGGTGAGAATCTGGGAGATGTTGAATTGGGGGCCGGGGATTGGGGACTGGGGATTGGGGAGTGGGAGGTGGAACGGATTCCCGATCCCCGATCCCCGTTCGCCGTTCGCCAACCCCGCGGCCAGACGATTGAGATTGTAGCCGGAGGCGCTGCGCCAGTGTTTGGGCCAGCGGGCCACAATCTGCTCGGTGACGCCGCTGATCAGCGCGGGCAATTCCCGGTAGATGCGGCTCTCCAGGCTGTCGCCCCGCCCCAGAGCGGCCAGATCGCCCGGCGCAACCGGGCCAAAACGGGCCGTACTGCCGTCGGCCAGAACTACAACTGTCTCCAGTATATTGTCAGCCATCATACCGTAGAGGATGCTGTGGCTGCCGGTGGCGTTGTTGCCGATGGAGCCGCCGATGGTGGCCCGTTCTGCGCTGGCCGGGTCTGGCCCCAGCATCAGCCCCAGAGGGCCGAGGGTTTTGTTGAGGACGCCCACAGTCATCCCCGGCTGGACATGCACAGTGCGGGCCTCTTTTTCCACGCCCAGGATGCGGTTCATGTATTTGGAGGTGTCGATGACGAGCGCCGCGCCCACTGCTTGCCCGGCCAGCGAGCTGCCGCCGCCCCGGGGCAGCACGGGAATCTTGTGGCGGGCGGCGATGGTGATGGCGGCCTGGATGTCGTCGGCGTGTTTGGGAATGACCACGCCGATGGGCTGAATCTGGTAGAGGCTGGCGTCGGTGCTGTAGAGCATCCTGCTGTAGGCGTCGAAGCGCACTTCGCCCTGGATAGCGCGCGTGAGTTCGGCCAGCAAATCGGCGCTCTCGGCCACGGGGCCAGCCATCTCGGCCGCGGTCAGATGGGAACGGGAGGGGATGGCGGGTGTCATTGGGGGGTGTCCTCGTCGGTGGGTGGGCGAAAATAGGGACGCAGATGACGCAGAAAGAGCAGATTGCGCAGATTTTATTTTGTAAGTTCAGGACTCTGTAAACGAAGTTTTTTGGAATTTCGCAGAAGCGCTGCTAAAGCGATCAGCCAGATCAGTGAGCGCTGATTGAGTAGCCGAGTCTGCGAGGAGTATCGAAATCAAGCGAACGGGTCTACCAGTTTAGACGGCTCAACCCGCTTGGTTTCGATACGGCTGGAAACAGCCCCCGCCTACTCAACCAGCGCTAGACCTGAGCAGTTACACAAAAAAGGGAAATTTGGGCTTGGTCATCGTGCGGGCCAGACCTGTCAGGTGCGCAGGTGGAGCAGTCGGGAAATCCGCAAGAACTTTATCTGCGCACCTGACAGGTCTGGCGAGTGGCCGCAACGATGACCAAAACCGGAAATTTCACAGCGGAGGCGCGGCGTGTGCGGAGGAAACGCGGGGGAATTCAGGAGAAAATCCCCGCGTTTCTGCGTGCGCCCTGCGTCCGTCTGCGATCTCATCGGCCAGGTCGATCTCTTTCATCTCGCGCTCAAACTCTGCCCACAGACGATTCCACTCTGCTGGAGATATTGGATCTTCCTCAGAAGTAGCGGTCGTATCTTCTGAAAGCAACTCCCCAATTGTCTTGATGGCTGGCTCAAACAAAGCGGACTCTTTTGGCAATGCAGCGATTTCAGCGACCAGAGCAAGCAGCCCTGGCGACGTTTCTATTTGATCGGGAAGTTCGAGGGTAAGTAGCATTTTGTCACCTCCAAGAAGATAGCGTCTACGGGCTGGTACTGGGAAGTATATCACAGGTCAACGGACGCAGAACGTCTGGGGAGCGTTCCCACGCGGAGCGATGGGAACGAGACCAAACGAGACCAATGACAGCGAATGGGAGGTGTAGGCAAATAGACGATCCGTATTTCTGTGTTCTTTTGCCGTAACTACCCAGACTTGGTTCACACCTGACAGGTGTAGATTGGAATGGCTGAATAGTTACGCGAGAAGATTGTACTCCGTAGGCAAGGGGAAGGCAAACGACGGCGAAACAGGGGATTCCCGGAATCGGGTGCAGCACTGTGTACGCTCCGCTACAGTCCAGTTTTGCTTCTCAGCATAGACTACACTATACTTTTCGTAGCGAGGAGGAGTGGAAGGTGGAAAGTTGCAAGTGGAAGGTCGTAAGTGACGCCACCTGCATACCTGCCATTTGCGGCTCGCAATTCGCAATTCGCAACTCGTAGGAGCAACCGAATGTCCCAATCGATCACAATGTACACCACCGAATGGTGCCCGGATTGCTGGCGGGCCAAAAAGGTGATGGATTCGCTGCAAGTCGCCTACACCGAAATCAATATCAGCCACGACGAAGAGGCCATCGAGACGGTCATTCGGCTCAACAACGGCTACCGTTCTGTGCCGACGCTTGTCTTCCCCGATGGCAGTGTGATGACCGAACCGTCCACCAGCGCGCTGGTGATGAAGTTGCAGGCCGTGTAAATCAGAAGTCGGACTTTTTCAGAAAAAGTCCGACTTCTTGCTTCTTTTCAGAGAGCCAGCGATCCGCGGATCGCTGGCTCTTTTTGATTGGTGTCTTTAGCCGCCGGCCGGGGTGGGCGTCGGCGTGGGTGTCACCAGAATTGAAGGGAATCCCGGGGGCGTAGAGGTTGGCGTTGGCAAGGGTGAAACCGGTGTTGCGGCGGGAGAATTCGGGTCCGGTATTAGCTGCACCACCGGCAGATAGATCGGCGGTATCCTGCCGTCTATCATCAATGGCGCATACAGATGCAGCGCCACGAACATCTCGCTGCTCACTGGATGTGTCAGCCCAAAGGTCTGGTCCACTAGCTCGCCCTGCACCCGGATGCGCTGGCCGGAGACAACAGCGCTGGACAACCGTACATCCATCTGCACAGCCACCAGACCCCGAGGCGGCAGGGTCCCGCTCCACAGAATGCGTTCCCCGTCCAAACGGCAGTTGCCGACCCCACAGCGCAACGTGCCGGGAATGTAACTCAACTCAGCCGGCAGACGTAGTGTGAAGTCCGCGGCGGTGCTTTGCAGGCCGGTGTTGCGCAGCAGCGCGGAGAGGGTGAAGCGGTCTCCCGGCTCGTTGGGCCTGCCCCCAAAGTCGAAGAGCGACGCGCTCAGATTTGTGCTGCGGGCATAGACCACAGCAGAACGTTCCAAATCGGCAATACCGGTGCTGTGAATCTGCACCGTATTGGTCAGGGCTGTTTTGTCCGGCAAGACGCTGTTGAGCGTGGCGCTGTAGGTGAGGGAAAGCGAGCCGTTGGCAGGCAGAGTACCCGCCCAGGTAATCAGCCCGCCGCTTGCATTGCAAGAGCCACTGCTGCACACAAGCGATCCGGGCGCGTAGAGCAGAGCGCCGGGCAGGATATCGGAGAGGGTGATCTGCTGGCTGGCGGCCACCCCCTGGTTGCGCAGGGTGACGGTATAGGCCACGCTTTCGCCGGGCAGCAGTTCTGTGCGGCTGGCGATTTTGACAGAAGTGGAGAGATCGACGGAGCGAAGCAAGAGAGCGGCTGACCGGGTATAGACATCCTGGCCGCTCTGGATTGTAACCGTATTGGTGATCAGGCTGTTGATCGGTGTGTCGTCCTTCGCCTTCACCTGGAAGTGGATGGCTTTGCTGTCAGCGAGGAGCACACCACCCGGCGGCAGAAACTCGACAGTCATTCTGTCATGCAGACTTGGGTTGCTGCTGTTGCATTGATAGGTCACACTCTTGCCTGCATAGGGGCTGACCAACCCGGTGATGGAACGGTACAGGGCTGTGGCGCCCAGACGCAGAATATGAATCTGAACCCGGCCATCTTCGTGGAGGACGATCTGAAAGTCCGTATCCGGGGGACGGGGTGTGCCGAAGTAGTCTTCGTAATAATCCCAGGGGCGGACATCGGCCCATTGGAAAATTGTGTAGCGCCGGGGAGCCGCGCCGAAGGTCTGAACATAGACCCCATCATCCACGGCGAAGGATCCCCAGATACCGGCAATCTTTGGCAGATAGTTTGATCCATTGGAGAGAGGGCAGATGTTGTATGTATCTGGGTAGGCGTAATCACCAAAGCTGATGAGGCCGTTGACATCCACGCAGACCGTCGTATACTCATTTCCGAAATAGGGAAAGGGAAAGTCCAGAGCGAGATCACAGGCAACCGCATAGGAACCGGAAAGCACCGATGTACTGCTGCTGCGGATGTCTTGCCAGACAAACTCGGGCGCAGGTGCTTTAGCATCACCCAGTGTATCGACCCAGATATAGTCCGCGCCCAGATTGACAGAACCAAGCCGCTCCACACCAGCCATGCCCTGCCAGCGGATCGAATGGGTATCCGAATCGTAGCGGCCCGTGCCTGTGCCAGAATCGAGAGTCCCCGCCACATACTCCAGCGTGGAGGGCAGGGGATCGATGATAGTCACTTCGCCGCCTACCGGTGTACGGCTGCGCAGAGCAATCGTATAGGTAAATGGGGTTCCCGTGGCGCTAGAGTGCTGGCTCACCTGCTTGGTGCTGGCCGCGAAATCGGGGGCGAAAAGTTGGGTGACTGTGCTACGGGTCACGGCCTGATTGCTGCGGTTGTCCAGGTGGATCGTGTGGGTGATGCGCTGGCCGACCTGCCAAACGCCCTCGTTCAGCCGGGCCGCATAGGAGAGGCGAAGAGGCGCGCTATTAACCGCGAGCGCACCGCTCCATTCCACCGCATGGGTCGCAGAGTTGTAAGACGCTCCAATGCCATTCTCGCCAAAGCCAGCGAAGCTCTGACCGGGATGCAGCGGCGCGGTCAGGTGTGCGCCGGGATAGGTGCGATCGCCGGGTCGTATATCCAGTGTATAGACGATATCGCCACCCGTGGCCACGGCACTCTGTTGATTGATCAGCGAAGATTCACAAAAATCCCCCGAAAGCCGCAGGGATTCGTGGCTAGGCGACGCATTGCCACCGCCTGCCAGGTAGAGCTTCCCCCCGGCATAGGCAGCCCCAGCGTAGCGGCGGTCACTGGCTATGGCGTAGTTTACAGAAGACCAAAAGCCGGTCGCTACATCATACCGCTCGACCAGACTCCCCAAGCCAGAGAATGTGCCACCCATCAGGTAGAGATACCCATCGGGAGCCGCCACAAGGGAGCCGCCGCTGCGCTCCCAATAGGGTTGATGTAGCTGCTGCCAGAGATTGGTGGCTGGCTCATAACTGTAGAAGAAATTCGACCCAACACCACCCCCCTGGAGATAGATTACGCCATTGACGACAGCCGCTGCGCCCCCATAATGCAAGCCGCTAGCCATCTCGCCCATATCCTGCCACTGATCGGTGGCAGGATCGTAGACATAGAAGTTGCTCGATGCTCCGAAGTCATCAATGCCACCAAAGAGATAGAACTTGCCCCCCACTGCCGCGCCACTTGCATAGATCAGAGATCGGGGCATGGGGGCACCCGACGACCAGGTGTCCGTTGTGTTGTCATAGATAAACAGAGAATTGGTAATGGTAGATATATCGTTGTTGACCAGCTGCCCCCCAGCCACAAAGAAACGATCACCGATAGCCGCGGATGCCGCGTAGCTGCGGGGTTCGGGCAAGGGAGAACGGCTTTCCCAGATCGCCTTGCAAGGGTCGAAGCGCCAATGTTCGGCCACAGAGTGCGCGTTGACAAGCAGACCCGATTCGTCGTAGTAGTAGGGGCGCCACCCACCCACCAGATCATAACCTGTATCAAAGCCGAAGGTGCTCATCCCCTCCAACTGATTCAACAGCGGCTCGGCAGCTGCCCATTGGGGCATTTGCCGGGATTCAAACCTCCGTTTATAGCTGGGCAGGCCCGGATGACTGGTAGAGCCAACCGTCAGCGTAAAGACATCCTGCTCGCCCAGTTGGGCTGAATAGGGCAGGTTGACCCTCAATTCGAAGATGCCGCGCGAACAGGCGGGCAAATCGATCGGCGAGAGCAGAGGGGTGTCTCTATGCAGCACCGTCGTCGGCCAACGATTCCCCTCCAGGTTGATGGCGAAGCCCATAAGCCCTTTGCTCAAATTGGCCACGGAGAATGTGTATCTGATATCATTGCCCGCCACCCCACTCTTGAACTGGGTCCCCGTCGAGAAGGAATAACGGGTATCCTGGCTGTCCTCTGTCAGCCAGCCAATGCTGACATCCAACAATTTTGACCAATCCGGTTGAGTAAAGTTGGCGCGGGGGGAAAGATTTTCGTAACCGGCGGCCAGATAGAAGGCTCGATAGGTGGCGTCGCAGGGGGCCACGGCCAGAGCAGCCGCGCCGCTGGAATAATAAGCGTACTCAAGCACAGGGAAAGCCACCCCATCGGGTTGGGGGACAACCGCATCCGGGCTGACATTCAGATAGCCATTGGCGTAGCCATAGAGCGATCCGTTGGTTATCGTCATCTGGAAACCGCTAAGAATGTCAACACCGCTCACGACCTGGCCGGTATACCCACCATAAGAAGTGTAGAGATCAGCCTGCAAATAGTCGTCATAGAGCACACTCTGCCCATCGCCCACGCCCAAATCCTGACCGGAGATAAAGAGCCTGCCGCCGCTGTCCAGATATTCGACCAGCGCCGGATCAGCCCCGATACCGGCGGTTGTGTTTATGAAACAGTCGGCATCGTTACAACTACTCTGGATCCACATCACCAGATCGTAGCCCTTCAGAGTGGCAGCCGAGGGGAGGCCATAGAGGGTCGAGCCATCTGGCCCCACCCGGGTATCGGAGAAAGTGCTGTATTGGATGCGCCAGAGGTCATATTGATAGCTCTGTTCATCCAAAGCCCGGGTGAAAAAGCGATAGACAGGCCAGCCTAGAAACCAGCCGGCCAGCGGGCTGGTATCCACCAGCAGAATCGAGGGTGCGCTTTTCAATGTAAAATTGACCTGGGCACCGACCCCAGGCGTCTGGATAGATTGGCGCAGGATGCGGTGTCCTGGGGCTTCTACCACCAGCTCCCCTGGGCCTAGGGGCAGCCCGATCTGATACTTGCCATCCGCAGCGCTGCGGCTCTGGATGGCCGGGTTGGCCGGGGCATAGATCAGCGCGTTAGCCACCGGCCCTTTCTCGTCCTTGACCAGGCCGGAGAGGGTAGCCTGGGGTAGGGAGAGCATCTGAAAATTATTCAACAAAAGCGCACCCGCTACTACCCGCTGGCGGCCCACCTCGGTAGTCTCATAGCCCCAGCGGGAGAGAGTCACCTGATATTCACCCGCGGGCAGGGTGAGCGAATAGAGACCTGTGGCGTCGGCCAAGCTGTGGAATCGTCGCCCTGTCTCCGCTTGATAAGCTTCGATCCGCGCCGAAGCCAGGGGCTGGTTGTATTCTTTATCAAAAATCTGGCCCCGCAGATCGCCGGCTGTCAGACCCAATTGGACGGCTGCATAGGCATCAATCCGTCCATAGCCAAAGAGCGTGTCCGGGCCGGGATCGCCCAGATCGACGGCGGAAAGTTCCATCAACCGCTCCATATCTTCCACGTCAAAATCCCGCTCCCCATCCAGCAGATCCGCGGAGACCAGCAGTGCGATCAGGCCAGCCACGTGGGGCGCAGCCATAGACGTGCCGCTATAGGTATCATACCCCCCTGCCCCTACGGAGGAAAGCACATAATCACCGGGAGCGCTCAGTTCGGGCTTCTGTTCACCGGGATAGGTGGATGGCCCCTGTGCGCTGAAATAGGTCAGGCTGTCATATTCATCGGTGGCCCCCACTGTAATCGCTTCAGGGATATTGGCCGGTGTACCGATGGAGCCTGGCCCGGCGGATGGGTTGCCCGCGGCAAAGACGGGAGCCACCCCTGCGGCCCGCAACACCTGTAAAATCGGGCGAAAGGTGTCGTCTATCGGGTTGGCCGAACCCCAGGAGCTATTGATCACATCCGGGGCTTTGGAACAGTCCGCACTGGCCAGATCGCCGGTCAGGTCGGTGGGGCAGAGAAACCACTGAAAGGCTTTGATACCGCCGATGTCGTCCCGAATGCCGCCGGGCATTGTGTCACCACAGATGCCGGGGAGGGCAATCCAGCGGGCATCCGGGGCCATGCCGATAATCGGTGAGTTGCTCGCGCTTCCCTCCCCCACCATTGTGCCCATCGTGTGAGTTCCGTGGGTGCTGAAGGCGCAATCGCTCGGTTCACTGGTCACGCTTCGCCCCAAATTGCCGTTTGGATAGAGTTCGCCATCAGGGACAAACCAGTTGTAGTTGTGGTCCATACTCCCGTTCTGGTTGCCCCGGTATTGGCGCAACAGGGCCGGGTGGCGATAGTTGACACCCGTGCCAAAGCCACCCACCACCGCGCCGGCCCCCCGAATGCCCAACTGTGTATGCACCCGGTCCGCCTCCACCTTTAGCAGATTCCAGCGATACCGATTGTCAGCTTCCGTTTGGGCTGGATCAGCGCTCTGGTCAGTTCCGCTCTCAAGAGCAGCCCTCCCAGAAGCAGTGACAGGGGATTCTACCTCCTGAACAAGTGGGTAGAGGGGGTAGTTAGCCACAATCCGGGTCACGTCGTCGCGCTGGGCCAACGCGATGATTGTGGAAAGGTCGGCCTCGGCGGCCACTGCGTTGATGATAAAGAAGGGTTGAAAACTGGTGACCGGTGCGGCGCCACCTTCTCTGCCTCGGCTGGCTGCGCTGAGCATCTCCAATAGACCGGCCTGGCTGCTGGCCGCGCTGGCGCGCAGAGTATCCACTAGCACCGAGCGTCGGTCAGCCTGGCTGGCATAGATTCGGTCGTCCAGGGATGAAATATCTGCGCTCTCCGGCAAATAGACAATAAACCGGGTCTGGGTCCGGGGCATGGCCGGGTTGACGCCGCTTTTGGGAACAGGCAGAGCCGCCGTGCCCAGATGCGCGGGCAAGACAGCGCCCCGCAGTTCGTCCAGAATCCGGCCATCGACTTTGACTTTTACAGCGGGAGAGAGGGTTTCCCACTCGGCCCAGACTGCATCCTGGCTGGTTGTGCTGGCCGCGTGGAGCGGTGCAGGCGGGGTGGGAGTAACAACCGGCGGCGCGGGTTGGGCGGACAGCCCATTCTCGCCAGCCAGAATTGGCCGATTGGCAACGCCGGACAAGAGGCTCAAAACCAGCACAAGAGCCAGAAAGCGCAAACCCAGCGAAAAACGCAGATGATCTGACATGGCAGGAATCTCCAATCGAACGCGTAAAGGCAGCCTGCTTTACGGGAGCGGAAACAACAACGGAAAGATTAAAATACGCCAGTCAAAGAGTCACACGGGCCAGTGCGATGAGGGTTCGATGGAAAGGTTTGGCCCGGAGGTGTATAGGGAATCGAAACGATTGGTCTCGGATTCGTGCGTCGCCCGAAAAATAGCGTCCAGCACAAGCTGATTGGAGAATCGTAACCCCTTCCGGATCAGCTTATCGACCCGTCTGCTTCCCAACAAGTTTACAACAGGAAGATAGAAAAATCCAGACGGTTTTTCAAGACCTACAACCCCTTCAGCGCATCCGCATAGAGGGAATGCAGGTCATCCTGGGCCGACACACAAAAACCCAAGTCCTGCAACAGCCCGTCGCCGACGTCATATATCCAGCCGTGGACGTGGAGCGATTGCCCCCGCTCCCAGGCATCCTGGACAATCGTCGTCTGACAGACGTTACGCACCTGCTCGACGATATTCAGTTCGCACAATTTGGCAACCCGCTTGTTTTCGTCGGAGATGGGGGCGAGCCGCAGCGTATGCTTCTCGGCCACATCCTGAATGTGGCGCAGCCAGTTATCGATCAGCCCCAGACGGCTTTGCAGCAGAGCCGCCCGCACACCGCCACAGCCATAGTGCCCACAGACAATAATGTGTTTCACCTTAAGCACATCCACGGCAAACTGCATTACAGAGAGACAATTCAGGTCTGTATGCACCACCAGATTGGCTACATTGCGGTGGACGAAAAGCTCGCCGGGCAACATCCCCACAATCTGATTGGCGGGAACTCGGCTGTCTGCGCAACCGATCCAGAGATATTCCGGATTCTGCTGGCGGGCAAGGGTCTGGAAAAAGCCGGGTTGGGTGGCCTCCATTTCGGCAGCCCAAGCCCGATTGCTGGCAAAAACTTGAGGAAGAACACGCATAAATGGTTTGCATTGCTCCGGAAAAAGACGTTAGAATGGGAGCAGAGATTGGGGACTGGGGACTGGGGATTAGAGATTGGGGATTCGCCCCTACTCCCCAGTCAATGTCATTAAGTTAAGGTTTTGACGAGGGTGTGAAAGCCTCGAAAATAACCGAAGATGGATATTTTGAA